>DATEKS010000059.1:0-20466 GCA_035277325.1 Rhodanobacter sp.
GTCGGCGAACAGCAGGTGATGGTTGACCACCACCAGCTGCGCCTCCTGCGCCTCGCGGCGCGCCTTCACCACGTGGCAATCATCGTAGAACGGGCACTCCACGCCGAGGCAGTTCTCCGGCGTGGAAGTGACGCGGGGCCACAGCGGCGATTCTTCCGGCACCTCGGCCAGCTCCATGCGGTCGCCGCGGCGTGTACGCGCCGACCAGGCGCGGATCGTCGCGAGCTGCGCCGCCTGCGGCTTGTCGAAGCTCGCGCCTTCGCGCACGGCCTGGTCGAGGCGGTACAGGCAGAGGTAATTCGCGCGCCCCTTCAGCAGCGCCGTCTTCAGCCGCGTGCCGAGCACGGAGACCACTTTCGGCAGGTCGCGGAAATACAGCTGGTCCTGCAGCGCCTTGGTGCCGGTGGAGACGATCACCCGCTCGCCCGAGAGCAGCGCGGGCACCAGGTAGGCATAGGTCTTGCCGGTGCCGGTGCCGGCCTCGGCAATCAGCGTCTCGCGCCCGGCGATGGCCTGCGCCACCGCCGTCGCCATTGCCTGCTGCGCGGCGCGCGGCGCGAAGTTCGGCAGCTCGCGCGCGAACGGGCCATCGGGGCCGAGCAGCGTGGCAGCGTCGATATCGTCGTGGTCGATCATCCTTGCCAGTATCGCCGCAGCGGCAGCGGCTGCAAATGCGTGGCGCGCAGACAAGACTGCTTGCCTGTGCATGCCGCTCGTCGCACGCTTGGTGCCCCACGCGACGCATGCAGGAGCCAGCATGTCCCCGGTTAAACCTGTCACACCGCAGGAACGCCCCGGTTTTGTCGTGCTGCAGGAGACCGCACCGGGATGCTGGCAGGTGATCGGGGAAGCGGTGCGACGCCCCGGCCTCACCGCGCGCATGGCGCGTATCCAGGCCGTGCAGGACGCCACCGGCGGACGTTTCGGCGACGGTGGACGCTATGCCGCCGTGCTGCGCAGCGAGTGGCGGATCGCAGCGAAGTTCTGAGCCGCTGCCCGCGGCAAGCCGGCCTCGCACCAGCCGCACGACAGCAGGGCGCGGTGAAAGTCCTCCGGCAACCCGACGGCGCGGGGGCACCGCCGGGCTGCCGGAAAAGCGCCCTCCCGACGCAGACCTGCATGCTTGCGGTACAAGACATGCATACCACTCCAACCATCGGGTCGGCAGCGTGTCCCACGGGCGCACCTGCTCCGTTCCGGAACGTCACGGGCGACGGCGACAGCCCGGGATACCCGGACCATCGACAGCCACAGCGACGCAAACCGACCCGTCTCAAGTAGTCAGACGTTCGAGAGGCGGAAAATTGAAATGGCGGCCGTCATGCGGGGCAATGGCCACGGGCTGGGCCTGCAAGGCCTCCCGCAGCAGCTAGGCCACGGCTCTTGGCTCAGTACCGGTTGACGCCCTGCACGTGGCACTTCGCCACCCACTTCTGCGCGGTGGCGGCACCGGCATCGTCTCCGGCTTCCTGGCGCAGCTGGGCGATGGTTTCCCAGTTGCGCGCGCACAGCGGGCCGAGCTTGGGGCCCAGCGTCCACGATTGCTGGGCCAGTTTCTGCGCCAGCGCGTAGTCGTGCTGGTACACCGCCACCTCGGCGCGATCCTGCAGCAGCTCGGGCGAATCGGGGCTGTGCTTGAGCGCCTGGTCAAGCTTGGCCGCCGCCGCGTCGTAATGGCCGGTGTCGCTGTCGGCTCGGGCGGCCTGCTGCCAGGCATTGATGCCCGGGTCGGCCAGCGGCTGCACCGCGATCACGGACTGCTCGCGCTCGCCGGCGGCGCGGATCGCCGCGACCATGGCGGCAGGCGACAGGGCGGACCGCTTCGGCGATTCGACCGGTGCCGGCGTGGTGCAGGCTGTCAGCAGGGCCACCATCAACGGCAGGGACCATGCGCGCAGGGAGCGACGAACGAGGGACATGTCAGTTTCCGCTGGGGATGGGATGGTCGACAGCGGCCGTCACACCCGGGCTGGACGGGCCGCCGCCGCTGGAGCTGGACGAAGTCGCCGGACCGCCGCCGAACAGGCTCTGCCAGAAACCGCAGCCTTCGACATCGCCGGACAGCGAGCCGGCCACCACCGGCACCTGTTTCGCGCCCGAACACTGCGACTCGGTGGGCTTGCCGTCGGCAGGGTTGATCCAGGCCATCTGCAGGCCGTCGCCCGGCGCGGCGGACAGCGGCCGGGTGGGCAGCTTGGCGAACAGGTTGCGCCACACGCGCAACGCGCCGGTGGCGCCGAACAGGTGGGCGGGCTTGTTGTCGTCGCGGCCCATCCAGAACACGCCGAGGTGCTCGCCGGTGAAGCCGGCGAACCAGCCGTCGCGCAGGTCGTTGCTGGTGCCGGTCTTGCCCGCGACGTGCAGCGAAGCCAGGCTGGAACTGCCGAGCGAGCTCGCGGTGCCGTAGGTGGCGACCTGCTGCATCGCCCAGGTCACCAGGCGCACCGCCTCCTGGTATTCACCCTTGCCGGCCTGCACCTCGTAGCGCTTGATGGTGTGGCCGTTGCCGTCCACCACGCCGCGCACCGCGAGCAGCGGCAGCGCATGGCCGTCGGAGGCGATGTATTCGTACATCTGCGCCACCTGCAGCGGCGAGAGATCCAGCGCGCCGATCAGCAGCGAGGGGCCGGAGTTGACGTCGGTGAGCCCGAAGGACTGCAGGAACCCACGGATGCGCGGCAAGCCCACGGCGAGGCCGAGGCGTATGCTGGCGAGGTTCCACGACTTCGCCAGCGCATCGACCATCGGCACCATGCCGTGGCTCTGGTTGTCGTCGTTGTGCGGCTCCCACAGCGTGCCATTCTGCATGCGCATGCTGATCGGGCTGTCGTCCAGCGCGGTGGCGAGATTCCAGCGCGAGGGATCGGTCAGCGCCACCAGGTAGACGAAGGGCTTGATGGTGGAGCCGATCGGCCGCTGCGAATCCAGCGCACGGTTGAAGCCCTGGTCTCCGGGGATCTTGCTGCCCACCACCGCCAGCACGCTGCCGTCATGCGCGTCGGTGACCACGCCGGCCGCCTGCAGCGGATCGGCGCGCTTGCCCAGCTCCTTCATCGTGGTGTCGATGGCCTGCTCGGTATAGAGCTGCGCAGCCGGATCCAGCGTGGTGAAGATCGACAGGTTGCCCGCGCGCAGCGTGTCCTCGTCGAAATCGCTGGTGATCTGCTGGCGCACCAGCTGCATGAAGGCGGGGAAACGGTTGTGCGGCAGCTGGCCGTTCCTGATCACATCCAGCGGCGTGGCCTGCGCGACCTTGGCCTGCGCCGCCGAAAGCAGGCCAGTATCGACGAACTCCTGCAGCACCAGGTTGCGGCGCGCCAGCGCACGGTCGGGATAGCGGCGCGGGTCGTAGTAGCTCGGCCCCTTCACCAGGCCCACCAGCATCGCGACCTCCTGCGGGCGCAGGTCGCGCAGCGGGCGGCCGTAGTAGAACTCCGCGGCGGCCGCGAAGCCGTGCACCGCCTGCCCGCCCTGCTGGCCCAGGAAGACCTCGTTGACGTAGGCCTCCAGGATGCGGTCCTTGCTGTAATGCAGCTCCAGCAGCAGCGACATCAGCGCTTCGTTGATCTTGCGGGTGAAGGTCTGCTGGCGGGTGAGGTACAGGTTGCGCACCAGCTGCTGGGTCAGCGTGGAGGCGCCCTGCACGGTGCGGCCGGCGCGCAGGTTGGCGAACGCGGCGCGCAGGATCCCGCTGAAGTCGATGCCGATGTTGTGCTTGAAAGTGCGGTCTTCCACCGCCTGCAGGCCGCTGACCAGCAGCGGCGGCAGGTCGGCCAGGCGCACGATGCGCCGGTCGACCTGTTCGGCGCCGTACACGGTAGCGATGCGCGCAGGATCAAGGTGGGTGAGATCGATGGCCTTGCCGGTGGCGAGGTCGCGCACCGAGGCGACCGTGCCGCTGCCCAGGCGCACCTCGATGCGCTTGGGCAGCTCGCCGCCCTCCGGCCCGGCATAGCCGCGCGAGGAGATCGTGTAGCGGCTGCCCTGCCTCGCCCAGCTGCCGGGCACCTGGCCATGGCCGTCCTCGCTGTAGCCGGCGAAGGTGAGTTCCAGCTGCAGCGCCGCCGGTGTCATCGGCTCGCCCGCCGCCAGCGGCAGCGGCCGCGCGAACACGCGGGTGGGCACTGCGAACACCAGGTCGTTGAAGCGCTCCTGCACGCGCTTGTTCAGCACCAGCGTGTACGGCAGCACGAAACCGACCAGCAGGCCCAGGCCGATCCAGAACGGAATGCGCAGCCACGGCCAGCAGGCGCGCGCGAACGAACGGAGGCGGGTCAGCACGGCCGGGGCGGGGTCAGGACGGTCATAGGCACGTGATGATAGGGCGTGCTACCCGGCGCGGATATGAACGAATGGGGCGTTATCCGGGGCGGCAGGCCTCTGGGCCGAATCCGTGGGTCTGGATTCATCCCGACTGGCGCGGCGTGCCGGGAGCGTCGGGCTGAGGCCCGACCTACGCCCGACCTACGGAACGCACCGGTGGCAAAGGGTGGTCGGCGTGGAGCGGAAAAGCGCCGTGCCTGGTTTTCCGGCATCGCCAAGGCGACGCCGGGATCAGCCCGCCTTGTCCCCCGCGGTGTGCGCGATCCAGGCACCGACCACGGCAGACACGTACGGAATCGACTGTGCGGCCAGGATGAACATCCACAAGGTGCTTTCGATGTAATGCGTGCCGTAGCCCATCGCCATGCCCACGATGCACAGCACCAGTGCGATCGCCATCAGCAGTTCCTCGCGCACCGGGGCGAACGCCGCGAAGCTGCTGCCACCCATGCGCCGGCTCTTCGCGGTCACCACGAACGAGGTCTTCTGGCGGGTGAGGCCGTGCAGGATGCCGCGCGCGATGGCGTGCGACAGGCCCATGCTGGCCAGCGAGGCCATCAGCGTGTCGTACCAGCCGCAGGGCACGCGGGCGCGGTACAGCACGATGCCGAAGATCGCCTTGGCGAAGAAGAAGCCGATCACCGGGATCAGGAACAGCTGCATCGGCAAGGTGAAGTACTGCGGGAACGCCACCATGCCCGCGGTCCAGAACAGCGCCATCAGGGTGAAGATCAGGTGCAGCGCGTCGGCGAACCAGCTGAACCAGCCGGTGAGGAAGTGGAAGCGCTGGCCGGCCGAGAGCGGCCCCTTCTGCGTCATCCAGTGCCAGCGGCCCTTGAGGATCTGCATGGCGCCGAAGGCCCAGCGGTAGCGCTGGCTCTTGTAGGCCTTGAAGTCCGCCGGAGTGAGGCCCTTGCCCATCAGTTCGTCGGCGTAGACCAGCTCGTAGCCGGCGTGCATCAGGCGCAGGCCCAGCTCGGCGTCCTCGCAGATCGTCCACTCCGACCAGCCGCCGGTGCCTTCCAGCGCCGAGCGGCGAACCATGGTCATGGTGCCGTGCTGGATGATCGCGTTGCGCTCGTTCCTGTGGTGCATGCCGATGCGGAAAAAGCCGTCGAACTCCCACGCGGTCATGCGGCGGAAACGGTTGTGCTCGAAATCGCGGTGCGCCTGCGGGCACTGCACCACGGCCACCTTGGGGTCGTGGAAGTGGCCGGTGAGCGTGGCCAACCAGTCCGGCCGCACCACGTAGTCGGCGTCGATCACCGCCACCACGTCGGCTTCCGGCGCGGTCTCCTTCAGGCCGAAGTTCAGCGCTCCGGCCTTGAAGCCGGGCCACGGCTCCAGGTGGAAGAAGCGGAAGCGCTTGCCCAGCTTCTCGCAGTATTCCTTCACCGGACCCCACACCGCAGGGTCCTTGGTGTTGTTGTCGATCACCAGCACTTCGAAGTTGGCGTAGTCCAGCTCGGCCAGCGAATCCAGCGTGACCTGCACCATCTCCGGCGGCTCGTTGTAGCAGGCCAGGTGGATGGAGACGAACGGCTGCTTCTCCGGGATATCCGGGCGCAGCATGCCCGCCTCGCGGACCCACTTTCGCCGCCACAGCACCTCGGTGAACTCGAAGCCGTTGATCAGCAGGATGGCAAGGATCGCGAGCTGCGCGGGGAACAGCAGCACCAGCATGGTCCAGTCCACCCAGCTCAGGTAGAACTGGAACGGCAGCGTGGCCGACCACACGATCAGCCCGCAGGCGAGCTGGATCAGCGCGCAGAAGAAGAAGCGCCCAGTCAGCCTGAAGCGCGTGAAGCGCCGTGCGAACCAGATCATCGGCAGCAGCGCCAGCAGGCTCGCCGCCAGCGCCTTCCACGGCCAGACGGTGTCCTCGGTCACCGGGCCGGTGAACGGGAACTTCAACTGGCGGTCGGCGTTGAACATGCCCCAGTACGCCTCGGTGCGGCCCGAGAGCTGCTCCTTCCACGGCTGGTCGAACGCCTCCATCACGTAGTAGTCCAGGTGCAGCTGCCTGGCCACGTTGAACCACTGGCGCAGGAAGATCGCCTCGTCGGACACCGACGGATAGGCGTACTCGTGGCGGTCGCCGTTGGACGGCCAGCCGATCTCGCCGATCACGATGTGCTTGTTCGGGAACAGCCGCTGCAGGTTCTCGTAGCTGCCCAGCGCGGCGCCGATGGCGTCCTTGCGCGGGATGCCGTTCCAGTACGGGAACAGGTGCACGGTGATGAAATCCACGTGCTGGGCCAGCTCGGAGTACTTCACCCAGATGTAGTCCGGTTCGGCAGTGGACACCGGCTGGTGCAGCGAGGCGCGCACCCGGTCCAGGTAGGCCATCAGCTGCTCTGGCGACACGTTGTTGCGGAACAGCACCTCGTTGCCCACCAGCACCCGGTTGATGGTGCCGGGATAGCGCCGCGCCTGCGCGATCAGCGCGGCGATCTCCTTGTCGTTGTTGTCCAGCCGCGTGTCGATCCACGCACCGGCCAGCACCTTCAGGCCCTCGCGCTCCGCCAGACGCGGAACCTGCGGGGTCTGCAGCATCGAGTAGGTGCGGATGTTGGAGCTGTACTGGCGCACCAGCCTGAGGTCGCCGTCGATCTGCTCGTCGCTGGGGAACTTGTTCTTCAGCGGATCCTGGTAGCGCTGGTACGGCTCCAGCGCGAAGCCACCGATCTGGCCATGCCAGTCCTCGGGGCCGTGCGGGCGGTTGCCCCACCACCACAGGCCGATGTTCAGCGCGGCCACCACGAGGGCCAGCAGCACGGCGGCAAACAGCGAAGGACGGCGTTGGGTGGAAGGGTCGGCGCTCAAGAAAGTCCCCGCGGGTGCCTCTCCAGAGGCGGATCAAGCCGCGTGAGCTTAACCAATGCGTGCCCCCCGCCTCAATAAACACCGCCGGCAGTGGTCAGCGCAAGGTCAGGCCGAACCGCGCCGACCGCGCCATGCCGGAGAAAAACGAGCTGCCAAGGATCAGGCATGCACGGCCGAAATGCGCAGCGTCCATGCCAGCGCACCAGTCAGCTTCCGGCGTACCGCGTCCGACAAGTCGACGTGGACACCGTCGCCGCGCTGACGCCACGCCAGCTCGCCGTCCGCGCCCAGCACCTGCAGGCGCGCGCCTGGCGCCGGTCGGAACGCACGCAGCACGAGGCTGGCCGGCGGCCCCTGCTCGCCCTCGCCGGCCAGCCAGATCGCGTTGACGCTGCCATCCTTGCCCTGCGTGAAACGGAACTGGCCTTCGCCATAGGGCGCGATGGCCCGGCTGCCGTGGACCGCCGAACCGTTGACCTGCATCCACGCACCGATCGCCCGCAGGCGCTCCAGCGCCTCCGCAGGCAACTCGCCGTCGGGTTGCGGACCGACGCCCAGCAGCAGGTTGCCGCCCTTGGCCACGATGCCGACCAGGGTGTGCACCAGTTCGCGCGGGGACTTGTACCTGTCGTGCGGGCTCCACGACCAGGAGCCGCCCATCGTCATGCAGGTTTCCCATGGGTACGGCAACGGCTTGTCGGGCACGGTCTGCTCGGGCGTGCGGTAGTTCTCATAGGGACCGCTGACATCGCGGTCGACCAGCACGATGCCTGGCTGGTTGCGGCGCGCGATGGCAGCCAGACCTGGCATATCGATGTCCTGCGCCCAAGGCACTTCCATGCCATGCGCCTTCGCGTCGGGATGCGCGTGCGCGTTCACCCAGCCCGCGTCCAGCCACATCAGGTCGACACGGCCGTACTGCGTGGTGAGCTCATTGATCTGCGCGTGCGTGAAATCGACGAAGCGCTTCCACATCTCCGGATACTTGTGCACGTCGTAGTTGTTGTTGCGGTCCGGCGTGGCCCAGAGCGGCGACCAGTAATCCGGGTGGTGCCAGTCGGCCTTGGAGAAATACGCACCGATGCCGAAATCGCGCCGGCGGAACGCATCGAACACCGCCTTGGCGATGTTGGCGCGCGGATTGGCGTGGAACGGCACGTCGGGCGCGGTGACGCGGTAGTCGGTCTGCGCCGTGTCGAACATGCAGAAGCCGTCATGGTGCTTGGTGGTGAACACCAGGTAGCGCATGCCGGCGGCGTGCGCAGCCTCCGCCCACTGCGCGGGATCGAACTTCACCGGATTAAACTGCGTGCGCAGATGTTCGTAGCGTTGCTTCCATTCCACGTAGCCGACGCCGCCGGGGCGCTTGATCCAGTCCTCCGAACACAGCGTCCACGACTCGACGATGCCGAGCACGCTGTAGATACCCCAGTGCAGGATGAGCCCGAACTTCCAGTCCGACCACTGCGCCAGCTTCGCCTTCACCAGCGGATCGGTGACCGGGACGTAGTCGTCGCCCGTGGGCTTGGCGTGCTCCTGCTGCGCAACTTGCGCCGCGCCCTTGGCCTGGTCGTGGCCGAAGCCCTTGCCGAGGGGCGACAACAAGGCCAGCGCTCCAGCACCTTGCAGCATGCGGCGACGGGTCACCATGGCAATTCCTCATACGGGTGGCGGGCAAGGGTTCAAGTCTTGCACAGGCTTCGCTCGGGCGACGGCACCCGGCCGTAGGTCATGCTCGACACCAACCGGCAGCAATCATTGGGGAGATACCACTTGCTGCGCGTGGCCGAACGCACTTGAGCCGATTCGCAGGCAGATGGCTGCAGGCTTCCGCGCACCGAACCCGATGCAGGCATCGCCATGCCGCAGGCCGCAAGCACTTTCGCCGTGTCGTCCGCTACGCTTCCTCGCCACCGATGGCAATCGTGCAGGCGAGTCAACCGCTTCGCTGACGGCTGTTTGGGGGATCGTCGGACCGGACTGAGCCAGCTGTGGCCGGCGTTGGCGCCGAAAATGCCGGTGCAATGTCGCTTCCGAACGTCCATCCGCGCTGTCATCCACGCAGCTTCCACGCGGCGCAGCTGAACCTGCATGCAAGCCTTGGTGACGCGGGATTCGCGCCCGCTTTTGTCGACTGCACAAGGATCGAACGATGAAGAAGCGAGCACTGCGATTGGCCGCGACAATCGGCCTGGCTTTGGCGACCACCTGCGCGATCGCGGCGACCGGCGACACCGACGTCACCCGCGCCACCCTCGACAACGGCCTGCGCGTGGTGATCGTGCGCGACACGCTGGCGCCGGTGGTGACCACGGAGATGAACTACCTCGCCGGTTCCGACGAGGTGCCCGCGGGCTTCCCCGGCACCGCGCACGCGGTGGAGCACATGATGTTCCGCGGCAGCCCTGGCCTCAGCAAGGACCAGCTCGCGGCGATCGCGGCGAACATGGGCGGCGCGTTCAACGCCGACACCACGCAAGACGTGACGCAGTACTACTTCCTGGCGCCCGCGCAGGACCTGGACGTGGCGCTGCACGTGCAGAGCCTGCGCATGCGCGGCGTGGACATGGACGCGAAGGAATGGGACAAGGAGCGCGGCGCGATCTCGCAGGAAGTCTCGCGCGACCTCTCCAGCCCCGACTTCAAGTTCTACTCGCAGCTGCTGGAGCAGATGTTCGCCGGCACGCCCTACGCGCACACGCCGCTGGGCACGCGCGAGTCGTTCGACAAGACCACGGCCGCGATGCTGAAGAACTTCCACGACACCTGGTACGCGCCGAACAACGCGATCCTGGTGATCGCAGGCGACGTCGACCCCGCCACCACGCTGGCGAAGGTGAAGCAGGAGTTCGGCGGCATCGCGCGCAAGGCGCTGCCGGCACGGCCCACGTTCGCGTTCAAGCCGGTGACCGCGAAGACGGTGCAGCTGCCGACCGACAACCCCTACGGCTCGGTGTATCTGGGCTACCGCCTGCCGGGACTCACCTCGAAAGACTATGCCACCGCGCTGGTGCTGAGCAGCGCGCTGGGCTCGCAGCGCGCTGCTCTGGCGGGCATGCGTTTCGACGGCACCGCGCTGTTCGGCGGCTTCTTCGCCCAGAGCATGCCGCAGGCCGGCCTGGGCATGGCGGTGGGCATCTTCCCCAAGGGCGGCAACCCGCAGCCGATCCTCGCGAAGATGCAGGCCATCTTGGCCGAGGCGGCGGGCAAAGGCATCGATCCGGCGCTGATGGAGGCCGCCAAGCGCAAGGCGATCGCAGATCTCGAATTCAAGAAGAACTCGGTCGAGGGCCTTGCCAACGCCTGGTCGCATGCGCTGGCCTTCCAGAACGCCGAATCGCCCGACGCGATCAAGGCCGAGATCGAGGCGGTGACGCCCGCAGCGGTAGACGCGCTGGCGAAGCAGACCTTCGATCCGGCCCACGCGATCACCGCGATCCTCACGCCCGAGAGCTCCGGCAAGCCGGTGGCCGGCAAAGGCTTCGGCGGCGCCGAGAGCTTCGCTTCCAGCCCCGAGAAGCCGGTGCAGCTGCCGGCCTGGGCCGAGCAGGCGTTCGCCAAGCTGGAGGTGCCGAAGTCCTCGCTGAAACCCGTTTCGTACACCTTGCCGAATGGCCTGAAGCTGATCGTGCAGCCGGAGACGATCAGCGACACGGTGGAACTCTACGGCGCCGTGCAGACCAACCAGGACCTGCAGGCGCCCAAGGGCGAGGAAGGCGTGGCGGAAGTGCTGGGCGGCCTGTTCCCGTTCGGCACCGAACACTTGGACCGCCTCGCGTTCCAGCAGGCACTGGATGCGATCAGCGCGCGCGAGAGCGCCGGCGCCAACTTCTCGCTGGCGGTGCCCTCCGCGCACTTCGCCGAAGGCGTGAAGCTGCTCGCCGACAACGAACTGCACCCTGCCCTGCCCGCGCAGGCCTTCGCGGTGGTGCAGCGGCAGGTCGCGGGTGCCGTGGCCGGCGCGCTGCAATCGCCGGGTTTCCTGCTCGAGGACGGGCTGGGCAAGGCGCTGCTGCCGGCCAATGATCCCTCGCTGCGCCACCCCACGCCGCAAAACGTGATGGCGCTGACGCTGGACAAGGTGAAGGCGTATTACGCACAGACCTTCCGCCCCGACCTGACCATCATCGCGGTGGTCGGCAACGTCGATCCGGCGCGAGCGAAGCAGGTCGTGGAGCAGGCCTTCGGCGACTGGAAGGCCGTGGGACCGAAACCCGACACCAACTACGCCGCCGTGCCCGCGAACCGGCCCGGCAAGCTGCGCGTGCCCGACACAAGCGCGGTGCAGGACAGCGTGGACATGGCGCAGACCATCGCCATTACCTTCGACGATCCGGCCCGTTTCGCGATCAACCTCGGCAACCAGGTGCTGGGCGGCGGCTTCTACGCCTCACGTCTCACCCGCGACCTGCGCGAGAAGCATGGACTGGTCTACACCGTGGGCGTGGGCCTGGACGCGCGCAAGCACCGCGGCAGCTACAAGGTGTCCTTCGGCTGCGACCCGGACAAGGTCGGTGCCGCCAGCGCGCTGGTGATCCAGGAACTGAGGCGGATGCAGCAGCAACCGGTGAGCGACGCCGAGCTGAGGCAGGCCAAGGGCATCATCCTGCGCAACATTCCGCTCGGCGAATCCAGCTTCGGCGCGATCGGCAGCCAACTGCTCACGCTTTCGCAGGAAGGCAAGCCGCTGGACGCGATGACCATCGCCGGCCAGCACTACCTTTCGCTGACGGCACCGGAAGTCCAGCGGGCGTTCGCGAAATACGTGCGCCCCGACGGCCTGGTCACCGCAGTGAAGGGGCCGGCACCGAAGGGCTGAACCCCTCCCGACCTCTCCTGCACGCAGGGGAGGAGACAAGAACGCAAGTACCTGGCTTTGCTCCCTCCCCTGCTCGCAGGGGAGGGCTGGGGTGGGGTGCTTTCCCGCAAATCACTTCAGCAGCGAACGCAGCATCCATGCGGTCTTCTCGTGCGCCTTCAGGCGACCGGTGAGCATGTCGGCGGTGCCCTCGTCGCCGGCCTTGCCGGCCAGCTTGATTGCGGCGCGCGCGGTGTGCGCGGCGATTTCATGGCCTTCCATCAGCTGGCCCACCATCGTCTTCCACTCCGGCACGCCGGCCTCCTCCTTGATCGACGTGAGCTTGGCGAACTGACTGTACGAGCCGGGTGCGAACATGTCCAGCGTGCGGATGCGCTCGGCCACCTCGTCGGCGGCCAGCCACAGCTCGTTGTACTGGGTCTCGAACATCGCGTGCAGGCTGTTGAACTGCGGCCCAGTGACGTTCCAGTGAAAGCTGTGCGTCTTGAGGTACAGGGAGTAGGTGTCGGCCAGCAGCTTGGATAGCTGCTTGGCAATGGCTTCGCGGTCCTTGCGGGCGATACCGATGTTCGTGGGCATGGCGGAGTCCTCGTTGTGTCCGTGGGATGGGGTGACAGTAACGACCCTGCGCATGACAGTGAAATGAATCCTTGCGATGCCTGCGATAGCGGCAGGCTATCGGGTACTCCAGGCGCTGCCGCTATCATGTGCGGTCCCATGAACGACCCGAACCGCCATCGCCCCGCACCCGCTGCCGACCGCTCCCTGCGCGAACTGCGCCGGGCGCTGGACGGCGTGGCCAGCCGCGACTTCGGCCGCCTGCTGGGACGCTGGCGCGGGCTGTCGAAACGGCCCGACGAGAAGAAGCTGGCCGCGCTGGCCACGGACATCGAGGCTTCCGCCGCTAAGCGCAGCGCACGCGCCGCAGCGAAGCCTGCGATCCGCCTGGACGAATCGCTGCCGATCACGGCGCGCGCCGACGAGATCGTCAAGCTAATCCGCGAGCACCAGGTGGTGGTGATCGCCGGCGAAACCGGTTCGGGCAAGACCACGCAGCTGCCCAAGCTGTGCCTCGCCGCTGGCCGCGGCGAGGCGGGACTGATCGGCTGCACCCAGCCGCGCCGGCTGGCCGCGCGCTCGGTGGCGCGCCGCGTGGCGGAGGAACTGGGCACCCAGCTCGGCGACCAGGTCGGCTTCCAGGTGCGCTTCACCGACCAGGTGAGCGAGCGCACGCTGGTGAAGTTCATGACCGACGGCATCCTGCTCGCCGAGACGCAGGGCGATCCGTGGTTGTCGGCCTACGACACGCTGATCATCGACGAGGCGCACGAGCGCAGCCTCAACATCGACTTCCTGCTCGGCTATCTGAAGCGCCTTGCCGCGAAGCGGCCCGACCTCAAGATCATCGTCACCTCGGCCACCATCGACACCGCGCGCTTCGCCGAGCACTTCGCCGGTGCGCCGGTGGTGTCGGTGGAAGGCCGCGCGTATCCGGTGGAACTGCGCTGGCGGCCGGTCGGCGAAACCGGCGAGCGCATGCAGCAGGGCAGCGCCGAGCACATCGCCGCCGTGCTCGACGAGATCATGGCCGACCGCAGCCTCGGCGGCGGCCCGGGCGACGCGCTGGTGTTCCTGCCCGGCGAGCGCGAGATCCGCGACGCGCACCTGCTGCTGTCGCGCCGCCAGTACCGCGAGACGGAGATCCTGCCGCTGTACGCGCGGCTCTCCGCCGCCGACCAGGACCGCGTGTTCAAGCCCGGCCCGAAGCGCCGCGTGGTGCTGGCGACCAACGTGGCCGAAACTTCGCTCACCGTGCCGCGCATCCGCTACGTGGTCGACACCGGCAGCGCGCGCGTGAAGCGCTACAGCCAGCGCAGCCAGCTCGAACGCCTGCACGTCGAGCCGGTCTCGCAGGCCGCCGCCGACCAGCGCAAGGGCCGCTGCGGCCGCATCGGTCCCGGCATCTGCTACCGCCTGTACGACGAGGCGGACTTTGCCGCGCGCAGCGAATTCACCGATCCCGAACTGCTGCGCTCCTCGCTGGCCAACGTGATCCTGCGCATGCTGGCGCTGAAGCTGGGCGAGGTGGACGACTTCCCCTTCCTCGACGCGCCCGACCCGCGCGTGGTGGCCGACGGCTACCGCCGCCTCGCCGAGATCGGCGCCATCGACACAGAGCGCACGCTCACCGCCATCGGCCGCACCCTGGCGAAGCTGCCGATCGATGTGCAGCTGGCGCGCATGCTGGTGGAAGCGGAAAAACTCGGTGCCCTGCGCGAGCTGCTCACCGTCGTCGCCTTCCTCAGCATCCAGGACCCGCGCGAGCGCCCCGCCGACGCACGCCAGCAGGCCGACGCCGCGCATGCCGCGTTCGCCGACCCGAAATCCGACTTTGTCGGCGTGCTGAACCTGTGGCGCGAGTACGACAAGGCGCACGAGGAACTCACGCAATCGAAACTGCGCGACTGGTGCTCGCGGCACTTCCTCAGCTTCATGCGCATGCGCGAGTGGCGCGAGCTGCACCGGCAGCTGCTGCTGGTGGTGCAGGAGCTTGGGTGGAAGCTCGACCACACTTCTCCCCCTCCCCTGCGGGCAGGCCACGCTGTTTCTCCCTCTCCCCTCCGGGGAGAGGGTCGGGGTGAGGGGCCGAGCTTGCGGGGCAGCAGCAAGAACAAGCGCGCTTCGCATCAGCGTTCCCGCGAGCACCCGCCCCTCACCTCAATCCTCTCCCCGCAGGGGAGAGGAAGCGAACGCAAGGAGCGCGTCATCGACGAAGAGGCAGCGGCGTCCCGTCTCTTCGAGACGGTCCACCGCAGCCTCTTGGCAGGCCTGCCCACCCAGGTGGGCCGCAAGGACGAACGCGGCATCTTCCAGGGCACGCGCGAGCGCAAGTTCCAGGTCTTCCCCGGCTCCGCACTGGCGAAGGTTCCGCCGAACTGGATCTTCGCCGCGCAGATCCTCGACGTGGGCGGCAAGGTGTGGGCGATGATGTGCGCGCGCATCGAGCCGGCGTGGATCGAGCAGCAGGCCGCACACCTGCTGAAATCATCCTGCCGCGACGCGCACTGGTCGCGGAAACGCGGCTGCGTGGTGGCCTACGAGCAGGTGAGCCTGTTCGGCCTCACCCTGGTCGAGCGCCGCGCGGTGACGTTCGAGAAGCAGGATCCCGCGCTGGCCCACGAGATCTTCCTGCGCGAAGCGCTGGCGCGCGGCGACACCGAGGCGCGCGCCAACTTCGTGCGCGCGAACCGGCGCGTGCTGGAGGATGCGCAAGGCATCGAGGCGAAGCAGCGCCGCGAGGGCCTGATCCGCCACGAGGACGAGCTGGTGGACTTCTTCCGCGGCAAGCTGCCGGAGGATATTTCCAGCAGCCGCGCGCTGGACGCCTGGTATCGCCACGCGCGCCCCGCCGAGCAGGCCGCGCTGCGCTGGTCGCTGGACGACGTGATGGTGGGTGGCGCGGGACTCGACCCCAAGGCATTTCCCGCCGCACTGGACATCGTGCCGACGGGAGGCGCGCCGCAGCGCTACCGCCTCGAATACCGCTTCGTGCCCGGCGACGATGCCGACGGCGTCACCCTGCACCTGCCGCTGGCGATGCTCAACGCCCTGCCCGCCGCGCGCTGCGAATGGCTGGTGCCGGGCCTGCTCGCCGACAAGGCGGCGGAACTGATCCGCGGCCTGCCCAAGGCGCTGCGCCGCAACTTCGTGCCTGCGCCGGATTTCGCGCGCGCCTTCGCCGAGGCCGAGGCGCCGCGCGACGAGCCGCTGGCCAAAGCGCTGGCTGCTTTCCTGAAGCGCACCACCGGTGTGGATATCGACGCCGGCGAATTCGCCGCGACGGAACTCGCGCCGCACTTCCTGATGCGCTACCGCCTGCACGACGACAGCGGCCGCACCCTGGCCGCCGGTCGCGACCTCGCCACGCTGCGTGCCGAGTGGGAAGGCCGCGCGCGCGAGGCGTTCTCGAAGAAGACCGACGTGGAACTCACCCGCGAAGACGTCACCGCCTGGGACTTCGAGGAGATCCCGCGCGAAGTGCGCTCCAAGGGCAACCTCACCGCGTTCCCTGCCCTGGTGGACCTCGGCGATGCAGTGGCGCTGCGCGTGTTCGAACGCCGTGACGAGGCCGCCGCCGCCCACGTCGACGGCGTGCGGCGCCTGCTGCGCAACGCGCTGGCCAGCGACCTGAAGCAGGCGCGCCGGCGCCTGCCGATCGCCAACCCGCTGGCACTGAAATACGCCTCGCTGGGCGGCGGCGACGGCCTGCGCGAGGATCTGGTCGAAGGCGGCCTCGCCGATCTCCTCACCCGCCTCGATCTCGACGCACGCAGCGCCGGCGCCTTCGCAGCGCTGCACGCGCAGGCCGCGCGCGAACTGTTCGCCAGCGCCGTCGAGCGGCTGAAGCTCGCCGAACCCATCATCGAGGCGCAGGCCGAACTGCGGCCGTGGCTGCAGCCGCCGCTGCTGGGCTTCGCCCGCGCCAGCTACGACGACCTGCGCGAACAACTCGACGCCCTGCTCACGCCCGGCTTCCTGCGCGAGCTGCCGCCGGAGCGGCTGGCACACTACCCGCGTTACCTCAAGGCGATGCGCCTGCGCGGCGAACGCCTGCGCCAGGATCCTGCCAAGGACCAGCAACGCATGCTGCAGGTGCTGCCCTACTGGCGCGAGTACCTGAAGCACCGCGTCGCCGGCAGCGAGGGACTGGACGAACTGCGCTGGCTGATCGAGGAATGGCGCGTGTCGCTGTTCGCGCAGGAACTGAAGACCGCCGAGCCGGTGTCGGCGAAGCGCCTCGCGAAGGCACTGGAGTCGTTGGCGTCAACGTGAGCTGCGCTTGCGCCGCTGCAGCAACGCCGACACCACCACGACCAGGGTGGACAGCACGCCGAAGGCCGCACCCAGCGCCGGATGTTGCCGCGCAAAGTCGGTGGGCGACGGCGCGCCCGCGTCGCTCCACGCCACCAGCAGCCACGCGCCGAGCAGGGTGACGCCGGCGGCCAGCGCCGCCGCCAGCAGGGATCGCAACCAACGCATGGAACCAGTCCGGTCGACGGGATGGGAAAAGCTGCGATTCTGCATGCCGGGCGGCGGCAAAGCCAGGCATCGCCGATCGCCTAGAATGGGCCATCCCCAACGCGTTGCCGGCCATGACCACGCCCTCGCCATCCACCCGCCTGCAAGCCTGGCGCGACCGCGCCGGCACGCTGCCGCCTGCGCTGGCCGCGGCGGTGGATGCCTGCATGGAGCGTGCGGTGGATCAGGCCGAGTGCGCCGACGTGCTCGACCTGCTGGCCATGCTCGGTTGCGACATGCCCACCCAGGCGGCGGCGCTGTGGTTCGCGCTGTCGCGCGCCGATGCGGCGCTGTGGCAAGCGCAGGCGCCACGGCTGCCGGAGGAAGTCCGCCGACTGGTTGAAGGCCAGCAGGCGGCCGAACAGGTGTGGGCACTGCACGCGCAGCGTACGCAGGACGGCGGCTCCGAAGGCCTGCGCCGGCTGCTGCTGGCGATCATCCGCGACCTGCGCGTGGTGTTCGTGCTGCTGGCGCGCCAGCTTGCGCGCATGCGCGCGGCGGCTTCGCTGCCCGAAGCCGAGCGGCAGGAACTGGCGCGGCTCACCCGCGACATCCACGCGCCGCTCGCGAACCGCCTCGGCATCTGGCAGCTGAAGTGGGAGCTGGAGGATCTCGCCTTCCGCCACCTGCAGCCGGATGTCTACCGGCGCATCGCGAAACTGCTCGACGAGCGCCGCGCCGACCGCGAAGCCTTCATCCGCGAATCGCTGGACGAGTTGGGCCGGGCGCTCGCCGCCGCCGGGATCAAGGCCGAACTGGCCGGGCGGCCGAAGCACATCTATTCCATCTGGAAGAAGATGCAGAAAAAGGGCGTGGAGTTCGCCGAGCTGTACGACATCCGCGCGGTGCGCGTGCTGGTGGACACGGTGGCCGACTGCTACGCCGCGCTGGGCGTGGTGCACACGCTGTGGCCGCACCTGCCGCGCGAGTTCGACGACTACCTCGCGCGCCCCAAGGGCAATGGTTACCGCTCGCTGCACACCGCGGTGATCGGCCCGCGCGACAAGACGCTGGAAGTGCAGATCCGCACCCACCAGATGCACCGCGACAACGAGCTGGGCGTGGCCGCGCACTGGCGCTACAAGGAGGGCGGCGGCGCCGATGCCGAATTCGAGGCCAAGGTGGCTTGGATGCGCAAGCTGCTGGAGACGCGCGGCGAGGACGAGGGCGCGCTGGCCGCCGACCTGCGCACCGAGCTGATGGAGGACCGCGTCTACCTGCTCACCCCGCGCGGCGAAGTGGTGGACCTGCCACACGGCGGCACGGTGCTGGACTTCGCCTACCACGTGCACACCGAGGTGGGTCACCGCTGCCGCGGCGCCAAGGTCAACGGCCGCATCGTGCCGCTCACCTTCCAGCCGCAGAGCGGCGACCGCGTGGAGATCCTCACCGCGAAGCAGGCCGAGCCCAGCCGCGACTGGCTGTCGCCGCACCACGGCTACCTCAACAGCGCGCGGGCGCGCGACAAGGTGCGCGCCTGGTTCCGCCGGCTGGCGCACGACGCCAACCTCGCGGTGGGCCGCGTGATGTTCGAGCGCGAACTGAAGCGCCTCGCCCTGCCCGAGGTCGACCTGGCGAAGCTGCCCGCGCACTTCCACCTGAAGACCCAGGACGAGCTACTGGTGGCGCTGGCGCTCAACGAGATCAGCACGGGCCAGGTCGCGCGCGCGCTGCAGGAAATCGCGCAGCCGCTTGAAGAAGACGACTCCGTGCCGCTGGCACCTCCGCGGCCGGCACCGGCGCGCGACCCCGGCGCGCTCAGCATCGAGGGCATCGGCAACCTGCTCACCACGCTGGCGCGCTGCTGCCAGCCGCTGCCGGGCGACCCGGTGCGCGGCTTCATCACCCGTGGCCGCGGCGTGTCGGTGCATCGCGCCGACTGCGCCAGCCTCGCGCGTCTGGCACGGCGCGATCCGGACCGGGTGATCGAGGTGAGCTGGGGCAAGGCCGGTGCCCAGGCCTACGAAGTGGACATCGAGCTGCGCGGCTACGACCGCAAGGGCCTGCAGAAGGACGTCACCGGCGTGATCAGCAACGCCGGCACGCCGATCCTCGCCTCCTCCAGCCGCGCCCTTGCGAAAAGCGGCGAGGTGGAGATGCGCTTCGCCCTGCGCGTACGCGATTTCGAGCAGCTGTCCACCCTGCTCGGCCGCTTGCTGGCGCTGCCGAACGTGCTGGAGGCGCGCCGCATCGGCGGCTCCCGCACACCTGCCTGAACGCGCGTTCGTGCCAGGCGCGGCGATGCGGCGGCGCAATGCTAAGCTGCAGCAAGTCGCCGGAACCCCTGATTTGCTTGTCATCCCGGCGAAGGCCGGGACCCGACGCCTTCAATCCATTGAACGCAACGTCACTGGATGACCGGCTTCACTGTCGTGAAGCGCCTCCTGCTTGCGGGAACGACGGGCAAAAAGCAGGCTGTTCAACCTTTCCCACCAATTGCCAAACCCCATGAGTGGACGCCGCGACCAGCACGAATCCGACCACCGCGGACGTACCGAGCCCACGCTGGGCGATCTCGGCGGGCTCGGCGAATCGCCGCGTCGCAGCGCGCAGCGCGATGACCAGCCCCCGCTGGACATCGAACCGCACGACTGGCCCGACGCCGGGCAGCGCCGCTGGCGACGCGCCTCGAAGTTGTCGCGCAGCCCCCGTCGTCGCGTCTGGCTGGTGTCCGTGCTGGTGCTAGCGCTGATCGGCGTGGTGGGCGGCGTGTGGATCGAGCAGAACCATCTGCGCAGCCTGCTGCCGCGCACCGAACTCAATGACATGCTCAGCCGTGCACAGCAGGCGCTGGCCGCCGGCCACCTCGACGGCAACGACGGCAGCAGCGCGCGCGAACTGTTCCAGGCCGCGATGGCGCTGGAGCCCGACAACGACGCCGCGCGAAACGGCCTGCACCAGGTCGGCATGGCCGAAATCTCGCAGGCCGACGCCGCACTGCAGGCCGGCCAGCTCGACGCCGCCGCGCAGAAGGCCGCAGTGGCTCGCGAACTGCTGGGCGGCGGCAGCGACGTCGACCGGCTCGACCGGATGATCGCCGCGAAACATGGCTCGCAAGTGCAGGTCCCGACCCTGGTGGACCAGGCGCAGCAGGCCTATGCCGCCGGCCAGTACGGCGGCGAGCATGGCGCCGGCGCGCTGTACCGGCAGGTGCTGGCGGCCGATCCCGGCAACGCGGTGGCACGCCACGGCCTGGATCAGGTCGGCGATGCGCTGGCCGCGCAGGCGCAGAAGGCGCTGGACGCGAAGGACGGCAACGCCGCCGACGCCGACATCGAACAGCTCGCCGCGCTGCAGCCGAACAATGCCGCGCTGCCCGGCCTGCGCGCCGCCCGCGCGCAGGCACAGCAGCAGGACAGCGCCGCGCTCGACACCGCCCTGCAACAGGGCGACGAGGCGCTGCGCGCCGGCCGCATCGA
>DATEKS010000060.1:0-37717 GCA_035277325.1 Rhodanobacter sp.
CAAGTCGGGCTGAAGCCCGACCTACGCCCGACCCGCATGCACGTTTCGTTGCGCCATTGTTGGGACACCACATGACTGCTTCCGCCGAACGCAAGACCCTCACTCGTGCGCAACGCCGTGCGCTGCTCGCCACGCCCGCGGGCTGGATCGCCTGCGGTCTCGGCTCCGGCCTCGCGCCGGTGGCGCAGGGGACGTTCGGCTCGCTGGCGGCGATCCTGCCGTGGCTGCTGCTGCGTGAGCTGTCGCTGCCGCTCAACCTGCTGGTGATCGTGCTGGGTTTCGCGCTGGGCGTATGGGCCTGCGAGATGGCCGGCCGCGCGCTGGGCGTGGATGACCACCGCGCTCTGGTGTGGGACGAATTCGTTGGCCAGTGGATCGCCTTGCTGCCCGCGCTGCTGGCGCCGTGGTGGGCGGTGGCCGCCGGCTTCGCACTGTTCCGCCTGTTCGACGTGTGGAAGCCGTGGCCGATCCGCGAGTTCGACCGCCGCCTCAAGGGTGGCCTGGGCGTGATGGTGGACGACGTGATCGCCGGCGTGTTCGCTGCGGCGGTGTTGGCAATCGCGCTGCACTTGCTGCGCTGAGGCACTTACTCCGTGCAGCCGAAGCCGCGCAGGGTGGTTTCGACGGCCTGGTCCAGTGGCGTGCGCGGCTCCTCGCCCAGCCACGCCAGCAGCCGGCGATTGTCCAGCTGCAGCGGCTCGCGCCACAGGTAGCGCATCTCGCGCAGTTCGCGCATCAGCACCACGAACGGCGCGGTCAGCCGCGTCAGCCACCACGGGAAGGCGCGCAGCGGCAACGCCGCATTTCCGGTAGCGCGGCGCACGGTAGCGAGCAGGGCGTTGTCGTCCATGAAGTGGCCGGCGAAGTGGAAGCGGGCGAAGCGTTCCAGTTCGCTCTCGCGCTCCAGCAGCCGCGCCACCGTCTCGCCCACGTCGGGCAGGTAGGCCCAGGCGTGGGGCAGGCCGCGGCGTCCCGGGTACAGCAGGCTGCGCGCGGGGTGGCCGGGCTTGATCATCGCCGCGAACCAGTTGTTGCCCGCCCGCGGCCCGAAGAAGTCGCCACAGCGCAGGATCAGGCTGCGCACGTCCGTGGCCTCGGCCAGCCGCCGCTCCATCGCCGCGCGGATCGCGCCCTTGCGGGTCAGCGGCTGCTGCGGATCGTCCTCGGCAAGCAGGGGAAAGGCATCGGGGCCGTAGTTGTAGACCGTGCCCGGCAGCACGAGGCGTGCCGCGTTGGCGCGGGCCGCGGCCAGGCTGTTGTCCAGCATCGGCAGCACCCGCTTGTCCCAGTCGCGGTAGCCCGGCGGGTTCACCGCGTGGACCAGCACGTCCACGCCGGCGGCGGCCTGCGCCACGTCGCCGGCGAGCATCGCGTCGCCTTCGCGCCAGTCGATGCGCGGGTCCAGGCCGGGTCGCGTGACGTTGCGCACAAGCGCGCGCACCGTCCAGCCGCGCCGCAACAGGGCCGCGACAATCTCGCCGCCCGCGCCGCCGGTGGCGCCGAGGATCAGGGCTGTCTTCGATGTGTTCATGGCCGTACTCCAGACTTGGTCGGAATCGATGGGTGGAGCCAGCCTGACGCGGAATGTGATATTTGAAAATTGCCCAACATCTAACATCTGCTATAAATAAATGCATGGATGCCGACGAGCCCGGCTGGGATCTCTATCGTTCCTTCCTCGCGGTGGCGGGCGAAGGCAGCCTGTCCGCGGCGGCGCGCAGGCTGGGCATGACCCAGCCCAGCCTGGGGCGGCACGTGCGGCAACTGGAAGCGGCGCTGGGCGTGGCCCTGTTCACCCGCTCGCAACAGGGATTGGTGTTGACCGAAGTAGGCGCCGAACTGGCCGAACACGCGCGCGGCATGGCCGCCGCGTCGGCCGCATTGCGGCGCGCGGCCACGGGCAGCCGGCAGGAAGTGCGCGGCGTGGTGCGCATCACCTGCAGCGAGGTGATCGGCGGCGAGGTGCTGCCCGCGATGCTGGCCGACCTGCGCCGGCAGCAGCCGGGCATCGTGATCGAGCTGTCGCTGTCTGATGCCACCGAGGACCTGCTGCGCAAGGACGCGGACATCGCCGTGCGCATGCTGCGGCCCAGCCAGGCCGCGCTGGTGGCGCGGCGCGTCGGTGCGATCGGGCTGGGGCTGTTCGCGCACCGGCGCTACCTGAAGGCGCACGGCACGCCGCAGACGCTGGCCGAGTTGCGGCAGCACGCGTTGATCGGTTTCGACCGCGAGACGCCGGCCCTGCGTGCGATGCGCGGCCGCGTGCCGGGCGGCGAGGTGTATGCGCGCGAGCATTTCGCGCTGCGCACCGACAGCCCGCTGGCGCAACTGGCTGCGCTGCGCGCCGGTTACGGCATCGGTGCATGCCAGCGCGCGCTCGCCCGCCGCGAGCGCCAGTTGGTGCCGGTCTTGCCCGAGGCGTTCGGGCTGGATCTGGACACCTGGCTGGTGATGCACGAAGACCAGCGCGCGAACCGCCGCGTGCGGCTGGTCTACGACTACCTGTTCGAGGCGCTGGCGGCCTACGTGGCCGAGGGCGCCTGAGCCGGCATCACTTCTCGTTGTGCCCCGGCCCGTAGCTGCGGTCCGGGCCGCGATATGCGGCCACGCGCGCCAGCCGCGGCGTGTCGTAGGCGAATTCCAGCAGCACGCGCAGCCGGCTCGTGCGCACCGGATCGAAGCGCGCGAGTTTCTTGTGGCCGATGGTGGTGCCCCAGCTGAGCGGCTGCCACGCGCTGCCGTCCCAGCGTTCCACGCGGTAGTTGGCGATGTGCTGGCCGAGGGCAACGGCCTCGCCGAGTTCCAGCGTGTCGAATTCGGTTTCGCGCGGCAGTTCGATTTCGAGCCAGGCATTGCGCGCGCTGCGCGTGGCACTCCAGTACGCGTCGGGGTTGGCGTCGAGCACGCTGGATGCCGGGTGCGCGATATCGCTGCTGCTGGCGCGCACCGTGGCACCCTGCAGCAGGTTGGCGGCGAACAGCGCCGTGCGCTTCGCGGTGAAGCCCTGCAGCGAGGCGACGTCCTCGGGATCGAACAGGCCGTCGCGGTTCGGCGGCACGTTGAGCAGCAGCTTGCTGTTGCGGCCCACCGAGCTGAAGTACAGCTCCATCAGGCCGTCCGGCGTGCGCACCTGGTCGTTCTGCTCGGGGTGCCAGAACCAGCCGGGGCGGATCGACACGTCCGATTCGCCGGGGCGCCATGCGCCGCCGTGCGGGTCGCCGTGCCCAAGCAGGTCGCCCACCCACGGGCGGTCATAGCCGGGGTAGGGCACACTGGCCGGGTCGATGCTGGACCAGCAGGTTTCACCGGCCACGCCTTTCTCGTCGCCGATCCAGCGCACGTCGGGGCCGGCGTCGGAGAACATCACCGCGCCGGGTTGCAGCTTGCGCACGGTGGCATGGATGCGCGGCCAGTCGTAGGCCTGCTTGCGGCCGTTCGGGCCTTCGCCGTTGGCGCCGTCGAACCACACCTCCACGATCCTGCCGTAGTGCGTGAGCAGTTCGGTGAGTTGGGTGATGTAGTAGTCGTTGTAGGCCTCGCCGCTGCCGTAGACCTTCGCATTGCGATCCCACGGCGACAGGTAGAGGCCGGCGCCCAGGCCCTCGGCGCGGCAGGCGTCGGTGAACTCGCGCACCACGTCGCCGTGGCCGTTCTTCCAGGGGCTGCTTTTCACCGAGTGCTGCGTGGTGGCGGTGGGCCACAGGCAGAAGCCGTCATGGTGCTTGGCGGTCAGGATCATGCTGCGGAAGCCGGCCTGCTTCGCCGTGCGTGCCCACTGCCGCGCGTCCAGCTTGCGCGGGTTGAAGATCGTCGGCGACTCGGTGCCGTCGCCCCATTCCTTGCCGGTGAAAGTGTTCACCGTGAGATGCACGAACATCGCCAGCTCGTCGCGCTGCCAGCGCAGTTGTTGCGGCGTGGGGCGCGGTCGTGGTCCGCCGGCGGCAGGCGATGGTGCGGCGTCGGCACGGCCGAGGCGGGTGAGACCGAGTGCGCCCAGCGAAGCGGCGGCCGAGCCGGCGAGCAGGAAACGGCGACGATCCATGGAACGGGCCTCCGCGAGTGGATGCCGTGGCATCTGGAAGGACGACTATATTCAAATATGACTTGATTGTTCAAATATGATCTGATGGGGGCGGGGCGACCTTGTCTGCCTGGTCGCATCGCACGTGCGGCAAAGCGCGGACGTGCAAGGCTTGCATCGGCCCGATGTGCCGACGCAGCATGCGGGGGACCGGCATGCGCCGATCGCCTTTGCTTTGCCTGTCGATGGAGTTCCCCATGCAATACCGCCGCCTCGGCCGTTCCGGCCTGCCACTTTCCGTCCTTTCCTTCGGCGCCTGGGCCACGTTCGGCAAGAGCGTGGGGCGTTCGCTGGCGCGCGAGATGCTGGCGCTGGCCTGGGATCGCGGGGTGAACTTCTTCGACAACGCCGAGACCTACGGCAACGGCGTGGCCGAGTCGCTGATGGGCGACGTGCTGGCCGACCTGCGCTTCCCGCGCGACAGCTGGTGCGTGTCCAGCAAGGTGTTCTTCGGTGCGTACGACCATCCGAAGCCGACCCAGCGCGGGCTGTCGCGCAAGCACGTGATCGAGGCCTGCCACCAGGCGTTGTCGCGATTGCGCGTGGATTACCTGGACCTCTACTTCTGCCATCGCCCGGACGAGGACACACCGATAGAGGAGACCGTGGCGGCGATGGACCTGCTGGTGCGCCAGGGCAAGGTGCTGTACTGGGGCACCAGCGAGTGGCCCGCCGAGGCGATCCGCGAGGCGCATCGCGTGGCGCGCGAGAACCACCTGACGGCGCCGACGATGGAGCAGCCGCAATACAACCTGCTGCATCGCGAGCGGGTCGAGGTGGAATACGCCCCGCTGTACGAGGACTTCGGGCTGGGCACCACGATCTGGTCGCCACTGGCCTCGGGCCTGCTCAGCGGCAAGTACGACGACGGCGTGCCGGCCGATTCGCGGCTGGCGCATCCTGACTATGCGTGGCTGCACGACAAGGTGCTAGGCGAGCAGGGCGAGCGTGTGGCGAAGGTGCGCCGGCTGCGGCCGCTCGCCGACGAGCTGGGCTGCAGCACCGCGCAACTGGCGATCGCCTGGTGCCTGGCCAATCCGCACGTGTCCACGGTGATGCTGGGGGCGAGCCGGCTGGAACAGCTGGAACACAACCTTGGCGCGCTGGATGTGCTGCCGAAGCTGGATGAGGCTATGCGCCAGCGCATCGCACAGGCGGTGGACTGAAACCCAGGATGCCGCCTGTCGCGTCGGTTGACAGTTTAATGAGAATCATTATCATCAACTTCGCCTGAAACTCATGCGGAGTCGTCCATGTCGATCGCCACCACCTTGAGTCTGCCGGTTGCCGCCAGCCGGCTCGCCCATCCGCTGCCGCGTCTTTCGCTGCGGCCCCACGCGACCGAAGCCACGCCGCTCGTGCGCCGCATCAGCAGCCAGTCGCTGCTGGAAGGCGGGCGCGAACTGGTGATCCAGCACCAGGGCAGCGAGTACCACCTGCGGCTTACCCGCAACGACAAGCTGATCCTCACGAAGTAAGTCCCGGAAGCCTCCGGACGGGTGGCAATGCGCATCCACGCACCCGCTCCCACCTGAACCAGCTGGTCGGACTTCAGCCCGGCAAGGCCGACTTGTCGAGCTGAGGCCCGACCCACGGCTCTCCCGCTTGCGGGATGGACGTGTGCAATCGCCAGCCCTTGCCATAGTCCGCGCAACCGCCAGCCCATCCGACGACGGAGACCATGATGTTCGGTTGGCTGGCTACTCATGTTGCCCATCTCTGTCCGCGTGCCGCGGGCATCGAGGTGGAGCGTCGGTGCTTGCGGATCGTGCCGCAGCTGCTGGCGCGCCACCTGTCGGCCACGGGACCCGTGCTGTACATGCCGTACGTAGCGCCCGTGGCGTCGGGTGCGACCGTACCCGGTCTGTTGGCCGGGTGCCGCGAACTGGCGCCCTTGCTGCGCGTGCATTGGCTGGTCGCGGCCAGCGCGATCGGCAGCGACGGTCCGCACGAATGGCTGGAATGCCGCGCGCGCGACGGCCGCCTGTGCGCCCGCCTGCACCTGCTGCCGGACAGTGATTACCTGGGCTGGGATGCCTTGCTGGCGGCAGGCATGGCGGTGCAGGCCGCGCACGGGCCGCAGCCCGACGACGGGTACATCTCGGTGGCGCGGCTGCTGGAATTCCGTTGCCATCGGATAGCCGGACTCGATCTGCTGGACGCGCTGCCCGCGACGGGCATTTCCGCATTGGGCGACGGGATCGCGCGTGGCATCGCGCGGGCCGAGGGCCTGGCCTTGGACAGCTAGCCGCGTGGACGCCGCAGGTCGTCGGCGTCGATCGAGTGGAAATGCCGCTTGAACGCGACCTCGCCGGTGAGAGGCTCCTGCAACTCGCGGGCGTAGCGGTGGCCGGCGTAGACCGCATGCGCGATCAGACCCGGCGCTTCGGCATCGCCGATGCAGCGCAGCGTGCGGATGCCGGCATCGGCCCATTCCGTTTCGCGCTGCTGCAATTCCCGGAACAACGCATCGTCGGGCAGGCGGGCGGTGACGGTGACCACGGCGTCGCAGGCCAGTTCGCGCTGCCGGTGGGTCCATACGTCCTCGACGGTAAGCGAGCCGCCGGCGTAGCCGACGATGTCGTGCGACACCAGCGCCTCGATGCCGAGCTGGGCCATCCGCTTGCGCACATGCCGGTAGTCCAGCGTGTTCAGCGTCCACGGCGCGAGGCTGTCCTCGGGCGTGAGGTGGATCACCTCGCAGCCGCGCAGGCGCAGCAGTTCGGCGGTGACGCTGGCGTGGTAGTAGCCGTCGTCGTCGAACACCACCACGCGGCCTTCCGGCAGGCGGCCGTCCATCAGGTCGTCGGGCGTATAGATGCGTGCGCCGTCGGCAAAGCCGGGGATGTCGAAGCCGTGGCTGCGGCCGTAGCCGTCGCGGCGCCAGTGGCAGCCAGTGGCCAGCACCACGTGTTCGGCGCCGAAGTCGAGCACGTCCTGTGCGCTCAACGCCGAATCGAGATAGACGGCCACGTTCGCCAGTTTGTTGATCTGGCCCGTGCGCCAGTCGCGCACGCGTGCCCATTCGGCCAGCCCGGGCAGGCGTGATTCGCGGCTGACGCGACCGCCCAGCTCCTTGCGCGCCTCGGCCAGGCTCACCTCGTAGCCGCGCTGGCCCAGCGCGCGCGCGGCCTCCAGCCCGGCCGGGCCGGCGCCGACTACCAGCACGCGTGCCGCCGAGCGTTTCGGCGCGATGCGTTCCGGGTGCCAGCCCTTGCGCCATTCCTCGCCCATGCTCGGGTTCTGCGTGCAGCGGATCGGCGAGATGGTCATGTCGCCGGAGACGCAGACGTTGCAGCCGATGCACTCGCGGATGTCGTCGGCGCGTCCCTCTTCGATCTTTCGCGGCAGGAACGGATCGGCGATCGACGGGCGTGCGCAGCCGATCATGTCCAGCACGCCGCGTTTCAGTTGCGACACCATGGTGTCGGGCGAGGTGAAGCGGCCCACGCCCACCACCGGCTTGGTGGTGGTCTTCTTGACGAAGGCGATGAACGGCTCCTGCGCGCCCTCGGCGGCGAAGCGCGAAGGCACCGAGTCGTTGTACCAGGCGGCGAGGTTCACGTCCCACAGATCCGGCAGCTCGGCCAGCATGCCCACGATGTCCTGCGCCTCGGCCAGTTCCACGCCGCCCGGGCCGAGCAGTTCGTCGACGGCGAAGCGCAGCGCCACCGCGCAGCGGTCGCCCACCGCCTCCTTCGTGTCTTCCAGCACCTCGCGCAGCAGGCGCGCGCGGTTCTCCAGTGAGCCACCGTACTCGTCGCTGCGCTGGTTGCGCCGACGCTGCAGGAAGTGCATCGCCAGCGACAAGTCGTGCGCGGCGTAGACGTAGATGATGTCCATGCCGGCACGCTTGCCGCGAATCGCCGCCTCGCGGTGCCAGCGCCGGTACTCGCGGATGTCGTGCAGCGTCATCGCGCGCGCCTGGTGCGGATAGCCGTACTTGGTGGGCTGCGGCGACGGCGCGATCAGCACCTCGCGCGAATACAGGTTCGACGCGGTGGGGCCGTTGTGGGTCAGCTCCAGCGCGGCCAGCGCGCCGTGCGCGTGCACCTTGTCGCACATCAGCGCCAGCGCGGGGATGTCACGATCGTCCCACAGCCGTGCCTCGACGTAGGGCGTGAGATCGCCGCTCGGGTGGATCTCGCACTCCTCGGTGGAGACCACCGCCCAGCCGCCCTCGGCCTTGGTCTCGCGCATCGCCGCATGCGCCAGCGGCATCGCGTGACCCATGCCGTTGCAATGCGGCACCTGGAAGAAGCGGTTCTTCGCGGTGACCGGGCCGATCTTCACGGGCTCGAACAGGATGTCGTAGCGTGGGTCCCTCATTCCGGCAGTACTCCGACGGACGGATCGGCGCGGTGGCGCAGGCGCATCAGCGCATACAGCGGCAGGCCCGCCACGCCCAGCCCCAGCGCGTACAGGAGGGGCTCACGGCCGGTACCGACGAAGGCGAACGCCATGAACAGCACACAGGCGCCCGCGACGACGATGGTCTGGCGCGTGGCGCAGGAGGCATGGCGCCTGCGCCAGAGCACGGCAAGCGCCAGCCCGCAGCACAGGTAGAGCGGCAGGCTGGCGGCCGTTCCCACCCGCGTGAGGAAGGTGAACGCGGACACCAGCGACTTGCTGTAGCTCATCGCGATCATGGCCGAGGCCGGTGCGCCAGTGACGAGCAGTGCCAGCACCGGGGTGCCCTGGCGGTTGTGGCGCGCCAGCACGGCCGGCAGCACACCGTTGCCGGCCATCGTGCAGGTCAGCTCGCCTGCCAGCAGGGTCCAGCCATTGAGCGCGCCCAGTCCGCTGATCGCCACGAACAGCGCCAGCCAGCGCCCGGAGCCGGCGATGGCGTAGCGATCCATCAGCAGCGCGAACGGTGCGCTGGCGTCGGCCAGCTCCTGCTGCCGGATCAGCAGCAGCGGCACGGCCGAAACGATGATGTAGATGGCCGCGGTCAATATGGCGCCGACCATGGTGGAGCGCGGGATGGTGCGCGCCGGATTGTCCACGCGCGACGCCGGCACGCTGGCCGACTCGACGCCGATCATCGCGAACAGGGCAATGGTCGAGGCCGCGGTCACGCTGCCCAGGGTGACCGGCGTGGCGGGCAGGTGCGCGGTGTAGCTTGCCGGCGAGGTCAGCAGCAACCAGCCACCCAGCAGCGCGATCGCAAGCATCGGCAGCAGCTTCAGCACGGTGGTGAGGATCTGCATGCCGCCGCTGCTGCGCACGCCGCACAGGTTGACCGCCACCATCGCCCACAGCAGACCCTGCGCGAACCACATCGGCGGCAGCGCGCCCAGCGGCGGGAACACCACGATCAGGTAGCCGACCACGCCCGTCGCCAGCGCGGAATTGGTCAGCCACACCGCCACCCAGTACGCCCACAGCGCCAGATACGCCGTCAGCCCGCCGAGCGTGCGGCTGATGTAGCCGTAGGGTCCGCGGACGTCGGGCAAGGCCTGGGCCAGTTGCGAAAACACGCGGGCCAGCACCAGGCAGCCTGCCAGCACGATGACCCAGCCGATCAGCGCATTGAAGCCGTAAGGCGCCAGCGAGGCGGGCAGCACGAAGATGCCCATGCCGATCACGTTGCCGATCACCAGCGCCGTGCAGGTCCAGAAGCCGATCTTGCGCTCGCCGTGCGCGGCGGCTGCATTGCCGCTCATGCGGACTCCCCGGTGGGTCCGGCGTAGGCCGCGCGCAGCAGGTTCTGGAAATGCCACACGCCGCTCTCGCGCTTCGGGTTCAGCCGGCCTGGCACGTAGTGGCCGGAGGCCAGCCCCTTCTGCACCGCCTCGCAGATCGTGATGTCCTCGTGCTGCACCTCGTCGCTGAAGGTCTGGTCGGCGGCGATGCGCGCCTGGGCGCCCTCGTCCTGCGCGTAGTAGTAGTCGAACTCGACGCGGCAGCGGTCCGGCCCCAGCGGCAGGATGCGGTTGGTCTGCAGGCGTCCCGGCATGATGTTGAGCATCACGTTGGGGTAGACGAAGTAGTAGAACGCCTGGCCGTCGCCGTAGATGTCGCCGCTGTTGCGCAGCGGCGAGGACTGCAGCGACTGCCACGCGAACAGCTCGGTGTCGTAGGCGCGGTAATCCAGCACGCGCGACAGGCCCGGATGCACGTGCGGCAGGTGGTAGCCCTCGAGGAAGTTGTCGACGTAGACCTTCCAGTTGCAGGCCACCTCGTAGCTGTCGCGGCGCAGGTAGCGCATCGCCGCCAGGTCGATCGGCGCGATGCGTTCGGCGATGCCGCCATAGACCTCCTCGAACGCCGGTACTTCCGGGTCCAGCGCCACGAACACCAGGCCCTGCCATTCGTGCACGCGCAGCGGCGGCAGGCGGATGTCCTCGACCTTGAAGTCGCCGGCGTCCTGCATCTCCGGCGCGCTGCGCAGCTGGCCTTCAAGCGTGTAGGTCCAGCCGTGGTACTTGCAGTGCAGGGCGCGGATGCCCTTGCCGCTGCACAACGCCAGTGGGCCGGCGCGATGGCGGCACACGTTGGGGAACGCGCGCAGCACGTCGTCTTGTCCACGCACCAGCAGCACAGGCACGCCGGCGATCTGCTCGACCACGTGGTCGCCGGGTTCGGCCAGCTGCCCCTGGTGCGCCACCAGCTGCCAGCTGCGCGCGAACACCGCGCGCTGTTCCATCGCCAGCATCGCGTCGCCGGCGTAGTAGCGCGCGGGCAGGGCGTGGGCGCGGTTGAGTTCCTCGACGCGGGTGTCGGCAGACATGACGGTTTCGTTCCCCCGGGTGGCATGGGCGCGGCGGGCCGTCGTTCCGGCGGCATCCATGCGCCGCGCGTTCCCGGCAGTGTATGTCCGATCCCGGCGAGTGTGTCCACCGCTTCGGTGCCGTGGCCGCGCCACTATCTGCCGGCCGGATCCGGGTGCTAGATTGCCGTGAATCCCGTGAGGAGCTGCCGTCGCCCATGCCACGCGCCGTGTTCCTGTCGTGCCGTGCGGAAATCGTTCCGCGTGCGTTGGCCCCATCGTTGCGGCAAGCCGGCGCATGACGGAGGTCGCCGCCACCGGCACGCTGGAGCAGGCGCTGGCCCACGCCGCGCGATTGCTGGAGCGCGATCCGGCACTGGCAGCCGAACAGCTCGACGAAATCCTGCAGGTGGCCCACGGCCATCCGCGGGCCCTTCAGCTGCTGGCGGCGGCGCGTTTGCGGCAGGACGACCTGCCCGCTGCGCTGGCCATCCTGGTGCCGCTGGCGCAGGCGCAGCCGAACGCCGCGGCGGTCCATTTCGACCTGGGGCTGGCCCTGGAGCGCAGCGGCCGCAGACAGGAAGCGATCGCCGCGCTGCGCCGCGCGGTGGCGCTCAAGCCCGATCTGCCACAGGCCTGGCGCGCGCTCGGGGATTGCCTGATGGCAGCCGGTGAACGTGAGGCAGCCGATGCGGCCTACGTCAGCCACGTGCGCCATGCCACCCGTGACCCGCAGCTGATGGCCGCGGCCGTGGCCCTGGCCGAAAACCGCATCCCCGAGGCCGAGGCGCTGCTGCGTGCACAGCTGCGGCGGGCGCCCACCGACGTGGCGGCGATCCGCATGTTCGCCGAACTCGCCGCCCGGCTGGACCGCAACGAGGACGCGCTGCACCTGCTCGAGCGCTGCCTGGAGCTGGCCCCCGGCTTCCGCGAGGCGCGACGCAACTACGCGCTGGTCCTGCATCGCAGCAACCGGCCGGAGCAGGCGCTGGCGGAAATCGAGCGCCTGCTGGCGGACGCTCCGGAAGATGCCGGCAACCGCAATCTCAAGGCGGCGGTGCTGTGCCGCACGGGCGATTACGAACAGGCGATAGCCATCTATGCCGCGTTGCTGGAGCGCTACCCGGACAACCCGAAACTGTGGGTGAGCCAGGGCCATGCGCTGAAGACTGCAGGGCACACCGATCGGGCTATCGCCGCGTACCGGCGCAGCCTGGAGCTCGAGCCCTCGTTCGGCGAGGTCTGGTGGAGCCTGGCCAACCTCAAGACCTTCCGCTTCAACGCCGGCGAACTGGCCACGATGCGCGGGCAGCTGGCGCGTGCCGACCTCGGCGAGGACGACCGCCTGCACCTGGAATTCGCCGTCGGCAAGGCGCTGGAGGATGCCGGCGAGTACGAGCCGTCGTTCCATCATTACGCACGCGGCAACGCGATCCGCCGCACGCAACTGCATTACAGCGCCGACGACACCAGCGCGCGGGTGCGCCACATCCGAGAACACTACACGCGCGAGTTCTTCGCCGCACGCGCCGGCGCCGGCTGCCCGGCGCCCGATCCGATCTTCGTGGTCGGCCTGCCGCGCGCCGGCTCCACCCTGATCGAGCAGATCCTTTCCAGCCACAGCCAGGTCGAAGGCACGATGGAGCTGCCGGAGATCATCTCGATCACACGCCTGCTGCGCGAGCAGGGTGATGTCGACGATGCGATGCCCTACCACGCCGCGCTGGCGGCGCTCGACGCCGATGCGCTGCGCGCGCTCGGCGAGCGCTACCTGGCGCACACCCGCATCCAGCGCAAGACCGCGGCACCGCTGTTCATCGACAAGATGCCGAACAATTTCATGCACATCGGCCTGATCCAGCTGATGCTGCCGAACGCGAAGATCATCGACGCGCGCCGGCACCCGCTGGCCTGCGGCTTCTCGGTCTTCAAGCAGCACTTCGCGCGTGGCCAGGGCTTCAGCTACGGGCTGGAGGACATAGGCCGCTACTACCGCGACTACGCGGCGCTGATGGCGCATTTCGACGCCGTGCTGCCGGGGCGCGTGCATCGCGTGGTGTACGAGCGCATGGTCGAAGACACCGAGGACGAAGTGCGCCGGCTGCTCGACTACTGTGGCCTGCCGTTCGAGGCGTCCTGCCTGCGTTTCTTCGAGAACACGCGGCCGGTGCGCACGGCCAGTTCGGAACAGGTACGCCAGCCGATCTACCGCGAAGGGGTGGACCACTGGCGGCATTACGAGGCGTGGCTGGAGCCGCTGGCGTCGGCGTTGGGGCCGGTGCTGGGGAGCTATCCGGAGGCGCCGGAGGGGATGTAGGGGTTCGATACCGATCGATAGTCGTGGACTTGCCTGGGGAGGGTTTATGCACACGAACAAGTTGAAACGGATCACGGGAATGCCGCGGGCCAGGGTGGCCAGGCTGCCACTGGCGGCGGCGATCTGCCTGGCCATCGCCGCGCCGGCACTGGCGCAGGATGCAGGGCAGGCCGCGGCGCCCACCGCGGCGCCGGCAGCGAAGACGAAGCCGAAAACCACGACGCTGAGCGCGGTGACAGTGACCGCGCAGAAGCGCACCGAGAACCTGCAGAAGGTGCCGATCAGCATCGGCGTGCTGGAGAACGACCAGCTCGAGGCGCTGCACGTGCAGAACTTCAACGACTACGTGAAGTACCTGCCCAGCGTCACCTTCCAGCAGGGCGGCGGCGGCATCGCCACCGGCCCGGGTTTCGCTACCATCTACATGCGCGGCGTGGCCAGCGGCGGCAACACCAACCACTCCGGCTCGCAGCCCAGCGTGGGCGTCTACCTCGACGACCAACCGGTCACCACGATCCAGGGCCCGCTCGACATCCACATGTACGACATCGCCCGCATCGAGGTGCTGGCGGGGCCGCAGGGCTCGCTGTACGGCGCCAGCGCCGAGGCGGGCGCGCTGCGCATCATCACCAACAAGCCGGACCCCAGCCGCTTCGCGGCGAGCTACCAGCTTGGCGTGGACAAGGTGGCGCACGGCGGCGTGGGCTACACGGGCGACGCCATGCTCAACATCCCGCTCAGCCCGGCGGCAGCCGTGCGCATCGTGGGCTGGCGCGAGCACGACGCCGGCTACATCGACAACGTGGCCGGCACGCGCACGTTCCCGGTGTCCGGCATCACCATCAGCAATGCCGACGACTGCACGCCGGGCCCGATGCTGGAATGCCACGGGCATGCCCGCAGGCACTACAACGATGCGAACACCAACGGCGCCCGCGCCGCGCTGAAGGTCGACCTCAACGACGACTGGTCGATCAGCCCGACCATCATGGGGCAGCAGACGATCACGCACGGCAGCTTCGCCAGCGATCCCGCCATCGGCGACCTGGCGGTCACCCACTTCTACCCGGAACGCGTCGACGATCGCTGGTGGCAGGGCGCGCTGACGGTGCAGGGCAAGATCGGCAACTTCGACCTCACGTACAACTATTCGCACCTGAGGCGCAACCAGGAAGAGCAGACCGACTACAACGACTACTCGTTCTGGTACGACACCCTGCTTTCCTACGGCGCCTACATCCATGACAACAGCGGCAACCTGATCAACCCGTCCGAGTACATCAGCGACCGCGACCACTACGCCAACGACAGCCACGAGCTGCGCATCGTCTCGCCCAGCGACGATCGCCTGCGGCTGGTCGCCGGCGTGTTCTGGCAGAAGCAGAAGCACGACATCATGCAGGACTACCAGATCAGCAACCTGGGCACCGACCTGTCGGTCGCCGGCTGGCCCAACACGATCTGGCTGACCCGGCAGATGCGCTACGACTACGACAAGGCCGTGTTCGGCGAACTGTCCTACGACATCATTCCCGACACGCTCACCGCCACGGTAGGCGGGCGCTACTTCCGCAGCGAGAACCAGCTGTACGGCTTCTACGGCTTCAGCAAGGGCTTCTCGCCGAACTCGAGCTACGGCGAGGCCGGCTGCATCTCGAATCAGCCGTTTCTCGGCGCCCCGTGCCTGGATTTCAACAAACAGGTGAAGCAGAGCGGCTCGCTGGGCAAGTTCAACCTCACCTGGAACATCTCGCCCACCGCGATGGTCTACGCCACCCGCTCCGAGGGCTACCGCCCTGGCGGCGTCAACCGCGCCGGCAATCTGCCGCCGTACCAGGCGGATTACCTCACCAACCTGGAACTGGGCTGGAAGACCTCCTGGTTCGACAACCGGCTGTCGTTCAACGGCGCGGTGTTCCGCGAGAACTGGAACGACTTCCAGTTCAACATCCTCGGCCCGAACGGGCTCACCATCATCAAGAACGCGAACTCCGCGCGCATCAGGGGCCTCGAGTCGCAACTGGTCTGGCAGGCCACCTACAACCTGAACCTCAGCGCGGGCGTCGCGTTCTACGATGCCAAGCTGACCGCCAATTACTGTGGCTTCACCGGCGCCGATGGCAACCCGGTTACCTATTGTCCAGCCGGCTCGATCAACCCCTCCGACGGTTCGGTGGTGAGCGGGCCGCAGGCACCGAAGGGCACCCAGCTGCCGATCACGCCGCGCTTCAAGGGCAACCTGGTGGCGCGCTACACCTTCGACATGGGCGAGAACGAAGGCTTCGTGCAGGCGGCGCTGGTGCACGTGGGCAAGCGCACCACCGATCTGCGCCTCGAGGAGCGCAGCCTGCTCGGCGACCTGCCCGCGTACAACACGGTTGACCTGTCCGCTGGTTTCCAGAAGGGCAACTGGTCGCTGGACGCCTACGTCGACAACGCGTTCGACAAGCGGGCCGTGCTGTACAAGTTCACCGAGTGCGGGGTGACGATCTGCGGCGCGCACAACGTGGTGCCGCAGTATCCGAACGGACAGGTCTACACCGGCGTCAGCCAGCCGCGCACGTTCGGCATCCGCTTCAAGCAGGATTTCTGATCGGCGATCCACGGATGGATCGCGCTCCGGCCGAGCGCTTGCGCTCGACCGGAGGAGCGGGAGCCCGAACGGAGTTCGGGCGTAGCGAGCCGGGAAAGTGCAGGAAAGCACTTTCCCGGCATCAGTACAGGCTGTTGCCGGACCTGCAGCAAACCACAAGCCCCGGCACCCGCCGGGCTTTTCATGTGTGCCACCCGCAACCGCCTTGTCCGCTGTCCGCGTAGTGTCCGCGGACACCGACGTTCCGCGATCTTATGATTTCAAACTACTGAAATACAGCAACTTTTCCCTGATTTCCGCGTTGGCACGCAGCTTGCTGAGCAGAGGGCAGGGCCGCACTGTCCGCGGCCGGGGAATACACGATGATCCGCGACACCTCCGCTCAAGACCGCATCGTCGAGGTCAAGCCCAACCGCAAGCGCCGCATGCTGTTCATCGGCGGCGGCGTGGCCTTGCTGGTGGTGCTGGCGCTCGCCATGCCCGGCATCCTCCGCCTGTTCTCGGCCGACGCCTCGGTGAGCGCGTCGCGTCTGGCCTTCGCCACCGTCGAGCGTGGGCCGTTCGTGCGCGACATCGCCGCCGAGGGCAAGGTGGTGGCGGCGAACAGTCCCACGCTCTATGCCACCTATGGTGGCGCGGCGGTGCTGAAGGTGCGCGCCGGCGACGTGGTGAAGAAGGGCCAGGTGCTGGCCGTGGTCGACAGTCCCGAGCTGCGCAACAAGCTGGCGCAGGAACAGTCCAAGGCCGACGCGATGCAGGTGGACTACCTGCAGGCGAAGGTGGATGCGCGCACCAAGCAGGGCGAGCTGCAGAAGGCCTACGACAACGCGCAGATCGACGCCAAGAGCGCCGCCAACAACCTCGACCGCGAGCAGAAGGCCTACGCCGCCGGCGCCTCCACCGGCGTCGCGGTCGACAAGGCCAAGGACGACCTGGAGAAGGCGAAGATCACCCTGGCACACGCCAAGGCCGACCTCGGCATGAGCAACGACAGCCTGAACTTCAACATCCAGGCGAAGAAGCTGGCGCACGACAACCAGATGCTGGTGGTGCAGGACCTGCAGCGCCAGGTGGACGACCTCAACGTGAAGTCGCCGGTGGACGGCCAGGTCGGCCAGCTGTTCATCGCGCCGGTGGCCACCGTGGCGAAGGACGCCCAGCTGCTCAGCGTGATCGACCTCACCGCGCTGGAAGTGGAGGTGAAGGTGCCGGAGAGCTTCGCCCGCGACCTCGCGATCGGCATGACCGGCGAGATCAGCGGCAACGGCAACACCTGGAAGGGCCTGGTCAGCGCGATCTCGCCCGAAGTGGTGAACGGCGAAGTGGCGGCCCGCGTGCGCTTCGAAGGCGCCACGCCGAAGCAGCTGCGCCAGAACCAGCGCCTGTCCGTGCGCATCCTGCTCGACAAGCGCGACAACGTGCTCACCGTGCAGCGCGGCTCCTTCGTCGACGAATCCGGCGGCAGCTACGCCTACGTGGTGAAGGACGGCATCGCCACCAAGACCCCGATCCGCGTGGGCGTGAGCAGCATCGACAAGGTGGAGATCCTGCAGGGCCTGAAGGAAGGCGACCGCATCGTGATCTCCGGCACCGACAACTTCAAGGGCGCGCAGCGCGTCGCCATCAGCAGGTAAGGCTTTCCCCTCTCCTGCAGGCGGACGCGAAGAAGGGCCATGGATGGCCCTGCTTTGAGGAGCGAGGAAGAGGGTACGGGTGTAGGTCGGGCTTCAGCCCGACACCTCCTCTGCAACAAGTCGGGATGAATCCCGACCTACGGTCACTAACCCTCTCCCCACGGGAGAGGGGCTTCAAAGATCCATCCACCACCACCGAGGAACGTGAACCATGCTCAAGATGACCCACCTGTCCAAGGTCTACCGCACCGAAGTGGTGGAGACCTACGCGCTGCGCGACTTCAACATCGACGTGAAGGAAGGCGAGTTCGTCGCCGTCACCGGTCCGTCCGGTTCGGGCAAGACCACCTTCCTGACCATCGCCGGCCTGCTGGAGACCTTCACCGGCGGCGAGTACCACCTCGACGGCATCGAGGTGAGCAACCTCAACGACAACGCGCGCTCGAAGATCCGCAACGAGAAGATCGGCTTCATCTTCCAGGCGTTCAACCTGATCCCCGACCTCAACGTGTTCGACAACGTGGAAGTGCCGCTGCGCTACCGCGGCATGAAGGCGCCGGAGCGCAAGCAGCGCATCATGGATGCGCTGGAACGCGTGGGCCTGGCCTCGCGCTTCAAGCATTACCCGGCCGAGCTCTCCGGCGGCCAGCAACAGCGCGTGGCGATCGCCCGCGCGCTGGCCGGTTCGCCCCGCCTGCTGCTCGCCGACGAACCCACCGGCAACCTGGACACGCAGATGGCCCGCGGCGTGCTGGAGCTGCTGGAAGAGATCCACCGCGAAGGCGCCACCATCGTGATGGTGACCCACGACCCCGAGCTGGCCGCGCGTGCGCAGCGCAACGTGCACATCATCGACGGCCAGGTGGTGGATCTCGCCGAGGATCCGCGTTTCCACAACAGCGTGACCGCGGCGCGTGGCAACGCCAGCCCGGCCTGATGTCTCTCGTCTTCGTCGCCCCCATGCCCGCCCACTGCGAGTCCAGTCCATGCGTGTGAAGCTGCTGCCCGTGCTGCTACTGCTCGCCGTCGCCCCGTTCCCGGGGCGCGGCGAGGACCTGATGGATGCCTACCGTCAGGCCGTCGCCAACGACCCGGTGCTGGCCACCGCCGATGCGCAACGCCTGCTGGTGGCCGAAGGCGTCCCGGTGGCGCGCTCCGCGCTGCTGCCGCGACTGTCCGCCGGTCTGGAACTGGACCAGATCCACAGCGGCGGCAGCGCGCAGACCACCGATGGCAACGGCAACATCGTGAACACCGGGGGCGGCGGCCACGTGCGGGACCGCAACCTCACCGGCAACCTCAGCCAGCCCATCCTCGACCTGTCCGCCATCGCCAACCTGCGCGCGGCGCACGCGGCCGACGACGCGCAGGAGCAGACCTACCGGGCGGCGTTGCAGAACCTCTACGTGCGCGTGGCCAATGCGTACTTCAACGTGCTGGTGTCGCAGGACATGGTGGACATCAACCGCGCCTACGAGGATGCCTACAAGCAGGAATACGACCAGACCTCCTCGCGCTTCAAGAACGGCTTGTCGATGGCGGCGGACGTCAGCCAGTCGAAGGCGCTGTACCTGTACATCAAGGCGCAGCGGATCAGTGCGGAGGACAGCCTCAAGGATGCGCGTCGCGCGTTGCAGCAGATCACCGGCAAGCCGACCGGCACGCTGAAGAAGCTGCGCGACGACCTGCCCATGCAGGCGCCGCAACCGGACAACGAGAAGGCCTGGGTGGACGCAGCACTGAAAACCAACCCTACCGTGCTCGCCGCGCACTACACCGTGAGCAGCGACGAGCACAAGGTGTCGGCGGCGCGCGCCGGGCACCTGCCCACGCTCACCGCCGGCGTGGGCTACAACAAGTTCGGCCAGTGGTCGAACACCATGCCGGGCACGGGCGCCTACGGTCCGGCCACCACCACGGTGGGCCTTACGCTCAACATCCCGCTGTTCAGTGGCGGCCTCACGCACGCGCAGGTGAAGCAGGCGCTGTACCAGCGCGATGCCGACCAGGGCGTGCTGGAAACCCAGCGCCGTCAGGCCGCACGCGATGCCGCCAACTACTTCAACCTGGTGCAGGACGGCATCGAGCAGGTGAACAGCGCACGTGATTCGGTCGAGGCCGCGCAGAAGACGGTGGCCTCGATGCGCGCGGGCTACACCATCGGCACGCAGTCGCTGACCAACGTGGTGTTCGCCATCCAGTACCTCGCCAACATGCAGAGCGAATACAGCGTGGTGCGCCACCAGTTCGTGCTCAACAAGCTGCTGCTCAAGCAGGCGGCCGGCACCATCGACATGCATGACCTGGAAGCGGTCAACGGGTTGCTGCAATGAGCGGCGCACACGCCATTTTCCTGGCTTCCTCCCCTCTCCCCCCGGGAGAGGGTACGGGCGAAGCGCAGCGTTGCGCCCTGGCCGAACCCTCACCCCAACCCCTCTCCCGGCGGGAGAAGAGCCCGAGCGCGAGGAGCTAGAGAGATGTTCGCCTACTACCTCGAACTGGGCCTGCGCAGCCTGCGTCGCAACCCCGCGCTCACCGCGCTGATGGTGATGGCGATCGGCTTCGGCGTGGCTGCGTCGATGACCACGTATTCGGTATTTCGCGCGGTATCGGGGAATCCGATTCCCGACAAGTCGGCGCAGCTGTTCACGCCGCTGGTTGACAACTGGGGGCCGCAGCAGAACAACAAGGGTGAGCCGCCGGATGCGCTGGATTACGTGGACGCCATGGCTTTGATGCGTGCGCACGAAGCGAAGCGTCAGACCCTGCTGTATCAGGTGCAGATGTCGGTGATGCCGGGTGGCGACCGCGATATGCCGCTTTCAGCGAACGGCTACGCGGTCTACGGCGATTTCTTTCCGATGTTCGAGGTGCCATTCCAGTACGGCAGCGGGTGGAGCACGCAGGACGACGATGCACGCAGCGCGGACGTGGTGATCAGCAGCCAGCTCAACCAGAAGCTGTTCGGCGGTGTCGACAGCGTGGGGCGCACGGTCAACTTCAGCGGGCACGACTATCGCATCGTGGGCGTGACTCGACCCTGGAACCCCAAGCCGCGCTTTTTCGACTTGTTCAACACCAGTGGCTTCAAGGACGCCTCGGATTTCTACATGCCGTTCACCCGCGCTCAGGACCTGCAGATGTACAGCAACGGCGGCAACAGCTGCCGCGGCAGCCTGACCTTCACCGGTTGGGAAGACTACCTGCAGAGCAATTGCGTGTGGATCACAGCGTGGGTGGAACTGGACAACGCCGACGCCGTTGCGCGCTACCGCCGTTTTCTTGAAAGCTATGCCGCCGATCAGCAGAAGGCCGGCCGCTTCGCCTGGGCACCGAATGTACGGTTGCACGACGTCATGCAATGGCTCGCTTTCCGCAAGGTGGTGCCGCCGGAAAGCCGCATCTCACTGCTGGTGGCGCTGGGCTTCTTCGTGATCTGCCTGGTCAACACCATCGGTTTGCTGCTGGCCAAGTTCCTGCGCCGTGCCGGGGAGATCGGCGTGCGTCGCGCACTCGGTGCGTCGCGCCGGGAGATCTACACGCAGTACCTGATCGAGGCGGGCACGGTGGGTCTGGCTGGCGGCGTGCTGGGATTGCTGTTGACCGCTGTAGGGGTGGCCGGGGTGGGCGTGCTGTTCCCGCCGCAGATCGCGAAGCTGGCGCACCTCGATGTTTCGCTGGTGGGGTTGACCCTGCTGGTGGCGATCATCGCTACCGTGCTCGCGGCGTTCTATCCGGCTTGGCGTGCGGCACGCGTGCAGCCGGCCTGGCAGCTGAAAAGCAACTGAGGGGATGACAATGAGCCTTCAGATCAAGCCCATCCTCGTTGCGTTGCGTCGACACAAGGCGGGCACCTTGCTGATTGCGCTGCAGATCGCGCTGACCCTGGCGATCGTCTGCAATGCGTTGTTCATCATCCATCAGCGCCTGGCCAGCCTGTCCGAGCGCAGCGGCGTGGATGAGGCCAACGTGTTCGTGATCCAGAACCAGTGGGCCGCCGACTGGACAACGCAGCAGATCGACGTGCAGGTGCGTGCCGACATGCTTGCGCTGCGGCAACTGCCCAGCGTGCGCGATGCTGCCCCTTCCACCGGTTATCCGTTGCAGGGTGGCGGTTGGGACAACTTCGTCACGATGACGCCCGACCAGGTCGAGCCGACCACCGACTCGGCGGTATACATGGGCGACGACCATCTGCTCGATACGCTCGGATTGCGGTTGGTCGCCGGGCGCAATTTCCATCCCGATGAAGTCATGGTGATGGGTACCCAGCAGGCAGTCATCCCGCCGGTGGTCATCGTGAGCAAGGCTTTGGCCCACCGACTGTTTCCCGATGGTTCGGCGTTGGGCAAGAGCTTCTACGCGATGAGCGCCACGCCCAGCACGATCATCGGCATCGTCGATCGTCTGCACCGGCAGGGTGTGTCCCAATATGACAAGGCCCATGCCGGGCAGTCGTTGATCTGGCCGGCGCGGCCGGATGACGCGCGCGGCATCTTCTACATCGTGCGTGCCAAGCCCGGCCAGCTCGCTGCCGCCATGCGCGAAGCGCCCAAGGCGCTGTACGCGCAGAGCCGCATGCGCATCCTCGATCCGAAGGACGGCATCCAGGACTATGCGCAGATCCGCCATCGCGTCTTCGACAGCGACCGCGGCATGGCGATACTGATGGGCATCATCAGCGCGGTATTGCTGGCGATCACTGCGGCAGGCATCGTCGGTTTGACCAGTTTCTGGGTGGGCCAGCGGCGCAAGCAGATCGGCGTGCGCCGTGCGCTGGGCGCAACGCGGCACGACATCCTCAATTACTTCCTCACCGAGAACCTGATGATCGGTCTGGGTGGTGTGATCGTGGGCGCGGTGCTGGCGATAGGCGTCAACCTGTGGATGGTGACGCGCTTCGAGATGGACCGGATCTCGATGGCCTACTTGGGCATCGGCGTGATCGTGCTGTTGCTGCTGGGACAAGGCGCGGTGCTGGCGCCGGCGTTGCGCGCCTCGCGCGTGTCGCCGGTGGAGGCGACACGCAGCGTGTGAGTCGGTTTTTCTCCCCTCTCCCTTTGGGAGAGGGGCGGGGGAGAGGGTACGGGCGAAGCGCAGCGCCGCTCGTCACCGAACCCTCACCCCAACCCCTCTTCCGATGGGAGAGGGGCTCAAACAATCGGAGAGACGAAATGTTCGCCTACTACCTTGATCTGGCATTGCGCAGCCTGAAACGCAGCCCCGGCCTCACCGCGCTGATGGTGCTGGCGATCGGCTTCGGCGTGGCCGCATCGATGACCTCGTGGTCGGTGTTCCGTGCCGTGTCGGGCGACCCGATCCCGTGGAAGTCCGCGAAGCTGTTCGTGCCGCAGATCGACATGTGGGGGCCGAACGGGCGAAGTCCGGATGGCGACCCGCCGAACGCGATGGACTACATCGACGCGACGACGCTGATGCGCCAGCACCGCGCAAAGCTGCAGTCGGCGATGTACCAGATCTCGCCCTCGATCGTGCCCGCCGATGCCGCCAGGCATCCGATCAACGTCAGCGGCCACGCGGTGTACAGCGAGTTCTTCCCGATGCTGGACGTGCCGTTCAAGTACGGCAGCGGCTGGGGCGCCGGCGACGACGAGAGCCGTGCCCAGGTGGTGGTGATCAGCAGCAAGCTCAACCAGAAGCTGTTCGGCGGTGCCAACAGCGTGGGCAAGACGGTCAACATCGAGCGCAGCGACTACCGCGTGGTCGGCGTGCTGAACGACTGGAACCCGCAGCCGCGCTTCTACGACGTGGTCAACTCGGGCGGCTTCAACAGCCAGTCCGACGACGTGTTCGTCCCGTTCCAGACGGCCATCCAGGCCGGCATCCAGAACGACGGCAACACCAATTGCAACGCGGTGCCCAAGGAGCCCGGCTTCGTCGGCCTGCAGCAGTCGAACTGCGTGTGGATCGCCTACATGGCGGAACTGGACGACGCGGCCGCGGTGACGGCCTACCGCGACTACCTGCAGGGCTACGCGCGTGAGCAGCAGCAGGCCGGCCGCTTCGGCTGGGCGCCGAACAACCGCCTGCGCGACTTGCCGGCCTGGCTGGACAACCAGAACGTGGTGCCCAGCGACACCAAGGTGTCGCTGCTGGTGGCGCTGGGCCTGCTGCTGGTGTGCCTGGTCAACACCATCGGCCTGCTGCTGGCGAAGTTCCTGCGCCGCAGCAGCGAGATCGGCGTCCGCCGCGCGCTTGGCGCGCCGCGTTCGGCTATCTACGCGCAATTCCTCACCGAGGCCGGCATCGTCGGTGCGGCGGGCGGCGTGCTCGGCCTGCTGCTCACCTGTGCCGGCGTGGCCAGCGTGGGCTGGGTGATGCCGAAGGACATCGCCGAGCTGGCGCGACTGGACGTCTCGCTGCTGGTGCTGACCCTGCTGGTGGCGGTGATCGCCACCATGCTGGCCGGCCTGTACCCCACCTACCGTGCTTCGCGGGTGCAGCCCGCCTGGCAGCTGAAGAGCAATTGAGGAGCGCGCCATGAAACTGCACCCCATGATCGCGGCATTGCGCAAGCACAAGGCGGGCGTGGTGCTGATCGCGCTGCAGATCGCGCTGACCCTGGCGATCGTCTGCAACGCGATCTTCATCATCGGCCAGCGCATCGACCGCGTGAACCGTCCCACCGGACTGGACGAGAAGGACCTGTTCCTGGTCACCCAGCAATGGGTGGGGGCACCCAGCGCCGACACGCCGGACGGCGTGGCCAAGCTCGACGCGATGCAGAAGGAGGATCTCGCCGCGCTGCGCAACCTGCCCGCCGTGGCCTCGGTGGCGCCGATCAACTCGCTGCCCCTGCTCAACTCGTCCTGGAACGGCGCGGTCTCGACCAAGCCGGACAGGAAGTTCAGCGACAAGGGCGACAACATACGCACCACGTACTACTTCACCGACGACCAGGCGATGTCCACGCTGGGCCTGAAGCTGGTGGCCGGCCGCGCGTTCAATGCCGGCGACGTGCAGCACCAGGGCTTCCGCGACAATCCCCCGCGCCCGATCGTCATGGTCACCAAGGCACTGGCGGACAAGCTGTTCCCGCAGGGCGGCGCGGTCGGCAAGGCGATCTATGTCGACGGCACCAGCTCGCCCAGCACCATCGTCGGCGTGGTGGCGCGCATGCAGGTGCCTTCCACCGGCACCTGGGTCAACGGCTTCACCTGGAACGCCACCCTGGTGCCCACCCGGCTGAATGCAGGTTTCTCGCGCTATGCAGTGCGCGCCAAGCCGAGTCAGCTGGAGGCGGCGATGAAGGCGGTGGCGCCCACCCTGTACGGGGTGTACCCGCTGCGCGTACTCGACGACGACAGCGTCAAGTCGTTCGCCGACATCCGCGCCGAGGCCTACCGCGCCGACGTGGGCATGGCGATCCTGATGGGCGTGATCTGCCTGGTCCTGCTCAGCGTCACCGCGGCGGGCATCGTGGGCCTCACCAGCTTCTGGGTCGGCCAGCGGCACCGGCAGATCGGCGTGCGCCGCGCGCTGGGCGCGCGCAAGGTCGACATCCTGCACTACTTCCAGCTGGAGAACCTGCTGATCGCGGGCAGCGGTGCGGTGATCGGCATCGTCATGGCGGTCGGCCTCAACCTGTGGCTGATGCGCCTCTACCAGATGGATCGCCTGCCGGTGCTCTACACCCTGGTCGGCGTGGTGGCCGTGCTGGTGCTGGGCCAGTGCGCCGTGTTCGTGCCTGCGCGCCGCGCCTCCAACGTGCCACCGGTCACGGCCACGCGAGCAGCGTGATGCTTTTCCCTCTCCCTCCGGGAGAGGGTGCCCAGAGGGCGGGAGAGGGTACGGGCGGAGCGTGGTGTCGGGCGCTGGCCGAACCCTCTCCCCCAGCCCCTCTCCCGGTGGGAGAGGGGAGCAAGTCCTGGCAATCGGGAGATTGGGAATGTTTGGCTATTACCTCGACCTCGCACTGCGCAGCCTGAAGCGCAACCGCACGCTCACCGCGCTGATGGTGCTGGCGATCGCGGTGGGCATCGGCGCCTGCATGACCACGCTGACGGTGGTGCACCTGCTTTCGGGCGATCCGCTGCCCGGCAAGAGCAGCGTGCTGTTTTTCCCGCAGGTGGACCCGGAGAACCCCGTCGTTGGGGGAGCCACAGAACCGCGTCCGGCGATGGATTACCGCTCGGCCATGGACCTGTGGAGTGCGCATCGCGCCGACCGCCAGGCGATCATCACCAGCAGCACCGTGAAAGTGCGCCTGCCGGACAGCGGCCAGCCGCCGTTGATGCCGAGCATGCTCTCCACCTCGGCGGATTTCTTCCCGATGTTCGACGTGCCGTTCCAGTATGGCTCCGGCTGGAGCGCGGACGACGACACGCATCATGCGCGCGTGGCGGTGATTTCGGCCGACCTCAACCAGAAACTGTTCGGCGGCGCCAATAGTGTGGGCCGCATCCTGCGCGTACGCGATGCCGACATGCGCATCGTCGGCGTGCTGAAGCCGTGGCGCCCCACGCCGCTGTTCTACGACCCGTGGAGCCAGAACTTCAGCAAGTCGGAAGACGTCTTTGCCCCGTTCACCAGCAGCATGGAAATCAACAAGGGCAACTTCCAGGCCTACACCTGCTGGCATGTGCCGCCATCCATGGGCGACCTGCAGAACGCCGACTGCGTGTGGGTGTGGCTGTGGGTGGAGCTGGACAGCCCGGCCAAGGTGCGCGACTACGCACGCTTCGTGGACGATTACGCGAATACGCAGAAGTCGCTGGGCCGCTTCGCCGTGGGCAGCGAGCATGCGCGGCTGCGCGACCTGATGACCTGGCTGACCTTTCGTGGCCAGGTGCCCGGCGACGTGCGCCTGCAGGCGTGGCTGGCGTCGGCCTTCCTCGTCATCTGCCTGTTCAATGCGGTGGGCCTGCTGCTGGCGAAGTTCCTGCGCCGCAGCAGCGAGATCGGCGTGCGCCGCGCGCTGGGCGCCACCCGCGGCGCGATCTTCGCGCAGTGCCTGGTGGAGGCTGGCCTGATCGGTCTGCTCGGCGGCTTCTTCGGCTGGCTGCTGACGCTGCTTGGCTTGTGGCTGGTGCGGCAGCAACCGGTGGATTACGCCCATCTCGCACACCTGGACACCACCATGTTCCTCGTCACGTTCGTGTTGGCGGTCGGTGCCAGCCTGCTTGCCGGGACGATACCGGCGCTGCGCGCCAGCCGCGTGGTTCCCGGCTGGCAACTCAAGGCACTGTGAGGAGGCCGACCATGCAGATCAAACCGATACTCGCGGCACTGCGCCGCCATCGCCTGGCCACCCTGCTGATCGCGGTGGAAATCGCGCTGGCCTGTGCCGTGTTGTGCAACGCCTGTTTCCTGGTGGCGCGACGCTGGACGATGATCCAGATCATCAGCGGCGTCGACGAAAGTTCGCTGGCGGTATTGACGGTCAATGGCTTCGACCCGAACCAGGCCGCCGATGTGAACGCGCGCATGTTGGCCGGCCTGCGGGCCATTCCGGGCGTGCAGTCGGCCACCCTCATCAGCGAGGTGCCGTTCGGGCCGCAAACGGGCGCGGCCGGCGTCACGCATGAGCCGGGCGATTTCAAGAACCTGATCGGCGTGGTGGATTTCGTGCTGGCCGGGCCGGGCACGTTCAAGGCGCTGGGCTTGAAACTGGTCGAGGGGCGCCTGCCGCAACCCGGCGACTACCAGCCCGCCACCAGCTTCCTGCCCGATTACGCGCAGGTGCTGGTGACCCGCCGGTGGGCGGAACACGCCTGGCCGGGCGAAAGCCCGCTGGGCAAGGATTTCTGGTGCGACAAGATGCACTTCCAGGTCATGGGCGTGGTGGATCACTACGCACGCGCACAGCCCGGCCAGTACAACCTGCAGCAGGGGGAGTGGACGGTGTTCACGCCGGTCGTGCCGGGCGGCTCGCTGGCCGGCACCTATCTGCTGCGCGCCCGGCCGCAGGACGTGCAACGCGTGCTGCAGGCGGCGCGTGACGCCGTGCAGAAGATCGCTCCCGACGTGGTGCTGGACCAGGACAACAGCAAGACCCTGAGCGACCTGCGCACGAGCTACTTCAAGACCGACCGCATAATGATCGGCCTGCTGCTCGGTGTGGTCGTCCTCATGCTTGGTGTCACCGCGCTGGGCATCGTGGGCCTCACCAGTTTCTGGGTGGCGCAGCGCCGCAAGCAGATCGGCATCCGTCGCGCGATCGGCGCGACGCGTGGCGACATCCTGCGCTACTTCCAGACCGAGAACTTCCTGATCGTCACGTTCGGCATCGCGCTGGGCATGCTGCTGGCGTTCGTGCTCAACGCGGTGCTGATGAAGTTCTACGAGCTGCCGCACCTACCGCTGTACTACCTGCCGGTGGGTGCGCTGGCGTTGTGGGGGCTGGGCCAGCTCGCCGTGCTCGGCCCCGCGTTGCGCGCGGCGGCGGTGCCGCCGGTGGTGGCAACGCGATCGGTGTGAGCTTTTCCCCTCTCCCGTCGGGGGGGAGGGGAGTGCAATGACGGAGGCATGGAATGTTCGGCTATTACCTCGACCTCGCCCTGCGCAGCCTGAAACGCAACCGCGTGCTCACCGCGCTGATGGTGCTGGCGATCGCGGTGGGCATCGGTGCGTCGATGACCACGCTGACGGTGATGCATCTGCTTTCAGGCGATCCGTTGCCGGGGCGCAGCCAGCATATCTATTACCCGCAGGTGGATCCGTCGCCCAAACCGGACCCGCAGCACCATCCATGGGACATGATGGACTATCGCTCGGCGGTGGATTTGTGGAGCGCGCATCGCGCCGACCGCCAGGCATTGATCGCCCACGCTACGCTGAAGTTGCGCGCACCCGAGGTAAATCAGCCGCCGTTGATGGCATCGACGCTGGCCACTACCAGCGACTTCTTTCCGATGTTCAATGCGCCGTTCGAGTACGGCCATGGCTGGAGCGCTGACGACGACGCGAAAAGCGCTCGCGTGGTGGTGATCTCTGACGACCTCAATCGCAAGCTGTTTGGTGGGGCCGATAGCGTGGGGCACACGTTGCGGCTGAAGGACAGCGATGTGCGCATTGTCGGCGTGCTCAAGCCATGGCGACCGTCGCCGGCGTTCTTCGACGTGGCTGGTGGCCGCTACACCAACGGTGACACAGCCAGTTTCTACGCCAAGGCAGAGGATGTGTTCCTGCCGTTCGGTGCCAGCCAGGACATCGCACCCACCGATCTCCAACCGTTCACCTGCTGGGGTGAATGGGACATCGGCAGCAAGCCTCTACAGAACTCGCCCTGCCTATGGGTGACGCTGTGGGTGGAACTGGACAGTGCTGCGAAACTGCGTGATTACCGGAGCTTCCTCACCGGCTATGCCGCCGAGCAGAAGCAGCTTGGGCGCATCGGCAACGCCGATGACACTCGGCTGATGAGCCTGATGCAGTGGTTGGATTACAACCGCGTAGTGCCCGGCGATGTACGTCTGCAGACCTGGCTGGCGTTCGCTTTCCTTGCGATCTGTCTGTTCAACACCGTGGGCCTGCTGCTGGCGAAGTTCCTGCGTCGTGCCGGCGAGATCGGTGTGCGTCGCGCGCTTGGAGCCACGCGCGGCGCAGTGTTCGCGCAATGCCTGGTGGAGGCGGGACTGATCGGTCTGCTCGGTGGTGTGGGCGGGTGGTTGCTCTCGTTGCTCGGCTTGTGGCTGGTGCGCCGACAACCGATGGAATACGCCGATCTCGTGCATCTGGATGTCGCGATGTTCCTCACCACTTTCGTACTGGCCGTCGCGGTGAGCCTCGTCGCCGGTGCATTGCCCGCGTTGCGTGCCAGCCGCATAGCACCTGCGCTGCAGTTGAAAACCTTGTGAGGGCAACCGGCATGCAAACGAGATTGATCCTGGCCGCGCTGCGCAAACATCGCCTCGCCACCCTGTTGATCGCGATGGAGATCGCATTGGCCTGCGCGGTGTTGTGCAACGCCTGCTTCATGATCGCCCACCGCCTGCAATTGACCCACGTGAACAGCGGAGTGAACGAGTCTGCGTTGGCCGTGCTGCAAGTGGGTGGCTTCGATCCGACGCAACCTGGTGACCTCAACGCGCGTATGGTCGCCGGCTTGCGTGCGATCCCCGGTATGCAATCGGTGAGCGTGGTCAACACTGTGCCGTTCGGCATACCGAACGGCAACACTGGCGTCACGCTGGACAGCGCCGGCAAACAGTTCGGAGGCGTGGTGGGTCTGTACACCGATGGCCCTGGCAGCTTCGAGGCACTGGGCCTGAAGCTGGTGGCGGGCCGTGCACCGCAGGCCGAGGACTTCCAGCCGATGGCTACGTTCGCTCCGAGCGACTCGCAGGTGCTGGTTAGCCACACACTGGCCGAACACCTGTGGCCGGGGCAGAACCCGCTGGGCAAGGAGTTCTGGAGTGGAGGGCTCCACTTCCGCGTAATGGGCGTGGTGGCGCACATGGCGCGCCCGGGTGCGGGCGAGGGCGGCACGGGCACCATCGAGTGGTCGGTGTTCGTGCCAACGTTGCCGGGGCACAACCTGACCGGCACCTACCTGTTGCGCGCCGATCCGAAGGAGCTGCCACGCGTACTGCGCGATGCCAAGGCGGCCGTGGCGAAGATCGCCCCAGACGTGGTGCTCGACCACGATGCCAGCCGCAGCATCAGCGACCTGCGCGAGCGCTACTTCCGTAACGACCGCGCCATGGCCGGCATGCTGGTTGGAGTGATCGTTGCATTGCTGGGCGTCACCGCACTGGGCATCGTGGGCCTGGCCAGCTTCTGGGTGGCACAGCGGCGCAGGCAGATCGGCATACGCCGCGCGATCGGTGCGACGCGCCGCGACATCCTGCGCTACTTCCAGACCGAGAATTTTCTGATCGTCACGTTCGGCATCGCGCTGGGCATGTTGCTGGCTTTCGTGCTCAACGCGGTGCTGATGAAGTTCTACGAGCTGCCGCATCTGCCGTTGTTCTACCTGCCGGTGGGTGCGCTGGCGTTGTGGGGGCTGGGCCAGCTCGCCGTGCTCGGCCCCGCGTTGCGCGCGGCGGCGGTGCCGCCGGTGGTGGCGACCAGGAGCGTGTGATGGAGCCGTGGCCGGGCATCCGGGGTTGGGGAAACGGAGGGGTCGTATCGGTGCGGGCTCCCATCCTGCCGCATCCGAAGTGCCGCTCCCTGGCTCCTGGCTGGCGGGGAGGCCACTGATGTTCCGCTATTACCTCGGTCTGGCATGGCGCAGCCTGAGGAACCACAGGCTGCTTACCGGCTTGATGGCGGCGGCGCTGGCCGTGGGCATCGGCGCCTGCATGACCACGTTGACGGTGGCGCATGTGCTTTCCGGCGACCCGGTGCCGGCGCGCAGCGCGGCGCTCTACCACCCGCAGGTCAATCCCACCCTGCCGCCGCGGTTCGTCAATGAACCCACCAGTGCGATGGACTACCGCTCGGCGATGGATCTCTGGAGCGCGCGCCGCGCCGAGCGCCAGGTGCTGATCGCCGACAGCCCGGTGCGGGTGAACCTGCCGGATTCCGGCCAGTCGCCGCTGGCGCGCCAATCGTTGCTGACCACCAGCGACTTCTTCCCGATGTTCGACGTGCCATTCCGTTACGGCGGCGCCTGGTCGCCGTCGGACGAGGCTGCGCATGCGCGGGTGGCGGTGATCTCCGGCGCGCTCAATCAGCGCCTGTTCGGCGGCGTCGACAGCGTGGGCCGCAGCCTGCGCCTGAACGGCGTCGAGGTGCGGATCGTCGGCGTGCTGGGGAGCTGGCGCCCCGCGCCGCGGTTCTACGACATCCGGGGAGGCCGTTACCTGCGGGGCAAGACCAGCTCGTTCTACCAGGGCGCCGAGGACGTCTACCTGCCGCTCTCCACCGGCATGGACAGCTTCGCGCCGGCGATGTTGCCGGTGCACTTTTGCTGGACCGAGAGCATGGAGATCGGGTCGATGCAGTCGGCCCCATGCGCCTGGGTGTCGCTGTGGGTGCAGCTCTCCAGTACGGCTGCGGTGCGCGACTACGCCCGCTTCCTCGCCGGCTACGCGCAGCAGCAGAAGCGCGCGGGCCGCTACCGCAGCGACCAGACCTGGTTGCCTGGCCTGATGCCATGGCTGGCGTGGAACCGCGTGGTGCCGGGCAGCGTGCGCATGCAGGCGTGGATGGCGCTGGCCTTCCTGCTGATCTGCCTGGTCAACACGATGTGCCTGTTGCTGAGCAAGTTTCTGCGCCGTTCCGGCGAAATCGGCGTGCGCCGCGCGATGGGTGCCAGCCGCCGCAGCGTGTTCGCGCAATGCCTCACCGAGGCAGGCCTGATCGGCCTGGTCGGCGGCGTGGGCGGCTGGTTGCTCACCCTGCTCGGGCTGTGGCTGGTGCGGCGCCAGCCGGCGGCCTACGCGGATCTGGCGCACCTGGACCTGTCGATGTTCGCCGGTACCTTCGTGCTAGCCGTGGCCACCAGCCTGCTGGCGGGCGTGCTGCCGGCGCTGCGCGCCAGCCGTGTGCCGATCGGCCTGCAGTTGAAGACGCTCTAGGCATGGCCATGCACATCCGTCCGATTCTTTCCGCGCTGCGCCACCACCGGCTCACCACCGCGATGATCGTGCTGGAGATCGCGCTGGCCTGCGCCGTGTTGTGCAACGCCTGCTTCGTGGTCGTGGGGCAGTTGCGGATCGCGCACATCCGCAGCGGCATCGACGAACCGTCGCTGGCCGTGATCACCCTGGGCAACTTCGACCGCAGCCGCACCGCCGACATCAATGCGCGGGTGCTGGCGGGGCTGCGCGGCATCGACGGGGTGACGGCGGTCGATGCCATCGACGGGCTTCCGTTCGTCGATGCCGGCGGGTCGAGCGTGTCGTCCGACCCGGAAGGAAAGCAGGGTCGGTATCCCGCCGATTTCTACTTCGGCGATCGCGGCACCCTGCGGACGCTCGGCGTGCGACTGCTGGAAGGGCGGCTGCCGGGCGACGCGGAGCTGGCATCGGCCGACGACAAGATCCAGCGGGTGTACGTCACCCGATCGCTGGCGCGGCAACTGTGGCCGCAGCAGGATCCGCTGGGCCAGGTGATGTGGTGCTGCCACGGCAGCGGCGAACTCCGCGTGGTCGGCGTGCTGCAGCGTCTGATCCATGCCGAGCCGCGCGACGGCACTGCTGTGGAGTGGTCGGTGTTCACGGCGCAGCGGCCCGGTGCCATGTCCTCCGCGCAATACCTGTTGCGTGCCTCGCCTGATCGCCTGGATGCGGTGCTGCGCCAGGCGCGCATGTCGATGGGCAAGCTGGTGCCCGACGCCACGCTGACAGACGAGATGACTGGCACGGTAAGCGAGCTGCGCGATCGCTACTTCCAGTCCAACCGAGCGACCTCGGGCATGCTGGTGGGCACGATGCTCGCGCTGCTGGCGGTCACCGCGCTGGGCATCGTCGGGCTCAGCGGCTACTGGGTGCAGCAGCGGCGCAAGCAGATCGGCGTGCGGCGCGCCCTGGGTGCCACCCGTGGCGACATCGTGCGCCATTTCCAGACCGAGAACTTCCTGATCGTGACGTTCGGCATCCTGCTGGGTGCCGTGCTTGCCTACGTGTTCAACATGATGCTGATGACGCACTACGAGCTGCCACACATGCCACCGGGCTATTTGCTGGTCGCTGCGGCGGTGCTCTGGTTGCTGGGCCAGCTTGCGGTCCTGGCACCGGCGTTGCGCGCCGGCCGCGTACCGCCGGTGGTGGCGACCCGGAGCGTGTGAATTTTTTCCAGCTCCCGTCGGGAGAGGGGAGTGGTCTTCGACAGTGAGGGATGGGATGTTCGGCTACTACCTCGACCTGGCATTGCGCAGCCTGAAGCGCAACAAGGCGCTCACCGCGCTGATGGTGCTGGCGATCGCGCTGGGCATCGGCACCAGCATGACCACGCTGACGGTGATGCACGTGCTGTCGGGCGATCCGATCCCGCAGAAGAGTGCGCAGCTGTTCCGCGTGCGCATGAATGTGTTTCCCGACGATGCTTTCAAGCCGGGGGACAAGGTGCCGGACAACCTGACCCGGCGCGATGCCGAGGCGCTGCTGCGCGACGCGCATGCGGATCGCCAGGCGGCGATGTCGGCAGGCGCGATGGTGGTGGTTGCCGCACAGGGCGAGCCGCTGCGCGTGGAGGCGCGTTACACCGGCGCGGATTTCTTCTCCATGTTCGATGTGCCGATGCGCTATGGCACGCCCTGGCGCCGGGAGGACGACGTGGGCCGTGCACGCGTCGCGGTGATCTCGGCGGCGCTGAACGAGCAGCTCTTCGGCGGCCTGGACAGCGTTGGCAAGACGCTGCAGGTGGGCGACCAGTCCTTGCGCATCGTCGGCGTGCTGGGCGACTGGGACATGAATCCGCGTTTCTATGATCCAAGCAGCGGCAAGTTCGGTGACAGCGAGCAGGTGTTCCTGCCGCTGTCCACGGCGCTGGACCTGAAGCTGTCCACCAGTGGCCAGACATGGTGCTGGGGCAACAGCACGGACGCACATGGCGTCGATGCGCCTTGCATATGGCTGCAGTACTGGGCAGAACTGAACACGCCGGCGAAGGCCGCGGCCTACCGGCAGTACCTGCAGAACTACATCGCCCTGCAGCAGCAGGCCGGGCGTTTCACCCATTCCGGCCAGCTCGAACTGCTGGACGTGATGCAGTGGCTGGACGCCAAGGGCGTGGTGCCCTCCGATGTGCGCCTGCAGACATGGCTGGCGCTGGGTTTCCTGGGCATTTGCCTGCTCAACACCGTGGGCCTGCTGTTGGCGAAGTTCCTGCGCCGCAGTGGCGAGATCGGCGTGCGCCGCGCGCTGGGTGCCTCACGTCGCGCGATCTTCCTGCAGTGCCTGGTCGAGGCTGGCGTGGTGGGGCTCGCCGGCGGCGTGTCCGGCCTGGCGCTGGCCGCCCTGGGGCTGGTGCTGGTGCGCCACCAGCCGACCGACTACGCCGCGTACATCCACATGGACCTGCGCATGTTGCTGGCGACCTTCGTGCTGGCCCTGGCGAGCAGCCTGCTGGCCGGCCTGCTGCCGGCATGGCGGGCCATGTATGTGGCGCCCGCGGTGGCGATCAAGTCGAACTGACGCAAGGACAAGCCCATGCATTTTCGCCATATCCTCAGCGCCTTGCACCACCACCGCATAGCCGTCGCTTTGCTGGTGCTGGAAATCGCCTTCACCTGCGCGGTGGTTTGCAACGCGCTGTTCCTCATTGGCAACCGGCTGGAGCGCATGCAGCGGCCCACCGGCGTGGACGAAGCGCATGTGGTCGAGATGTTCATCGGTAGCGTTACGCCCGGTTCGGCAGAGGCGGCCATGGCGCAGACGCGCACCGACCTGGCCGCGCTGCGGGCCATTCCTGGCGTCGCCAATGTGTCCGTCATCAACCAGACGCTATTCGGTCACTCGATCAGCGCCAGCGGCGTGAGTCTCAGCGGTGATCCGAAGGCGCCGAGCATCTCCGTCACGCAATACATGGGCGATGCGCAGCTGGCCGGTACGCTGGGCCTGAAGCTGGTGGCCGGCCAGTGGTTCAAGCCGGACGAATTCGTGAGCGAAGCACAACTGGAAGCAAGCGCCGCAGGTGTGCCCGTCATCATTACCCGCGCGCTGGCCGAGCACTTCTTTCCCGGCCAGCCAGCGGTCGGCAAGACCATCTACGCGTTCGGCGCCAATCGCGTGGTGGGAGTGCTGGATCGACTGGTGCAGCCGCATGACTCCGGCCCTGCGGAATATTACGGCTACGCCATGCTGTTCCCGGTGGACCTGCCGTACACGGAAGGCGCCTACGTGATCCGGGTCAAGGACGCATCGCAGCGGGAGGCGGTGATCCAGAATGCCATGCGCGCGCTGAAGGCCGATGGCCCGCTGCGGCTGATCTCGCCGAAGTACGCCTACACGCTGGAATCGCAGCGCGACAAGTACTACCGCAACGACCGCGCCATGGCTTGGCTGCTGGTGGGCGTGTGCCTGTTGCTGCTGGTCGTCACGGCGGTGGGCATCGTGGGCCTCACCAGCTTCTGGGTGGCGCAGCGTCGCCGGCAGATCGGCATCCGCCGTGCCATCGGCGCCACGCGCGGCGACATCCTGCGCTACTTCCAGACCGAGAACTTCCTGATCGCCACGCTCGGCATCGCGTTGGGCATGGTGCTGGCCTATGGCCTCAACCTGCTGCTGATGCGGCATTACGAACTGGGCCGCCTGCCTGGCTACTACCTGCCGGTCGGCGCGCTGGTGTTGTGGGGGCTGGGCCAGCTCGCCGTGCTCGGCCCGGCGCGACGGGCGGCCAGGGTGCCGCCCGTCGTGGCGACAAGAAGCGCGTGAGTTTCGTTTTGCTCCCCTCTCCCTTCGGGAGAGGGGCCGGGGGAGAGGGTACGGGCTGGCGGTGGTGCCAAAGCACCCTCTCCCCCAACCCCTCTCCCGCAAGCGGGAGAGGGGAGTTCAATCAAGGAGGGGCGCAATGTTCGGCTACTACATCGATTTGGCATTGCACAGCCTGCGCCGCAACAAGGTGCTCACGGCACTGATGGTGCTGGCGATCGCCGTAGGCATTGGCGCGTCGATGACCACGCTGACGGTGCTGTACGTGCTCTCGGGCGATCCGTTGCCTGGCAGGAGCGGCGAGCTGTATTACCCCCAGATCGATCCGCAGGATGTGCGCGGCATGATGCCGGGCACGATGCCGCCGCAGCAGGTCACCCTGATCGACGGGATGAACCTGTTGCGCGCCAGGCAGGCGGACCGCCAGGCGCTGATGGCCGGTGGCGCGGTGCCGATCCAGCCGGATGCTTTGGCACTAGATCCGTTCTACGTGGAGGCGCGCTACACCACGGCGGATTTCTTTGCGATGTTCGATGCGCCGTTCCTGTATGGCCATGGCTGGACTGGCGCCGACGACGAGGCGCATGCCCGCGACGTGGTGATCACGCGCGAGCTGGACGAGAAGCTGTTCAAGGGCGCCGACAGCACGGGGCGCACGCTGCGCATCGGCGGCGACACGTTCCGCGTGGCCGGTGTACTCGACACTTGGCGGCCCAATCCGCATTTCTACGATCTCACCACCGGTTCGTACAACTACTACGAACAGGTGTTCCTGCCGTTGCAGACCGCGCTTGAACTGCATTTCGCCAAGAACGGCTCCAACGATTGCTGGGGCAACGGCACCGGCGGCGTGGAAGGCGGTGCTTATCCCTCGGCGGAATGCGTGTGGCTGCAATTCTGGGTGGAGCTGGACAGTCCGGCGAAGGCCGCAGCGTACCGGCAGTTCCTGGTCCACTACTCGGAAGAACAGAAGGCGCTGGGCCGCTTCCAGCGCGCGCCTAACGTGCGCTTGCGCAACCTGATGCAGTGGCTGGATTACAACGGTGTCGTACCGGGCGACGTGCGCCTGCAGGCGTGGCTGGCGTTCGGCTTCCTGCTGGTATGCCTGGTCAACACCGTGGGCCTGATGCTGGCGAAATTCCTGCGCCGCTCGGCGGAGCTGAGCGTGCGGCGTGCGCTGGGCGCGTCCAGGCGCGCGCTGCTGGCGCAACTGCTGATCGAGTCGGCGGTGGTCGGAACCGCCGGCGGAATCGGCGGCCTGTTGCTGGCCCTGTTCGGGCTGTGGTTGGTTCGGCACAGGTCGTCGGATTACGCGGCCTTGGCGCACCTCGACCCGGCGATGCTGCTGGTCACTTTCGCGCTCGCGATCGGCGCCAGCCTGCTGGCCGGCCTGCTGCCAGCTTGGCGTGCCAGCAAGGTCGCGCCGGCATTGCAATTGAAGAGCAATTGACATGGATATCCTGCCCATCCTGGCCACGCTGCGCCGGCACAAGGTCATCCTCTGGCTGCTGATGCTGGAGATAGCGCTGACTTGCGCCATCATCTGCAATGGCGTGTTCCTGATCGCGCAACGCCTGCAGCACATGGACATGCCCAGCGGCGTCGCCGAGCACGAACTGGTGCAAATCCAGCAGGCGCCCATCGCGCCGCCTCCGGATCGCTACGCGCGGGCGCAGGAGGATCTTGCGATGCTGCGGCAGATTCCCGGCGTGCAGGCCGTCGGCATGAGCAACCAGGTTCCCTTCGGTGGTTCGTCGTCGAACGGCAACGTGATGCTCTCGCCGACGCAGCCGCACCCGACGTTGAGCGCCGCCGAGTACTTTGGTGAGAACCTGGTGCAGACGCTGGGCCTGCATCTGATCGCGGGGCGCGTCTTGCAGGCCAACGAATACGTCGACGCCGGCGTGGTGATCCGGGAGCTCGCCGACGGCAGCAGCAAGGGCTTTCCGATGCCGATGCTCGTCAGCCAGGCGCTGGCCACGCGCCTGTGGCCGCAACAGAACCCGCTTGGCAAGCTGGTCTGGCTGGCGCCCACCGCGAGCTTCCGCGTGGTGGGCGTGGTGGCGACGCTGGCGCGCGCCAATGCCTACAACACC
>DATEKS010000061.1:0-50263 GCA_035277325.1 Rhodanobacter sp.
CTGCCGGATCGTGCGCACTTCCTGGCGCACGCCAGCGATGCGGCCTTCGTCGATCCAGCGGCCGCCCTCGTGACGCAGCGTGCCGATGCCGTCCGGATAGCCCACGAACACGCGCGCGGGATCGCGCGTGGAGCGGCGCAGGCTGAGCGCCGAGGTCGAGCGCGCGTTCTGGTGGGTGTCGAGCAACTGTCGGAACACGTCGCCGGCGAGGGCGAACACGCCGTCGCTGCTGGCGACCAACAATTGGTCGTCGACCTCGGCAAAGCCCCAGATCTGTCCCGTCACCTGGGGCAGCCGTTCGAAATGGGCATCGGCGCCGGCCATCAGGCGGTACAGCCCGTCGGACGTGCCCGCGTAGAGCGTGCCCGCATGGCGCTGCAGCGCCACCACGCCGTCCGGCAAGCCGCCGCGCTCGGCGTAGCGGGTCAGCGGCGAGCCGAGGTCGATGCGGCTGATGCCGTTGCCGGCGGCGATCCACAGGCCGCCCTCGCGATCCTGCAGCTGCGCCAGCATCATGTTGGTGGTCAGGCCGCTGCCGCGCGTCAGCGTGCGCAGCAGGTGGCCCTGCGTGTCGAGCAGGAACAGCCCGCTGCGCAGCGTGCCCGCGGCGAGCCGGCCGTCGGCCAGCCAACTCGCGTTGTACAGCTGGCTCTTGCGGATCGCCGCGTCGGCTTCGGTGGTCCAGGGGCGGTAGCTGTCGCCGTGGCGGATGAACCAGCCCTGCGTGCGCGTGCCCACCAGCAGGTCGCCAGGCTGCGCGCCCGGCCCGCGCCAGGGCAGCAGGGCATAGATCTTCTCATCGGCGAAGCGGCTGCCGCCGGGCGACAGTTCCAGCCGCCCGCGGTCCAGCTGCATCAGGCCCAGGCCGGTCTCGCGGATGTACAGCTTGCCGTCGACCAGGAAGCTGAGGTGGAAGGAGGTCTTCGGCTTCCACACCTCCATCGCGCCGTCGCGGTAGCGGAACAACTGGGTCGTGGTGGCAAAGAACACGCCGTCGGCTGCGGGATGGATCGACCACACGTCGGCGAAATCGCGCTCGCTGGGCGGGATCTTGTCCCGCAGCGACACGAAGCCCAGCTGGCCGGAGGCGTCCGGCTGCAGGTAGCCCAGGTCGCCCACCGTGCCCACGTAGATGCGGCCGTCCGCGCCCAGCGCCAGCGAGCGCACGGCGGCGCGGTTGGGCACCGGGATGCGCTGCCAGCGCACGCCGTCGAAGGCCAGCACGGCGCCATCGACATTGCCCACGTAGATCACCCCTTGCCGGTCCTGCGCCAGTGACCAGTTCTGCGCCGCGGCGCCGTAGCTGCGGGGATCGAAGTTGCGGATGAACGGCAGGCCTGCCTCGTCCGGCGTCGCCGGCGCATCGGCGGCAGCCACCGGGACGAGCAGCACCAGGGCGGCCAGCAGGCAGCATGCGGCAAACGCCAGCACGCGAACGAGGCTCGAACGGTGTTTCCCCTGCTGCTCTACGGCGGCGACCCTCTCATCCATCACGTTCTCTGGGTGGGCAAGCCGTTGCGGCAGGCCCTCTGTCAGCCGGCAAGCAAAGGTCTTGCCACGGTCCGTATCGGCCGCAGGCGGCCAAGCTTGAGCGCCGTGCGGAAAGCCTCCCCAGAACGGCGGCGGGTGCTTTCCGCCCGCGACACGATCTGCTTAAATGACAACGATTCTCATTTGTGAAGTTGCCGCATGTCACTGACCCATCGTTTCCTCAAAGGCTGCCGCCTGGTGCATCTCTACCTCGGCGTGTTCACCGCGCCGGCCCTGCTGTTCTTCGCGATCACCGGCGGGCTGCAGACCTTCAGCCTGCACGAGACCGCGCGCGGCAGCAGCTACGCGCCGCCGAAGTGGCTGGCGGTGGCGGCACAGCTGCACAAGAAGCAGAACATGGACGTGCCGGCGCACAAGCTGCGCCCGGCTGCCGATCCGGCGCTGCGGGCGGCGAACGCGCTGCCGGCGCCGGTGGCGCGCCCGGCGGTCGAGGCCGCCGCGCCGCGCAAGCGGAATCCGCTGCCGCTGAAGATCTTCACCGGGCTGGTCGCGCTGGCGCTGGCCGTGTCGACCCTGAGCGGCCTGTACCTGGCCTGGAAATACACGCGCCATGCGGGACGCATCGTCGCCGTCTTCGGCGCCGGCATCGCCGTGCCGATCCTGCTTGCGCTGCTCTGATCCCGCCGGTCCGTATGCCGGCGCCGCGTTGGCGGACGATGGAACGAGGTTTCGCCGCGCGCCCCGCGCGGGCACAATGACGGGGCTCTCCCCAGAGTCTGCTTATGCTCCCCAAGCACTCCGCGCCGGGATCTGTTTGCGCGTAGCCCAAGGAAGAACGAAGGAGTGGACGTCGGTCCACGACGGAGTGATGACGCATGGATGCGGGCAAACAGACCCGGCCCAGCGGGTTGTCATCGGGTGGCCGCCATGCGGCAGCGCGCGGCTTGTCCTGACGGCCAGTCAGGATGGCGCCACGCACTACCACCTGACGGCCACCCGGTGACAACGCGAAGTGTTTGGAGAGCATAAACAGGCCCTTAACTGATTTGGACGTCCATTCGCCATGCAAAGCATCGAATCCCTGATCGACGACGCCTTCGAGCGCCGCAACGAGCTGACCCAGGCCGAGGTCGAGACCCACCTGCGACCCGCGCTGGGGCAGGTGCTCGACCTGCTCGAGTCCGGCGAGCGCCGTGTGGCCGAGCCGGATGGGCAGGGTGGCTGGAAGGTCAACCAGTGGCTGAAGAAGGCGGTGCTGCTGTACTTCCGCATCAACGGCAACCGCGTGGTGGACGGCGGCCCGGCGCTGGCCTTCGACAAGGTGCCGCTGCGCTTCGCCCACGGCGACGACGCCGAGCTGCAGGGCCTGGGCGCGCGCGTGGTGCCCGGCGCGCTGGTGCGCCGCGGCGCGCACATCGCCAAGGACGCGGTGCTGATGCCCAGCTACGTGAACATCGGCGCCCACGTGGGCGCCGGGACGATGGTCGACACCTGGGCCACGGTGGGCTCCTGCGCGCAGATCGGCGCGGGCGTGCACCTCTCCGGCGGCGTGGGCATCGGCGGCGTGCTGGAGCCGCTGCAGGCCAACCCCACCATCATCGAGGACCACTGCTTCATCGGCGCGCGCTCGGAGGTGGTCGAGGGTGTGGTGGTGGAGAAGGGCAGCGTGATCGGCATGGGCGTGTTCCTCGGCCAGTCCACGCGCATCTACAACCGCGCCACCGGCGAAATCAGCTACGGACGCATTCCCGCCGGCAGCGTGGTGGTGGCCGGCAGCCTGCCCGCGAAGGACGGCTCGCACAGCCTGTATGCGGCGGTGATCGTGAAGCAGGTGGACGAGAAGACGCGCGGCAAGACCTCGATCAACGAACTGCTGCGGAGCGGCGAATGACAGCGACCATCTATGGCCTGACCACCTGCGACACCTGCCGCAAGGCGCGCAACTGGCTCGACCGCTTCGAGGTGCCGTACACCTTCGTGGACTACCGCGCGAACCCGGTGCCGGCGGCCACGCTGAAGGTATGGGCGCAGCAGCTCGGTGGCTGGGAGGCGATGGTCAACAAGTCCTCCACCACCTGGCGCAACCTGCTGCCGCAGCGCAAGAATCCCGGCAGCGATCCGGAGTGGACGCTGTTGCTGAAGGAATATCCGGCGCTGGTCCGCCGCCCGGTGGTGCTCATGGAAGACGGCAGCGTCACCGTGGGCTTCAGCGACAACGGCTTCAAGAAGCTGTTCGGCCGCTGACGGATGATCGTGCGCCTGTGCAAGATCGCGGTGCTGGCGGCGATCGCGCTGTGGGTCGCGCTGGTCGCCTTCGGCAACCTCAGCGACTACGGCAGCAACTGGCCGTTCGTGCAGCACGTGCTGGCGATGGACACGATCTTCCCCGACGCGCACATCCGTTACCGCGCCATCCATTCGCCGCTGCTGCAGCACGTGGCGTATGCGCTGATCATCGCGGCCGAGGCGGTGGCCGCCGTGCTGTGCTGGCTGGGCACGTGGCGCTTGTGGCGTGCGCGGCGGGGCACGGCGGCGGTATTCCAGCGCGCCAAGCGCATCGCCATGCTGGGCCTGACCACCGGCGTGCTGCTGTGGCTGGGCGGCTTCGTGGCGGTCGGCGGCGAGTGGTTCGGCATGTGGATGTCCAGCCAGTGGAACGGCATCGAAAGCGCGTTCCGCTTCGCCATCGTGCTGCTGGCGATGCTGCTGTGGCTGGGACAGCGCGACGACGAGCTGGACGGCTAAGGCCATGGGCGACCACCGCATCCGCCGCTACCGCATCAACCTGCGCATCGAGCGCGACAACGCCGCGCTGTACGCGCGGCTGGCCGGGCTGGCCACCGATCCGCGGCTGGCGCGTGCTTACCGGCGGATCGCGGAGGGCGAGCAGGTCAACGCGGCGTTCTGGGAGTCACGCCTGCGCGAGCAGGGCGCGGCCGTGCCACCGCCGCGCACCGGCATGCGCGTGCGCGCGCTGGGCTGGTTCGCGCGGGTCTTCGGCACCGAGTTCGTGATGCCCACCGTGGTGCGGCTGGAGCATGCCGACCACGACGCGACGCCGGTGGATCGCAGCGGTCACCGCGACCATTTCGTGCCACCGCGCGCACGCGTGGCGCGCGGCCACAGCCATCGCTCGCAGAGCGGCAACACGCTGCGAGCGGCGGTGCTGGGCGCGAACGACGGCCTGGTTTCCAACGTCAGCCTGGTGATGGGCATGGCCGGCGCCGCCGCCAGCGACCGCGCCGTGCTGCTGGCCGGACTGGCGGGGCTGGTCGCCGGCGCCTGCTCGATGGCGCTGGGCGAATGGCTCAGCGTGAACAGCTCGCGCGAGTTCTACCAGGCACAGATCACCGAACGCGCCGAGCGCCTCGCAGTGGCGCCGGAGGACGGCGTGAGCCACATCGCCGGCATCTATCGCGAAAAGGGGATGAGCCACGCCGAGGCCGAGCACCTGGCCGGGCACCTCGCCGAGACGCCGCGCGCCGCGCTGGACACCGTGGTACGCGAAGACCTTGGCATCGATCCCACCGAACTGGGCGGTTCGGCATGGGGTGCCGCGCTGTCCTCGTTCTGCCTGTTCGCGTTCGGTGCCGCATTTCCGGTTGCGCCGTACCTGTTCCTGCATGGACACCTCGCGCTGTTCGGCAGCGCCGTCACCGCAATGGTGGGACTGGCGGTGATCGGCACCGGCACCTCGCTGTTCACCGGGCGCGGCATGCTGTTTTCGATCGCGCGGCAGTTCGCCATCACCGTGGCCGCGGCGGCGGTCACCTACGGCGTGGGTCATCTGCTGGGCACGGTGATCGCCGGCTGAGCGTAGGGTGCTCTGAATGGATCAGGGCGGTCCTTGCGCGCTGCTATGCTGCGGCTTCGCTTTCTCCGCCGATCCGCCACCATGTCCGATGTGCTCGACCTTGCCTGCGAACTGATCCGCCGCCGTTCGGTGACGCCGGACGACGCCGGCTGCCAGGCGCTGCTGGCCGGGCGACTGCAGCGCGCGGGCTTCCGCATCGAGCACCTGCGCCACGGCGAGGTGGACAACCTCTGGGCCGTGCATGGCGACGGTGGCCCGACCCTGGTCTTCCTCGGCCATACCGACGTGGTGCCGAGCGGGCCGGAAGCGTCGTGGCACAGCCCGCCGTTCGAGCCGGTGGTACGCGACGGGAAGCTGTACGGCCGCGGCGCCGCCGACATGAAAGCTTCGGTGGCGGCGATGGTGGTGGCGCTGGAACGTTTCGTGGCGGCGCACCCGCGGCATGCCGGCCGCGTGGCGCTGCTGCTCACCAGCGACGAGGAAGGGCCGACCAACCTCGACGGCGTGCGCAAGGTGGCCGAAGGCTTCCGCGCCGGCGGCGAGTGCATCGACTGGTGCGTGGTGGGCGAGCCGTCGGCGAAGCAACGACTCGGCGACCTGATCCGCGTGGGCCGGCGCGGCTCGCTCTCCGGCACCCTGGTCGTGCGCGGCGTGCAGGGCCACGTGGCGTATCCCGAGAAGGCGCTGAACCCGATCCACGCCTTCGCGCCCGCGCTGGCGGAACTCGCCGCCGAGCGCTGGGACGAGGGCAATGCGGACTTCCCACCCACCTCGTTCCAGGTGTCCAACCTCAACGCGGGCACCGGCGCGAACAACGTGATCCCGGGCGAGCTCGCCGCGCTGATCAATTTCCGCTACTGCACCGCCAGCCGCGCGGAAGACCTGCGCGCGCGCACCGAGGCGATCCTGCGCAAGCACGGGCTGGACTTTGCGCTGGACTGGAACCTGTCCGGCGAACCCTTCCTCACGTCGCCGGGCGGCAGGTTGCGCGAAACGGTGGTGGCCGTCTGCCGCGAACTGTGCGGCACGGAGCCCGAGCAGAGCACCGGCGGCGGCACCTCGGACGGCCGCTTCATCGCGCCGCTGGGCGCCGAGGTGGTGGAGCTGGGGCCGGTCAACGCGACCATCCACAAGGTGGACGAACGCGTGGACGTGGCCGGGCTGGAACGCCTGCCGGTGCTGTACCAGGCGATCTGCGAGCGCCTGCTCAGGGGCTGACCTGCCGGAGGTGACACATGGCTGATGCCGCTCCAACGCAATCGCCGCAAAGCGCCGCCGCGCAGCGGCGCACGCTGATGTCCGGCGTGCTGGTCGCGCTGCCGCTGGCGTTGGCCATGTGGTTTGCGCTGTATGCATGGCTGCCGCCGCTGGCGGGCATGGAGTCGATGGGGAACCGGCTGGCGTTCGCGCTCAAGTGCTGCTGCGTGGCGGTGCTGCTGTGCCTTTTCATGGGCATCGAGGCGGTGGCGCACCAGCGCCTCAATTCCGCGGCGATCGACCCGCTGCAGGGCGCCGAATCGCCGCGCATGAAGGTGGACCTGCGCTACCTGCAGCACACGCTGGAACAGCTGCTGCTGTTCATCCCGGGCCTGCTGGGGCTGGCGCTGTACTGCACTAACGGCCGCACGATGCGCGCGGTGGCGGCCACCACGGTGGTGTGGATCGTGGCGCGCTACGTGTTCTGGATCGGCTACCACAAGGCGCCGCGCTTCCGCGCGCCCGGCCTGGTCGGCATGCTGCAGAGCGCGCTGGTGCTGCTGTATGTGTGCGGCCGCTTCGGCTACGAACTGGCCGGTCTGCCGGGTGCGCTGGTGCTGCTGGCGCTGTTCGCCGCGATCGAGGCGCGGCTGAGCTGGCTCAGCCGCTGAATCGGTACGGTGTGACGCTACGTCCGGATGAGGTCTTTCGACGGGAGGCAAGCCATGCGGATCGAATTCCACGGTGCGGCGGGCGGCGAAGTCACCGGTTCCTGCCACCTGGTCGAAGTGACCGGCAAGCGCATCCTGCTCGACTGCGGCATGGTGCAGGGCGGCCGCGAGGCGGAGGCGCGCAACGAGGAACCGTTCGGCTTCGACCCGGCCGCGATCGACGCGCTGGTGCTCAGCCACGCGCACATCGACCACATTGGCCGCGTGCCGCTGCTGGTGAAGCGCGGCTTCAGGGGGCCGATCTGGGCGCAGGCGGCCACCTGCGACCTGTTCCCGGTGATGCTGCTCGATGCCGCCTCGCTGGCCGAACGCGGCGCCGAACGCGAGAACCGCGAGCGCGGGCCGGATGAGCCGGAAGCGGCGCCGCTCTACACCGCCACCGATGTCACCGCGGCGCAGCGGCAGCTGCATCCGCTGGCCTACGAGACGGACACGGAGATCCTGCCCGGCGTGACGGTGCGCCTGCACGAGGCCGGGCACATCCTCGGCTCGGCGATGATCGAGCTGCGCGCGGACGGCCGCTCGATGCTGTTCACCGGAGACGTCGGCATGCGGGGCACGCCGATCCTGCGCGACCCGGCGCCGCCGCCGCGCACCGATCTGGTCCTGATGGAATCCACCTACGGCGACCGCAACCACAAGGATCGCGCCGCCACCGTGGCCGAGCTGGGGCGGATCCTCGCCGCGGCGCGTGCCGATGGCGGCAATGTGGTGATCCCGGCGTTCGCGGTGGGGCGCAGCCAGGAACTGCTGTACTGGTTCGCCGAACATTTCGAGGACTGGAATCTCGCGCCGTGGACGATCTTCCTCGACAGTCCGATGGCGGCGAAGGTGATGGGCATCTACGACCGCCACGAGGAGCTGTTCGACGCCGATGCCGTGAAGGTCTGGCAAGGGCGCGTCAAGCCGTTCAAGCTGCCGAACCTGCGCGTCAGCGCGAGCGTGGACGACAGCAAGGCAATCAACCGCATTCACGGCGGCGCCATCGTCATCGCCGGCTCCGGCATGGCCAACGGCGGGCGTGTGCGCCATCACCTCGCGAACAACCTCGGCAATGCGCGCAACCATGTGATCTTCGTGGGTTACCAGGCCGCCGGCACGCTGGGGCGATTGCTGGTCAACGGCGTGCCACGCGTGCACCTGTTTGGCAACGACGTCAGCGTGCGTGCGCGAATCCACACCGTCGGCGGCCTGTCCGCGCACGCCGACCAGCGTGGACTGCTGGAGTGGTACGGCAGCAGTCCCAACCACCCGCCGGTGGCGCTGGCGCATGGCGAAAACCCTGCCCGCGAAACGCTGGCAGCTATGTTGAAACAACGTTTCGGCACTACGGTGACGTTGTCGCAGCCGGGCATGCAGCTGGAGGTCTGAGCGCTTCAGCGGCTGTTTTCGCGCCGCGCGTAATCGGCCGGCGCGCAGCCGACCAGGCGGCGGAAGTCGCGGATGAAATGGGCCTGGTCGTAGTAGCCGAGCGCCAGCGCCAGCTCGGCCCAGGCCAGCTCGCGGCCCGCCTGCAGTTGTGCCACCGCTTCGTGCAGGCGATAGCGCGCGATCACCCATTTCGGACTGGCGCCCACGTACTCGCGGAACAGCCGTTGCAGCGCGCGCAGCCCCAGGCCCGCGCGCGCGGCCAGTTGTTCGGCACGCAGCAGTTCGCGGTCGCTTGCCGCCTGCGCCACCAGCGCGCGTGCTTGTGCTGCGAGCGGATCGGGCGATGGCATCTTCGCCAGCAGCAATGGTTCGACCAGCGCCGCCATCGCGGTGATGTCCGGGCAGGAGGGAATGGCAGGCACGATCGTGTCGATGGCGGCGCCGAATATTTCGCGTGCCGGCCGTGAGCGATTTGCCAGTGCCGCCACCGGATCCTGCAGGAAGGCTCGGAAGCCGCCGGCCGCGAACTTCACTCCGAACACGGTTTCGCGACCCTCCAGCACCCGGCGGTAACGGCCGTCATGCACGCCCCACACGCGCGCCTCGCCGCGTTCGATCACCAGATGCACGTTCGGATGCGGCAGGGTTTCCTGCAGCTGCGGCGGGATACCGCGCAAGTCCCAGCGCACGCACCAGTAATGCTCGACGCAGGCGGCCAGTGCCGGTGCGGGCGCTCGCCGCGCGTGTTCGAACGCGCCGTCGCCCAGGTGCGTGCGCAACAAGCCGCGCGGTGCACCGATGGAGGCTGGTGCGGGGTGTCGCGTTTTTCCAATCATCGTGAAACCGGTGGAGCTGGAATGCGCAGGCAGCGATCATCGCAGAGGCGGCGCCATCGCACGACCATGCCCATCCATAAGGAGAATGAGCCATGCAAGCCAACGGTACGTTCACGGTGAAACTGGAGCCGCAATCGCCGGCCCATGCCGGCAGCGGCCTGGGCCGCATGACTATCGACAAGCAGTTCAGCGGCGATCTCGAGGCGAATAGCCTCGGCGAGATGCTGGCGTACCGCAGCGCGGTGGACGGTTCGGCCGGCTACGTGGCGATGGAGCGCGTCACCGGCGCGCTGCACGGCCGACACGGCGCCTTCGTGCTGCAACACTCGGGCACGATGGATCGCGGCGCGGCCACGCTCGTCGTGAGCGTGGTACCGGATTCGGGAACCGACGAACTGGCCGGGCTCGCCGGCACGCTGGCGATCCACATCGACGCGCAGGGCGGGCACTCGTACGCGTTCGACTACAGCCTGCCCTGACCAGGGGCCCGGACAGGCCCGGTTTCAGCCTGCCGGCTCCAGCGTCAGCGTGTGCCGCACGGGGCCGGGCAGCAGCGGGGTGGGGCGGCCGCGCACCCATTCCCCGTGGCCGGCGCCGTAGTACGGCGACAGCGGGTGGTCGCTCTGGCCGCCGGGCATCTCGAGGATGCCTTCGGACTCGTGGCCGGGCGACACGTCCAGGCGCTCGGAGGCGCCGAAGCCGGGACGCGCCACGCGCGGCATGTTGTCGTCGCCGGGCAGCTCGTCGTCGGGCATGTCGAGGAAGTGCGCCACGAAGCCCGGCAGGGCGGGCGACAGCGGGTGGGCTATCCCGGCGTGGTTGATCTCGCCCCAGGTGCGCGCGGCGAGCCCGCCGGGTTGCCTGCCCAGGGTGTCGGCCACCCGGCGTGCGGCGGCGAGCAGCAGCGCGTGCCAGTCCGGGTACTTCGGGTCGAGCAGGTTCGGTGGCTGGCGCTGCAGCAGCGTCCACACCGCGGCCTCCGGATCGCCGGGCGCGGGCCAGGCGAAGTCGGGATATTTCGCCTTGACGCGCGCGGCGAACGGCGCCAGCACCGCGTCGTGCACCGCACCGCGGAACGCGCGCACCAGCCGGTAGTCCACGCTGTCCGGGTCGGCACGGTTGCGCCAGGTGGCAGTGAGCTCGCGCAACTGGCGCAGTGCCGGCTCCTGCGTGCCGGCCAGGGTGTCCTGCAGCAGGCGCTGCCAGCGGGTGAGGAACACCGCGCGGTCGTCGAGCTGGATGTCGAGCAGGTTGCCGGGCGTGAAGTCCGCATGCGCGAACAGGTCGTCGCGGACCTGCTGCGCGCGGGCACCGAGGTCGTGGCCGCCGTTGCCGAGCAGGGCCAGCGCCTCGCCGCCCACCACGCGGTTGTTCGCCGTCCACAGCCGGCCGTCGGCGGGATCGAGGATGCGCGGGTACTGCGCCGGGATGGCCCAGCCGGTCCAGCCGCTGCCCGGTTGCGACCAGTCGGCGGGCAGCGACGGGTCGTAGCCGCTGCGCAGCGGGACGCCGTTGCCGGCGATGGTCCAGCCGATATGGCCCGTGCTGTCGGCCACCAGGATGTTCTGCGGCGGCATGCCGAAGCGGGGGGCGAGATCCAGCGCGGCCGCAGCGCTGCCGGTGCGCTCCAGCTGCATCAGGTCGAGGTTGTAGCTGCGTGGCTGCTGGGCGATCCAGGCCAGTGCCAGCGGCGTGCCGTCGGCGTCGTTCGCCATGATCGGACCCCAGCGCGTGTCCTCCACCTGCAGCGTGCGCGGCGGTGCGCCCTTCACGCGGATGATTTCCTCCTGCGTGTCCAGCTTCGCCCAGCCGCCCGGCACCTTGTAGCGCGAGGAGTCGTGCGGGTCGCGCAGCACGCGTACCCAGTCCATCCAGTCGCCGTAGCTGTTGGTGAAGCCCCAGGCGATCTGGCCATTGGAGCCCACGATCATCGCCGGCGTGCCGGGCAGGCTCACGCCCGCCACGTCGCGCTCGCCGTGCGGCGCAGTGGGATCGGGATAGCGCAGGCGGGTGCGGAACCAGATGTCGGGCACGCGCAGCGCCAGGTGCATGTCGTTCGCCAGCATCGCTGTGCCGGTGCCGGTGAGACTGCCGGCCACCGCGAAGTTGTTGCTGCCGGGACGCCGCGCATCGTGGCTGGGCGCGAGCACGGCGGCGAGATCGGCGACCGGTTTCGTCGCGGGAAGGGCGCGCAGGTCGAACACGGTGGCGTCGGGCGGCACCGGCTGCGGCGACAGCGGACCGGTCAGCGGCGCCTCCCAGGTCGGATCGGGCGCGAGCAGGAAATCCACCAGTATGCCGGGCAAGGCCACGCGCATCTCGGCGATGCGCAGTTCGCGCGTGTCGCGGCCGTCGTGGTTGAGGTCGAGGTACATCGCGGCGATCACCAGCAGCGTGTCCTCCGAACGCCACGGCCGGGGTTGCGTGTCCAGCAGCAGGTAGGCCCAGGGGCGCACGCGCAGCGCGGCGAGGCCGGCGTTGACGCCGTCGCGATAGCGGTCGAGTTCCTGCCGCTGCGCAGGCGGCAGTTGCGCATAGGCCGCCGCCGCCACCGCGCGCAGGCGGTGGCGGCGGTGGTTGAGGTCGGTATCCAGTGCCGCCGGGCCGACCAGTTCTGCCAGTTCGCCGGCGGCCATGCGGCGCATCAGGTCCATCTCGAAATAGCGCTCCTGCGCGTGCACGTAGCCCAGCGCGTAGTCGAGGTCGACGCGGCTCTTGCCACTGAGCGTGGCCGTGCCCAGCGCATCGCGTTCGATGGTGACGGGAGCCTGCACGCCGGTCGTCCGTACCTCGCCGTCCAGCTGCGCGTGGCTGCCGGCGAGCAGATACCAGCCGGCGCCAGCCGCGGCCAGCAGCAGGATCGCCACGGCGGCCAGCAGGACGCGCCACCAGCGCAGGCGGCGCGCGCTCATTGCGGCACGAATACCGCGAAGATGCCTGCGTAGGGCCTGACCAGGAAGGCCGGGGCGCCGGCGTAGCCTTCGCCGTTGACGAAGATCTGCGAGATGCTGCCGTCCAGGTACAGCGCGTCGCGGCAGCCCAGCTTGTCGCGGAACAGCCGCGCGAAGCCGTGGAAGTTCACCGGCACCTCGCTCACCGCGAACACCACTTCGGTGGGCGTCTTCGCGCAGACGCCGCTGCGCCATTTCAGGCTACCCGAGTCGTCCACGAAGCTGGGGTTGAGCTGGCCGGCTATCACCAGCATCGGGCCGGACTGGGTGGCCCAGCGCACCGGCTTGCCGTCGGCCTTGAACGCGGCGCTGGTGCGCACCGCGGCGTGGCCGTCGGAGTAGATCGCGAACACGCCGTTCGGCAGCAGCGAGAAGTTGCCCGAGGCGGGATTGCCGTGCGCCATGTTCAGCGGCACCAGGGTCTTACCGTTCTCCACGTACAGGCCCAGCGGCGCGGCCTTGCGGTCGTAGATGCCGGCGTTGGTGGCGAACAGCAGGCGCTGGCCGTGCGCCTCGCCCCATTGCTGCAGGGTCTCGATGTCGCCGTAGGCCTCGCCGCTGGCCGGGTCGCGCCAGTGCAGGCTGAGCGGATCATGCTTCAGGTCCAGCGTCACTACACGGTAGGTCTGGCCGTCGAAGCTCAGCTCGCGGCTCACCGGTGCGCGTGCCGATGCGCCGCAGCCGGCCGCGCCCGCCAGCAGCGCCAGCAGCGGCAGCCAGCGCCAGCGGCGCAGGCGTGCGCGGACCTGGGAAATGGAGCGGGGCATCAAGCGCATCCGACGATGGTCGCCGCCCGGTACGGGTCGGCGCAAGTCCGCGGCCGGGGTGTGCCCGGCACCGCTACAATCGACGCTTTACGCGGCCGTTTCGCCATGCCCTACACCCCCATCGTCGCCACGCTCGGCTATCTGCTCTCGCCCGACCGCACGCAGGTGCTGATGATCCATCGCAACGCGCGGCCGGACGACCAGCACCTGGGCAAGTACAACGGCCTCGGCGGCAAGATGGAACCGGGCGAGGACATCGCCGCCTGCATGCGCCGCGAGATCCGCGAGGAGGCCGGCATCGAATGCCTGTCGATGCAGCTGCGCGGCACGCTCAACTGGCCCGGCTTCGGCAAGCAGGGGGAAGATTGGCTGGGCTTCATCTTCCTGGTCGACCGCTACGAAGGCACGCCGCTCACGCGCAACCCCGAGGGCACGCTGGAATGGGTGGCACGCGACAGGCTGATGGAGCTGCCGATGTGGGAAGGCGACCGCCACTTCCTGCCGCTGGTGTTCGACGCGGACCCGCGGCCGTTCCACGGCGTGATGCCGTACAAGGATGGGCGCATGCAGTCGTGGTCGTACAGCCGGCTGTGAGTGCGGCGCCGGTCATCCGCATCGTCGCCGCGGTGATCCGCGACGAGGCGGGGCATACCCTGCTGGTGCGCAAGCACGGCGCGGAAGTGTTCCAGCAGCCCGGCGGCAAGCGCGACCCCGGCGACGCCGACGACCTCGCCACGCTGGCGCGCGAGTTGCGCGAGGAACTGGGCTGTGAGCTGGTGCGCGACTCGGCGCGCTTCCTGTGCCACTGCAGCGCGCTGGCCGCGAATGAGCGCGGCCACGTGGTGGAAGCCGAGGTCTACGCGGTGGCCGTGGTGGGCGAAATCCGCGCACAGGCCGAGCTTGCCGAGTTGCGCTGGATCGATCCTGCCGCACCGGACGTGCCGGTGGCCACGTTGAGCCGCGAACACATCCTGCCGCTGTTGTGAATGTCGCGGCCCGTCACCGGTGCCGCGGCGCAACCGCCGCGGCATCGGCTTCGCTCAGGGCTTGAACGCGGTGAACGTGCCGTAGGGTTTCAGCTGGGCGTCGATCGCCTTGGGGTCACCGACGACCACGATGCTCTGGTCCTTCGGGTCGAAGTACTTGCGGCCCATGGCCTGCACCTGTGCTGCGGTGACCTTGTTCGCCTCGGCCACGTAGCTGCCGAGGAAACTCGGCGGCAACCCGTCCACCCAGTAGTTCGCCAGCGTGGCGGTCAGGGCGCCCTGGATCTGGTTGCGCAGCAGGTAGATGCCGCCGACCAGGCGCTTGGCGCCGTTGAGTTCTTCCGCGCTGGCCGGCTGGGTGGCCATGCTGCCGTACAGCTTGGCCAGCTCGGCCAGGGTGGCGCCGGTGACCTCGTTGCGCACGTCGACCGTGGCCACCGTGCTGCCGCCGACGCGGTTCGCGCTGAAGCGCGACCACGGGCTGTACGAGTAGCCCTTGTCCTCGCGGATGTCCTGGGTGATGCGGCTGGTGAAGCCGCCGCCCAGGATGGTGTTGGCCACGGTCAGCGGGATGTAGTCCGGATCGTTGGCGGGCACGGCCGGCCGGCCGTAGCGGATGTTGCTCTGCACGGCACCGTCGCGCGACACCAGCAGCCGCTGCGGCGCCGCCGCGCGCGGTGCCGGCGCGGTGTCGGGCAGCGCCTTGCCGGTGGCCTTCCAGCTGCCGAATTGCTGTTCCGCCAGCTTGAACGCTGCGTCCGCGTCGATGCGCCCGACGATCACCAGCAAGGCGCGGTCGGGACGGAAGCGGGCATCGTGCAGCGCACGCAGCGAGTCGGTGGAGGTGGCCTGCACGGTGGCTTCCGCCAGCGAATCGCGCGCATACGGGTGCCCGCCGTAGACGGCGTGGTTGAACGCGCGGCCCGCCTGCCAGTCCGGATCGGCTTCCTGCACCTTCAATCCCTGCAGCGCGTTGGCCTTGGCCAGGGCGACCTCGCTGGCGGGGAAGCTCGGGTGCAGCGCGGTGTCGGCCACCAGCGCCAGCAGCTGCGCGGCATGCGAGGCCAGCGCGCTGGCGCGGATGACGACCGCGTCGTCGCCTGCACCCGCGCCATAGTCGCCGCCGATCGCCTGCAGCGCCTCGGCGATGTCGCGCGAGCTGCGGCTGGCGGTGCCTTCGTCGAGCAGGCGCGCCATCATCTCCGACAGCGCCGGCGTGGCCGCGTCGTCGGCCGCCGTGCCGCCGAGCACGGACAGCGCCACGTTGACCTTGGGCAGGCCTTCGCGCGGCACCACCCATACGGTGAGCCCGTTCGAGAGGGTGCGCTGGGCGATCTGCGGGGTCGGCAGCGGCTTGTCGGGGCCGTAGGCAGGCAGGTCCTTCGGCAGCGATGCGGTGGATGCCTGGGCGACGCCGGCCAGGGCCAGGCCGAGCGCGAGGGCGAGCGTCTTGAACGTCGTGTTCGTCTTCATGGCGGTCCTCACTTGGCGGTCTTGGCGGCGGTGGCGGATGCGGGGGCAACGGCCGGGCGGCGCACGATCACGCTGCGGTTGGCGTCGGTGAGATAGGTGCGGGCGACGCGCCTGATGTCGTCGGAACTCACCGCCTCGATCCAGCCGGGCATCTCGTTGGCGACGTTCGCGTCGCCCCACAGCGTCTGCAGCTTGGCCAGCGTGTCGGCGCGATTGATGAAGGATTCCAGCCCGCCGTACCAGTCGGACAGCATCTTGGTCTTCACCCGGGCGAGAGTGGCGGCGTCGACGCCGTCGCTGGCGACCTTGCCGATCTCCTCGTCGATCGCGGCCAGCACCTGGTCCGGCGTGGCGTTGGGCTTGTACAGCGCGAACAGGCCCAGCAGGGTCGGCCCGGCGTAGTCGCTGCCGTCGCCGAGCGGAAAGTTCACGCCGCCGTTGATGTTCAGCAGCAGCTCGCGGCCCTTGACCAGGCCCTGGTAGAAGCGCGAGGCGTCGTCGCCGACCAGCAGCTGCGACAGCACCATCATCGGCACCTGGTCCTTGCTGCCGCGGGCGGGCATCTTCCAGCCGATCGCCAGCGCCGGCACCTTGGCCAGCGCGTCGGTCTGCTCCTCGTGGCGCGGCTTGGTGTTCAGCGGTTCGGAGACGTCCGGCCGCGGCGGCAGCGTGTGCGAGGGCAGCTTGCCGAAGTACTGCTGCGCCAGCGCGAAGGCCTGCGCCGGGGTGACGTCGCCGGCGATGCCGAGCACCGCATTGGCCGGCTGGTAGTAGGTGTCGTGGAAGGTCTTCACGTCGGCGATGCTGGCGTGGTCCAGGTCCTTGAACGAGCCGTAGCCGTCGTGGTTGTTGGCCCACTTGTCGAACGCGAGGCGGTTCAGGTCGGTCCAGTAGAACAGGCCGTAGGGCTGGTTCTTCACGTTGACGCGGATCTCCTCTTTCACCACGTTCTGCTGGTTGGCAAGGTTCTTCGCGCTGAAGTCCAGCGACTTCATGCGGTCCGCCTCCATCCACAGGATCGGCGCCAGCGCGGAGGACGGCGCGGAGGCGATGTAGTTGGTGTAGTCGGCGCGGGTGGAGCCGTTGAACACGCCGCCGCCGCCCTGGATCACGCGCTCGAAGGTGCCCTTGGGCGCGTCCGGCGTGCCCTCGAACATCAGGTGCTCGAACAGGTGGGCGAAGCCGGTGCGGTTCTGCGGCTCCAGCCGCATGCCGACGTGGTAGACCATGCTGATGCCGACGGTGGGCGAGCTGTGGTCCTCGGAGACCACCACGGTGAGGCCGTTGTCGAGCTTCTTCACCGCGACCGGCAGCTTCCAGGTATCGGTGTCGGCCGCGTGCGCGGCGAGGGCCAGGCACAGCCCGGCGACCAGTACGGACAGTCGTGAAGCGCGCATCTACTTCTCCTTGTCAACGCGAACGGAACCCGGATCGTCCTGTAATCGATCGGGGGCCACAAGTGACGAATGGAGGAGCGCACGCCGGTTCCGTGCGGAATGGCGGGAACCGAGTCCGGGGGCAGGGCGGTGCGTGGGCTCAGGCGACGTCGGTGATCCAGGCCCCGGTGCCGAACTTGTCGCGCACCAGCGCCTGGGCCTGCGCCAGTTCGCCCTCGCGCAGATGGTCGTCGGCGAGGCCGTGCAGGCGGCGGAAGGTGGCCAGCATGCGCTCCACCACGATCTCGCGTGGCAGGCCGGTCTGGCTGCGCAGCGGGTCGACGCGCTTGGCCGCGCTGGCGGTGCCCTTGTCGGAGAGTTTCTCGCGGCCGATGCGCAGCACGTCCAGCATCTTCGCGGCGTCGATGTCGTAGGCCATGGTGACGTGGTGCAGCAGCGCGCCGCCGCGGCGGGTCTGCGCGGCGCCGCCGATCTTGCCTGCAGTGGAGGCGAGGTCGTTGAGCGGCTGGTACCAGGCCTCGATGCCAAGCTCGCGCAGCGCGTCCAGCACCCATGCATCCATCAGCGCATAGGACTCCTGGAAGCTCAGGCCTTCGACCATCGAAAGCGGCGCATAGATCGAATAGGTGATGGTGTTGCCAGGCTCGATGAACATCGCGCCGCCACCGGAGATGCGCCGCACCACCTCGATGCCGTGGCGCTGCGCGGCCATGCCGTCCACCTCGTTGCGCAGCGACTGGAAGCGGCCGATCACCACGGCGGGGGACGCCCATTCCCAAAGGCGCAGCGTGGGCAGGCGCCGGCCCACGCCGACCTCCTCCAGCAGCACCTCGTCCAGTGCCATGTGCAGCAGCGGCGCCTGCGGCGCGGCGTGGATCAGCTGCCAGTCGTGGTCGCGCCAGTCGCTGCGGCTCATGCGGGGGCTCCCTCGCGCAACGCGCGGCGCAGCGCGACGACGATAGCCTCGCTGGAGATGCCGTACATCGTGGTGCCGACGGGCAGGGCTGCATCGATGGCAGCGGCGAGCGTGGCGTCGCTGGCGTCGATCGCCCAGTCTTCGAGGGTGGCATTGATGGCCGGCAGCGCGGCGTCGGGTTCCAGGAAGAAGTCGCCGCTCAGCCGCACGCCGTCGAGACGGCCGTCGCGCAAGTCGAGGTCGATCACCACCAGCTTGCCGCCGGGCATCTTGTATTCGCCGTGCATGGCTTGCGTGCGTCCGCGGCGTCCGGCCATGCCGGAACGGAAGCGACGAGTCTAGCGCGACGACGCGGGCGCGGCCCTGCGGTGCAGGCGCGCGGGCTTACCAGCCGCGGCCGTGGAAGTGGCCCTGGCCCACGCCGATGGAGAAGTTGACGCTGCCGCTGGGGTGGTCGCAGTCGCCGAGCTGTTTGCTGACGCTGACCGCGCCGGTCTGGTAGTTGCCGCTGGTGTGGTTGCCGGCCACCACGCCCATGCCTACGCTGCCGTGCACCTGCGCCTGGTTGTAGGTGGAGTCGTCGCAGGGTTGCAGGCCGGCGCTGCGCTCGTCGGCATGGCTCGTGCTGCCGCTGGTGTCGCCGTAGTACATGCCGGGCGTGCTGCTGGCGGGCTTCGACGCGCTGCCGGCGTGGGCGGGAAGGTCGGTCGGCGGCATGTCGTTCTGCGGCGGCAGCTTGAGGTTGAGCGGCTGTTTGGCGCTTTGCGCCCAGACGGGCGCGGAAAGCAGGCAGGCAACGATGAGGACGAGCAGCTTCATGGACTAGCTCCGGGGGATGCCGTCTTCAACGCACGAGTGGCGACGGCGTGCACCGACGTTTGACGGCTCCGGCGGCGCGAGGTTCCCCGTGCCCGTGGGTCGGGATTCATCCCGACATCCTTTGCCATGGCGCCCATGTCGGGATGAATCCCGACCTACGCCGTCGTCTCGATGCGTTCGACGCGGCGCAGGCCGCGCGGCAGCAGGCCGCCGCGGGTGGCGCGGTTGCCGCCGTACTCGACCAGGTCGGCCCATTTCAGGGTGAGCTTGCGCGCACCGGCATACATGGTGACTTCGCCCTTGCCCTCGGTCACCACGGCGATGCCGGCCACGCGCTCGCCTTCCGCGAGCTGCTTCTTCGGCACCTCGATCAGCTTGTTGCCCTTGCCCTTGTCCAGCTCCGGCAGCTCGGCCACCGAGAACATCAGCAGGTGGCCCTCCGTGGTGACCACCACGATGCGGTCGCGTGCCGGGTCGGCGCTGGCCTGCGGCGCCAGCACCTTCGCGCCGTCGCTGAGGCTGATGATCTGCTTGCCCGCCTTGTTGCGGCCGGTGAGCGCCTCGAAGCGGGTGACGAAGCCGTAGCCGAAATCGGTGGCGAGGATCAGGCGGGTGTCGTTGTCGCCGGCGGCCAGCGCGTCGAAGCTGGCGCCTGGCGGCGGCGTGAAGCGGCCGGTGAGCGGCTCGCCGTTGCCACGCGCGGAGGGTAGGGTGTGTGCGGGCGTGGAGTAGCTGCGGCCGGTGGAGTCGATCACCGCCACCTGCTGGGTGGTGCGCGCCTTCGCCGTGGCGAGCAGGCCATCGCCCTCGCGGTAGCTCAGGCCTTCGGCGTCGATGTCGTGGCCCTTGGCGGCGCGGATCCAGCCCTTCTGGCTCAGCACCACGGTGACCGGCTCGCTGGCGACCAGGGCGCTCTCGTCCAGTGCCTGCGCAGCCTCGCGCTCGACCAGCGGCGAGCGCCGCGCATCGCCGTATTTCTCGGCGTCGGCGCGCAGCTCGTCCTTGATCAGGCCCTTGAGCTTGGCCGGCGACTTCAGCAGCACGTTGATGCGCGCGCGCTCCTCTTCCAGCTGGTCGCGCTCGGCGTTGATCTTCATTTCCTCGAGGCGGGCCAGCTGGCGCAGGCGCGTCTCGAGGATGTAGTCGGTCTGCTCCTCGCTGAGGCCGAAGCGCGCCATCAGCACGGCCTTCGGCTCCTCCTCGGTGCGGATGATGCGGATCACTTCATCCAGATTGAGGTAGGCGATGCGCAGGCCTTCCAGCAGGTGCAGGCGGCGCTCTACCTTGGCGAGGCGGTGGTTGAGGCGGCGCGTCACCGTGCTGGTGCGGAACGTGAGCCACTCAGTGAGGATCTTTTTGAGGTCCTTCACCTGCGGGCGGCCGTCCAGGCCGATCATGTTGAGGTTGACGCGGAAGCTCTTTTCCAGGTCGGTGGTGGCGAACAGGTGCGGCATCAGCTCGTCGGCGTCGACGCGGCTGGAACGCGGCACCAGCACCAGGCGGATCGGGTTCTCGTGGTCGGATTCGTCGCGCAGGTCCTCGATCATCGGCAGCTTCTTCGCGCGCATCTGCGCGGCGATCTGCTCGAGGATCTTCGACGGGCTGACCTGGTGCGGCAGCGCGGTGATCACGATGTTGCCTTCCTCGCGCACGTACACCGCGCGGGCACGCACCGAGCCGGTGCCGCTCTGGTACATCGCCAGCAGCTCGTTGCGCGGGGTGATGATCTCCGCCTCGGTGGGGTAGTCCGGGCCCTTCACGTGCTCGCACAGCTCGGCCACCGTGGCCTCGGGCTCGTCGAGCAGCCGGATGCAGGCGGCGACCAGTTCGCGCAGGTTGTGCGGCGGTATGTCGGTGGCCATGCCCACCGCGATGCCCATCGAACCGTTCAGCAGCACGTGCGGCACGCGTGCGGGCAGCCAGCTGGGTTCTTCCAGCGTGCCGTCGAAGTTCGGCACCCAGTCCACCGTGCCCTGGCCCAGCTCGCCCAGCAGCGCCTCGGCGATCGGGCTGAGCTTGCTCTCGGTGTAGCGCATCGCCGCGAAGCTCTTCGGGTCGTCCGGCGAGCCGAAATTGCCCTGGCCGTCCACCAGCGGATAGCGGTAGGAGAACGGCTGCGCCATCAGCACCATCGCCTCGTAGCACGAGGTGTCGCCGTGCGGATGGAACTTGCCGATCACGTCGCCGATGGTGCGCGCGGACTTCTTCGGCTTGGCCGTGGCGGCCAGGCCCAGCTCGCTCATCGCGTACACGATGCGCCGCTGCACCGGCTTCAGGCCGTCGCCCACGAAGGGCAGGGCGCGATCCAGCACCACGTACATCGAATAGTCGAGGTAGGCGCGCTCGGCGTATTCCTTGAGCGGGATCTGTTCGTAGTTGGCTTGCAGGTTCATGCAGGTGCGTCAACAGGCGCGCGATTCGCGCGGATAACCGGGCGATGGTGCCAGAACCGGCGGCGGCGGGACAGCTTGCAGGGCGCGCGGGTTCGTGCGGGCGGCGCGTCAGCGGCGCTGGGGCAGTTTCGGCAGCGGCGGCGCGCGCAGCGGCACCGGCGTGGACTGCACGATCGAGGTGGTGGTCTGGCCGTATTGCAGGAAGCGGTCGAGGATCTGGTCGAGGTTTTCCAGCGCGTCCAGGTGCACCTTGATGACGAAGCAGTCCTCGCCGGTGACGCGGTGGCACTCGACGACCTGCGGCAGCTTCCGCGCCAGCTCGGCGATCTTCGGCAACTGTCCCGGGGCCGGCCGCACGCGCACGTAGGCGGTGATCGGCCAGCCCAGCGCCCTCGGGTCCAGCTCCAGCCGGCAGCCGCGGATCACCCCGGCCTCCTCCAGGCGGTTGATGCGCTCCTTCACCGCAGGAGCGGACATGCCGACGCGCCTGGCGAGCTTGGTCACCGGCTGGCGGGGATCGTCCAGCAGGGCCAGCAGCAGCTCGATGTTGCGCGGATCAGCTAGCAATGTGGAAATCTGAGGCATATCGATGCAGACACCTTCAAAAAGTGAAATATCGGTGGTTATTGCCTGCAATCATCGATGGATCATGCGCCACTTGTCTGCAAAAGTGGAGTCATGGATGGATGCCCCGACACCCGCGTGGCCGATCGACCGCCGGCGCCGTCTGCGACCGTTGCAGGCAGGGTGCCGCCGCAGCTGTATTTCGTGGCCAGTGCGGTTTTCCACTACCTCGGCCCGGCCTTCGCGGTGCTGCTGTTCGCGCGCGTGGAACCCTTGGGCGTCGCCTGGCTGCGGATCGCCAGCGCGGCGCTGGTCTTCGCCGCATGGCGGCGGCCGTGGCGCCATTTCCGGCAGATGAGTGCGGCGGCGCGATGGAACATCGCGGGGCTGGGCGTGGTGCTTGGCGGCATGAATGCCTGCTTCTACCTGGCGATAGCCCGCCTGCCGCTGGCGACGGTCGGTGCAATCGAGTTTCTCGGCCCGATCGCGCTGGCGCTGGCCGGGCTGCGCACGCGGCGCAATACCGTGGCGCTCGCGCTGGTGGTTGCCGGCGTGTGGTTCCTGAGCCACCTGCGCCTTGCTGGCACGCTGCCCGGCTTCGTGTTCGCTTTCGCCAATTGCGCGCTGTTCACGCTGTACATCGTGCTCGGCCATCGGGTGGCGAACGGTGGCGGCGGCGATGCTATCGACCGGCTGGCCGCGGCGATGCTGGTGGCGCTGGTCGCGGTCACGCTGATCGGCATCCGTCCGGCCGTGCCGGCGCTGCTCAGCCTGCCGCTGCTCGCCGCGGGCGTCGGGGTGGGCGTGACTTCATCGGTCATACCGTACGTGTGCGACCAGCTGGCGATGGCGCGATTGCCGCGGGCCAGCTTCGCCATGCTGCTGGCGCTGCTGCCTGCCACGGCGTGCCTGGTCGGTGCCGTCGTGCTGCACCAGCTGCCCAGCCGGGCGGAGATGTCGGGTATCGCACTGGTCGCCGCCGGCATCGCCATCCACCATGAGGCTCGGCGATGAGGCTTGGCCGAATCCACGCAACAAGAGCGAGGTGATCCCATGAATTACGTACGGCTCGGAAAATCCGGCCTCAAGGTTTCGCGCATCTGCCTGGGCTGCATGAGCTATTCGGTCACTCCCACCGAGGCGAGGCCATGGACGCTGGACGAGGAGCATGGCCGGCCGTTCATCCGTCGCGCGCTCGAACTGGGCATCAACTATTTTGACACCGCGAACATGTACTCCGCCGGCGGCAGCGAGCTGGTGCTTGGGCGCGCACTGCGCGACTTCGCCCGGCGCGAGGAGGTCGTCATCGCGACCAAGGTGTTCTATCCGATGCGCGACGACGCCAATGGCGGCGGCCTGTCGCGCAAGGCGATCATGACCGAGGTCGACGCCAGCCTGCGCCGGCTCGGCACCGACTACATCGACCTCTACCAGATCCACCGCTGGGACGACGCCACGCCGATCGAGGAGACGCTGGAGGCGCTGCACGACGTGGTGAAGGCGGGCAAGGCGCGCTACCTGGGCGCCTCGTCGATGATGGCGTGGCAGTTCGCCAAGGCCTTGTACACCGCCGACCTGCACGGCTGGACGCGTTTCGTCTCGATGCAGCCGCACTACAACCTGCTGTATCGCGAGGAGGAGCGCGAGATGCTCGGCCTGTGCGCGGACCAGGGCATCGGGGTGGTGCCGTGGAGCCCGCTCGCCCGCGGCCGCCTGTCGCGGGCGTGGGAAGACAAGCCGACGACGGTGCGTGGCGGTTCCGATCCCTGGGGCGACGGGGTCTATGCGCCCAGCAAGGCGGCGGACAACGTGGTGGTCGATCGCGTCGGCGAGGTCGCGGAGCGGCTGGGTGTCTCGCGGGCACAGGTGGCCTTGGCGTGGCTGCTGCGCCAGCCGGCGGTCACCGCGCCGATCGTCGGGGCCACCAGGCCGCACCACCTGGAGGAGGCGGTGGCGGCGCTGGCCGTGCGCTTGCCGGATGCCGAGGCCGCGGCGCTGGAAGCGCCCTACGTGCCGCACGCGGTGGCCGGCATCAACTGATCCGGCGGAGGCAGCCTGACCCGCGCATTGGTGCCCGGCGCGAGAATCTGTCCCGACTCCGCGCCTGCCGGTAGCACGGAGGCGGTGACAGTATCTGGCCGTCGCAGCGTTCAGCGTGGCACGCGATACCCGCCCGGCACGCCCTCGGGGCTCAGGGTGAGTTGCCACAGCTGGTCGCGCCGGCTGCGGAACACCGCGGCGGAGGCGCCGAGGTAGTAGTGCCACATGCGACGGAAGCGCTCGTCGTAGCTTTTCGACAGTTCGGGCCAGGCGGCGTCGAAGTTTGCGCGCCAGGCCATCAGGGTGCGGTCGTAGTCGGTGCCGAAGTTGTGCCAGTCCTCGACCACGAACAGGTTCTCCAGCGCACTGGCGACCTGGCTCATCGCGGGAATCATCGAGTTCGGGAAGATGTACTTCTCGATCCACGGGTCGGGCTGCGCAGGCGTGCCGTTGCTGCCGATGCAGTGGAGCACGGAGAGCCCGTCGGGCTTCAGGCAGCGCCGCACGGTCTCGAAGTAGGCGCGGTAGTTCTTGCCGCCCACATGCTCGAACATGCCGATGGAATACACCGCGTCGAACGCCTCGTCGACCTCATGGTAATCCTGCAGGCGGATCTCGATCGGCAGGCCCTTGCACAGCTCGCGGGCGAATTCGGCCTGTTGCTCCGAGACGGTGATGCCCACGCCGCTGACACCGTATTTCTCGGCAGCGTACTTCAGCGCCTCGCCCCAGCCGCAGCCGATGTCGAGCACGCGCTGGCCGGGTTGCAGCCTGAGCTTGCGGCAGACCAGGTCGAGCTTGGCTTCCTGCGCGTCGTCGAGATTGCCGGCCTCGGCCCAGTAGCCGCAGGAGTACACCAGCCGCTTGCCCAGCATGGCCTGGAACAGGTCGTTGCCGAGGTCGTAATGCGCCTTGCCGATCTCGAACGCGTGCTCGCCGCGCTGCAGGTTGACGAAGCGCGCCTTGAGGTGGGCGATCACGGTGTCCAGCGTCCTGAGGTGCTCGTCCACGTGCGAACCGAGCAGGCGGGCGAAGAAGCCGGGCAGGTCGTCCACGTCCCACCAGCCGTCCATGTAGGCCTCGCCGAGGCCCAGCGAGCCGTGCGCGAACACGCGCGCGTAGGTGCGCTCGTCGTGCACGCGGATGTCGGTGGGCGCGTCGCCGTCGATATGCACGCCGGCAAGCTCCAGCAGGTCGGCGGCGCGCTGCTTCAGTGAGTCCTGGCTCATCGGTTCTCCTCGTCGCCCAGCACCCCGAAACGCGCCGGCACGCGTGAATAGACCAGCGCCACCCCGGCGTCGCGCACCTGCTGCAGCAGGGTTTCGGCCTCGTTTTCGCGCAGCAGGAATTCCACCACTACCGGCAGGTCGTCGGCGAGTTCGAAGAAGGCCTCCTCGTGCAGCACGCCATGGCGGCCAAAGCCGGCGATGGCGCGGAATACCGAGCAACCGCCGAGCTTTTGCTCCTTCGCCAGTTCCAGCAGCCACTCGGAGACCAGTAGGCCATCGTGGCGTGCGTGCAGGTGCACGTAGAAGCGCAGTTGCACACCGTCGATCAGGGTTTCCGTGCTCATGCCGGTTGCCTCCGTTTCAGTGCCGCAGCAGTCCGCGGGTGAGCGCGATGCCCACGATGGTCATGCCCAGCGTGCCCACCAGGTGCATCGCCACGTGGCCGCCAAACCACAGGTACTGCTGTCGCAGGAGCAGCGTGTCGGCCTCCGCGGAGAATGTGGAAAAGGTCGTGAGGCCGCCGAGAAAACCGGTGAGCACGAACAGCCGCAGCTCGGGCGGCAGCGCCTGGAAGTGCTCGAAGATGCCCATCATGCAGCCCATGATCAGGCCGCCCAGCAGGTTCGCCGCCAGCGTGCCCAGCGGCACGGTGGGGAAGATCGGGTTGAGCGCGATGCCGAGCAGCCAGCGCAGCCAGCAGCCCAGCGCGCCGCCCAGCCCCACCGCGATGAATCCGTTGAAGTTCACGTGTCATGTCTCCTGTCCGCGCTGCGTGGCATCCGCGACGACAGGCATGCCTGCGCCGCCGGAATCCGGTGGTGCAGGCATCATCAGCTTCGATGCGGGTGCACTTCGGCGGTTCGCTCCGGGAACGGAGCGGGAGGCATGCCATCTCCCACATGGACCGGCATGCTAGCCGATGCGCGGGGGCGACGGTCAAGCGCGCGGCATGGGGCCACGCGCAAGCTCAGGCGACGCCGGGCGGCGCGTCGATCACGTCGTTGCGCAAAGCCTGCTCCAGCGTGGGCGAGAGGTAGCCGCTGGCCAGCTTGGCGTGCTGCCATACCGAGGCGTCCACGGTCTCGTTGACGCCGCCGCCGATCACGCGTTCGAACGGTGACTTGAACAGCTTGTAGATGCCGTTCATGAATTCGCCGTAGGAGTCGCGCGGCACGCCGAGTTCGGCATCGGGCGCCGGCGTGCAGAGCTCGCTGCAGGCCAGCCCGGCCGCCATCGCCTTGCGCTGCAACCAGGCCAGCGCGAGGTCCGGCAGCGGATCGGGCGTGCGGCCGGCGCCGTCGTGGTCGTTGCCGCCGCCCACGTCGGCATGCGCGCCGACGAACCAGCGCTGCTCCACCTCGATCTGCTCGACTTTCTTCGCCGTGGGCGATTCGCCGGGGGCGAGCATGCCGGGGTTGCGCGTCCACTTGGTCGGTGCGAAGTCGGCGCGGTGCTCGTCCAGCGCCAGCGCCTGGTAGGCGTGCTTGACGATGTAGCTGAGGTCGGTGTCGTGGAACTGGTAGCGGGCGCGGGCGAACGGAAACCACGAAGCGGTGTCCGGGATGCCCAGCGATCCCACGGTGTCCCACACGCCGATGAAATGGATGTCCGTTTCGGTCGAGTGCGCAGTGCGCCAGGCGACTGCCGCGGCGTCGCCGGGCTTGATCGTGGTGTCGCGGTAGAACGCGTAGGCGCTCGTGACCGCAGCACTGCCGACGTCGCCGCCGGCGTCGCGGCGCAGCAGGCCGCACTTGCGGATCAGCCCGCCGAGGCTGCGCGCGCTGTAGGCGCCGCGGCTGAAGCCGAACAGCCAGATCTCGTCCCCGGGCTGCCACTCCCGGCACAGCCAGCGATAGCCGTCCTGCACGTTGTCGGACAGGCCGTAGCCGAACGCGCCGCCAAGCAGGTGCGCCATCCCCGGCGTCACGCCCACCCCGGGAATGTAGTTGACGAGCTGCTCGGCGCCAGTGGTGTCACGCGGCGCGATCAGCCGGCGCAGGCGTTCCACGTTGGTGTTCGACTCGGGCTTGTTCCATGTGCCGTCGAATAGCACGACCAGCCTGCGTGTGCTCATGTCGTCCTCCGTGGCGGCACGAGGCCGCGTCCATCGAAACGTCAATCACTCAATCGTACGCACTGGCCAGGTGCGGACGTTGCGTAGTGTCACAGCACCGGGGAATCGTCGCCCAGCATCGCCTTGCGCACGATCGCGATCGGCGCGAAGCCCTGCTGCATGAAGGCGTCGTGGAAACGCTCCAGGTTGAAGTCCTTGCCCTGCTTCTTCGCCAGGTCGGCGCGCAGCTTCTGGATCTCCAGCTTGCCAAGCGTGTAGTAGAGGTAGGTGGGATCGCTGGTGCCGCGCTTGGTTTCCACCTCGCCCACGGCGCGCGACTGGTAACCTTCCCTGACGAAGAAATCGACGGCCTGGTCCATCGTCATCTGGCCGGTGTGCAGCTTGATGCCGACGATGAAGCGCGCGTTGCGCAGCAGCGCATCCTGCAGCTGGCCCAGCCGCAGCAGCAGTTGCTGGCGGCGATCGTGCGGGTAGAGAAACTGCGCCAGTCCCTCGTCCAGCATCATCTGCTCGCAGTAGTGCGCCCAGCCCTCCACGTTGGTGTTCGCGCCCAGCAGCTTGCGCACGCGGTCGTCGAGGTGATGCATCCACAGGAACTGGATGTAGTGGCCCGGGTAGGCCTCGTGCGTGGCCACGCTGTTGATCACGGGGTAGCTGAACTGCGCCATGAATTCCTGCGTGCGCTGCTTGCTCCAGCCGGGATCGGGCAGGGTGACGTTGAAGTAGGCCTCCTTCGCCACCGTCTCGTAGGGCCCGGGTGTGTCCATCGAGGCGAAGGTGGTGGCGCGCATGAACGGCGGCGTTTCCTCCACGATCGGCCGCACGTCGGAGGGAATGGTGATGATGTGCTTCGCGCGGATGAACGCAACCAGCTGGCCGAAGGTGCCGCGGAAGGTGTCGAGCAGCTTGTCGCGCGACGGATGGTCGGCGGCCAGTTCCGCCAGCACCTGCTGCGGCGTCTTCGCGGGATCGAGCTCGTGCGCCACCTTGGCGAACTGCTGCTGGTTCGCGCGCATGTTCGCCGTGTCGATCGCGACAAGCCGGTCCAGCGGCAGGGTGACCATCTCGTCGTACTTCAGCTTGTCGCGGAAGGCCTGCTCGCCGATGCGGAAATCGCCGTGCGAGTGCGGCAGCAGGTCGTTCTGCAGCCAGTGCTGGTAATCCTTCAAGGCCTGGATGACGGCGCCGTTGCTGGCGGCGAATTGCTTCTTCAGGTCCGCATCCGTGACGTCGGCGAACGCGGAGGGCACGTCATGCTCGAAGAAGCTCACCAGGCCGGGCAGCTGTTCCAGCGCGATCTGGGTGTAGATCTTCGGCGGGTTGGCCAGGTTCCTGCGCGCGTCGGCCAACACGCCGGGCATCTGCTTTTCGCGGGCGATCAGCGCGCGCAGCCGCGTCTCCGGCGGCGCGAACTTGCGTTCCATCAGGGTGAACGCGCTGCTGGTGATGCCGCTGGAATAGCTGTCGGGGTTCTTCTGCCACGGCCGTATCGTCTCCAGCGTGAGCAGGGTGCTGCGGATGTTGTTGAGCACCAGTTCGCGGTCGCCCTGCACGAATTCGCCGAGCGTCTTCGGGTCCGTCGCGGCCACGCGCGCTTCCCATTGCTTCAGCGCCTTGATGTTCGCATCGACGCCGGCGCGCGAGTAGTCCTCCAGTTTGCCGTCCCACGCGTGCAGGCCGTCGGCGGTGGCCGTACTCGGGTTGACGGGGAAGTAGTAGTCGTCGAAGTAGAGGTCGGCCAGGCGCATGAAGGCCTGGTCGGCGACTGTGGTCGTGGCGGTGGCGGGTACGGCTTGTCCGGCTGGTGCGGCTGCGGCGAGCGCGGTGCCGCCCAGTGGCAGGGCGAGGGCGCAGGCAAGGGCGATCCGGGTCAGCGGCTGCATCATGGTGGGGTTCCCGTGGTGAGCCGCGCCCGCGCGTGGCGGCACGGCGATGCACGAAGCCTAGCGCAGCACGGCGTGCGCGCGCAGTGTCGCGAGACACACCATCGTCGTGCGGATCAGAGGCGCGTGGCGAGCTCGCGCGCCACGGCCTCGGGCGCGAGGCCGTAAGCATGGATCACGTGGTTGCCGGGACCGTAGGGGCCCCACTCGTCGGCGCGGGTGGTGGTGAAGATGCCCAGCGTAGGCACGCGCGAGGCGCAGGCCAGGTGCATGATGCCGCAGTCGAGGCTGAGGTAGGCGTCGAGGCTGGCGAGCACGCCGCCGAGCTGGCGCAAGTCGGTGGAGAAATAGCTGGGGTAGCGCGAATCGAGCATGGAGCGGCCGCTCATCGGCACGATCTCCACCAGCCGGCAATCCGGGCGCAGCTGTTCCAGCGTGGCGAGCAGCGGATTCCACCAGTCCGTGCCGAGCAGCTTGGGGCCGGTGGCGTTGGCGAACACGCCGATGGTCTTGCGATGTGCGGTGGCGACCGGTGTGGAGGCCAACACGTGCTCAAGCACGCGCCGGCCCCGCGCGTGTTCGGTCTCGTCCAGGCGGATGTCCGGCACGGGATAGCCAGTTTCGGTGGTGGCGCCCAGCCCCTGGCGCAACAGGTACACCGGGCGCTGGCCCTTGCTCTGCACGTGCTCGGGCACCTCGACCGCGTGGGTCACGCTGCCGCTCTTCTTCGGCCCGCTGAAGCCCAGCGTCCAGGTGGCACGCGCCTTCAGCAGCAGCAGGCGGCCGGTCTGCGACTGCGGATCCACGTCGATCGCCAGGTCGTAGTGCGCCTTGCGCATGCCGCGCAGTCCGCGCAGCCACTGGCGCGGGTGGCCGAAGCCGTGCGAGGGCAGCTGGAACACCTGGCTGACGCGGTCGTAATGGCCGTAGAGCTCGCCGCCGACCTGGCTGCGCGTGACGATGTCGATCTCCGCGCCGGGCCAAGTGGCTTCCAGTTCCTGGATCAAGGGCGTCAGCAGCAGCGCATTGCCCAGCGTGTGGCTGATGTGGCAGATCAGGATGCGATGGATGCCCTTGCGCGGCAGCGGTTCGCCGCTGGGTTCGGCAGGCTTGCCGAACAGCAGGCGCATCAGGCCACGCGCCATGCGGCGGCGCAGGTGGTCGAGGTCGAAGGAGTCGTGAGTTGATCGCGCCACGGCGTACCTGCAGGAGGAGTCGTATCAGCCAGCAGCGCGCATCGTAGCGTCAGGCGGGGCGGAAGGTTTGCCATCGTGCGCAAGCAATCCGCGCTCGACCAGCCAGCATCGCGCGTTCTCGGCGTCCTGTTCGAACCAGTCGCGTGTGGAACCGAGGCGGAAGCTGTAGCCCCAGGCGTCCATGTCGGCCATCAGCCGGGCGCGGCCCACGCCGGGCAGCGCGTCGGCCAGCACGATCTGCAGGTAGCAGGTGGCATCCTCCTCCTCGATCGAGTCGGTGGCGTCGGTGTGCACGACGGTGCGCCGTTCCGGCGGCAGCACGATCAGGTGGCAGGCCTCGTGCAGCAGCGAGTGCACCGGTGTGTCGCCGCGCGCGTAGACGGTGTGGCCGATGATGCCGGCCTCCTCGTCGCCCCAGTAGCTGCCTGGGATCGGCGCGCCGTCGGCCACGCGCTCAAGTGCGAGGCCGTACTGGGCGAGCAGGGAATCGACGGCGGCGGTGTCGATATCGGCGAGGCGTAATACGAGGCTGGACATTGCGCTCCCTCTCTCCCTCCGGGGAGAGGGAGCAAGACCATCAGGTGGCCGGCGTGGTTGCGGCCTTGCCTTCGGGCAGCGCCACCGACAGCTCCAGCACCTCGTGCCCGCTGTCTCGCTCGACGTTGATGTTGATCGCCTCGAGGTCGACGTGGACGTATTTCTTGATGACCTCGAGCAGCTCGTTGCGCAGCAGCGGCAGGTAGTCCGGCGCGCCGCGGGTGGAGCGCTCCTGCGCCACGATGATGCGCAGGCGTTCCTTGGCGAGGCCGGCGGTGGGCTCGGGCTTGCGCTTCAGGAAGTCGAGTATGCCCATCGGGTCAGCCTCCGAATACGCGTTGCAGGAAGCCCTTCTTCGGCGCGTCGAGGAAGCGCAGGGCGCGTTCCTCGCCGAGGATGCGGGCCACGGTGTCGCTGTAGGCCTGGCCGGCGTGCGAATTCGGGTCGAGGATCACCGGCACGCCCGAGTTGGAGGCGGCCAGCACCTGCTCCGATTCCGGAATCACGCCCACCACGTTGATGCCGAGGATCTCCTCGACGTCCTTCACGCTGAGCATGTCGCCGCTGGCCACGCGCACGGGGCTGTAGCGGGTCAACAGCAGGTGCTGCTTGATCGCGCCGTCGCCGCGCTCGGCACGGCGGGTCTTGCTGGCGAGCAGGCCGAGGATGCGGTCGGAGTCGCGCACCGAGGACACTTCCGGGTTCACCACCACCACGGCGTGGTCGGCGAAGTACATCGCCAGGTGCGCGCCCTTCTCGATGCCGGCGGGCGAATCGCACACGACGTAGTCGAAGCCGTCCTCGGACAGGCCCTCGAGCACCTTCTCCACGCCTTCCTGGGTCAGCGCGTCCTTGTCGCGGGTCTGGCTGGCGGCCAGCACGTACAGGTTCTCGTGGCGCTTGTCCTTGATCAGGGCCTGCTTCAGCGTGGCCTCGCCGTGCACGACGTTGACGAAGTCGTACACCACGCGGCGTTCGCAGCCCATGATCAGGTCGAGGTTGCGCAGGCCGACGTCGAAGTCGATCACCGCGACCTTCTTGCCGGCGATCGCCAGGCCGGTGGCGAGCGAGGCGCTGGTCGTGGTCTTGCCGACGCCGCCCTTGCCCGAGGTGACAACAATGATTTCAGCAGTCAAGGAACCATCTCCCGGGAACGTTCTTGTCGTTGTGGTTGTTGCAGAAGTGGCCGGTCACAGCTTGGCCAGCAGCAGTTTTTCCCCTTCCAGCCAGCATCGCACGGATTGGCCTTCGAGGTCTTTCGGTATCTGTTCGAACACGCGGTAGTGGCCGGCGATGGCCACCAGCTCGGCACGGAAGTCGTGCACGAAGATGCGCGCGCCGGTGTCGCCCTGGGCTCCGGCCATGGCGCGGCCGCGCAGGCCGCCGTAGACGTGGATGTCGCCATCGGCGATCACCTCGGCGCCATTGGCGACGGCGCCGGTGACCACGAGGTCGCGGTCGCGCGCGTAGACCTGCTGGCCGGAGCGCACGGCACCGTCGTGGTGCAGCGTGCCCTGCGTCCGTTCGTGCGCGGGTTCGGCCGGAACCGCTTCACGTGCCGGCGCCGGCGCGGCGGCGGGTTCGGGGGCGACGGGTGGCGCGACGGTGCCGCTGGCCGGCTCGTAGGCGGCACGGAACTTGGCGATCAGCGGCAGGCCCATGCGCCGGGCCAGCGCCTCGGTCTCGCTGGTGCCGTAGGCCAGGCCCACCGGGAGCATGCCGGCGCTGCGCACGGCCTCGAGCAGCGCGTCGACCGCGCCGTCGTCGGGCAGCTTCAGCAGGTGGCTGAGGTCCAGCACCACGGCGGCGCGGGCGAACAGCTGCGGCGCGGAGCGCACGCGGCGTTCCAGCTCCTCGCACAGCGCTGCGGCGTCCACGCGCTTGATGCGCACGTTGGCGATGCCCACCTGGCCGAAGCGCAGGTCGCAGGCATCGGCTGCATCCAATGCGGCGGTCATGCGTGGCGCTCCCCGGCCTGCCGGCGCGGAGGGGTGGTCGATGCCAGGCGCAGACGTTCGGCGAGCCAGGGCAGTTCGGGCAGGCCGCCGTGTTCGAGCCAGGTTTCGCGCACGTAGGCGTAGCTGGGCAGCTCCTTGGCGAGCAGGCTCACCTGGCGCCCCTTCCTCGACCCCATGCGCTGCTGGCCCACTTCCTGGAAGCCGTAGGTGCCGTGGAACAGCACGACCACGTCGTCGCGCGGTTCCAGGAACACCTCGCAGGTGAGCAGCGGCACGCGCACCTCGGCGTAGCTGGTGACGTCGCAGTAGAAGATGCGGCCGAGGCCGTGGCGGCGGTAGGCATTGGCGATCACGATGCGGTCGATGTACAGGAACGCAGGGTAGTGCTCGCTGAACCAGACGTAGTTCGGGCTGTGGTAGTCGCCGCCTTCGCGCAGCGCGATCAGGAAGCCGGCGATATGGCCGTCGATCTCGGCCACGCGGAAGTAGTCGGCGCGCTCGAAGAAGTAGCGCAGCTGCGCGGCGTCAAGGGCGATGATCGATTGACCGGCAGCGTTGTTCAGGGCCAGCACGGCGTCCAGGTCGTGCTCGCTGACGTCGCGGATGGCGAGGGCCATTCGTTGCTCCGCAGGGATGAGATGGGCCGAGGCCGGCATGGCTTCGCGGCAATGGCGCATTATGGCACGCACCCGCGACCCGCACACCTCGCGATGCCACATGTAAAGGCCTCGTAAAACGTGGAGCCCGTGCCTTTCGGCAGGGATGACTTCCCGCGGATTGCGCGCGGTGGACGCGTGTCCAATGATGTGCGGCATGCCGTGGACGAATTTCAACCATATCCGCCTGCTGCGCTACACGGGGCTGTTCACTTGCGTGTGCGTGTCGCTGCCGCTGCTGCAGGTGCTGCCGAGCAGCTGGGGCATCCGCGTGGGCGTGCGCTCGCCGGTCCTGTGCATGGCCTCGAACGCCATCTTCGCCCTGACCTATCTCGCGCTGACCAGCCGCGAGGCGATGACTTCCCGGCGCGCGCACGGGCAACTGGTGCGGCTGCTGGGGCTGCTCATCCTCACCGGGTCGGCGATCACCATGGGCTGGGCCAGCCGCAGCGGCCTCTCGGCCATGCTGATGGTGGTGATCTCGGTGGTGCTGCCCTGGCAGCTCCCCACCTTGACCGGGGTGCTGTGGATGCTGGGGCAGAACCTGTTGCTGATGCCGATCATCGCCAATTACATGGGCTGGACGATCCCCGCAGCCTTCCTGCAGGTGTGCATGTACTCGGGCATATCCGCGCTGGCCTTCTTCACCTCGCTGGTGGCCCGCCAGCAGACCGAGGAGCGCGAGGCGCAGCGCCGGCTCAACTCCGAGCTGCGCGCCACCCGTGCGCTGCTGGCCGAATCCAGCCGGCTGGCCGAGCGCATGCGCATCGCGCGCGAACTGCATGACCTGATCGGCCACCACCTCACCGCGCTGAGTCTGAACCTGGAAGTGGCCAGCCACGTCTGCAACGAGGACGCCGGCGTGCACGTGCGCAAGGCGCAGACCACCGCCAAGCACCTGCTGGCCGACGTGCGCGAGGCGGTAAGCGAGATGCGCCAGGACGACGCGATCGACCTCACCCAGGCGCTGCGCAGCCTCACCGAGGGCGTGCCGGGCCTCAAGGTGCACGTGAGCATGCCGCCGCGTTTCAGCGTCGAAGATCCGCGCCGCGCCCAGGTACTGCTGCGCTGCGCCCAGGAGATCATCACCAACACCGCGCGGCATGCCGGCGCACGCAACCTGTGGCTGACCTTCGCCTATGCCGGGCCGAGCCTGCTGGGCCTGCATGCGCGCGACGACGGTCGCGGCGCGATCCAGCCGGAGGCGGGCAACGGCCTGTCCGGCATGCGCGAGCGGCTGGCCGAGTTCGGTGGCAGCCTGGTGCTGGAGACCGCGCCGGGCGAGGGCTTCGCACTCACCGTGCGCCTGCCGCTGGGCGAGCAGCCGGAACTGGCGCACGCGCCCTCGCGCGTCGAACCGCCGGCGCTGAGTGTGCCCTGATGCTCAATACGGGTTCGCGCCGCGCGCTTTTCGCATGCCAGAATGCACCGGTTCGGATGCCGCACTACTCCCCTAGTCGTTCGCCGCTGTGCCGGAACGACGACCGCTTCGAGGATCCGCGATGATTTCCGTCTGTCTCGTCGACGACCAGAACCTGGTGCGCCAGGGCGTGCGCTCGCTGCTCGATCTGGCCCAGGACATCCGTGTGGTGGCCGAGTGCGCCGATGGCGCGCAGGCGGTGCAGGAAATCCCGCGCGTCAAGCCCGACGTGGTGCTGCTGGACCTGCGCATGCCGAACATGAGCGGGCTGGAGGTGCTGCAGGCGCTCGCCGCGCGCAACGAACTGCCGCCTACGATCATCCTCACCACCTTCGACGACGACCAGCTGGTGCTGCAGGGCCTGAAGGCCGGCGCGCGCGGCTACCTGCTCAAGGACGTCTCGCTGGAGCAACTGGTGGAGGCAGTGCGCACGGTCGCCGCCGGCGGCTCGCTGGTGGCGCCGATGGTCACCCAGCGCCTGCTGGCCGGGGTGGGGCGCATGCAGAACCAGTTTACCAGCCTGGAGCAGCCCGATCCGCTGACCGAGCGCGAGACCGAGATCCTGCGCCTGCTCTCCGGCGGCTACTCCAACAAGGAGATCGCCAACTCGCTGAAGGTGGCCGAGGGCACGGTGAAGAACCACGTCTCCAACATCCTCTCCAAGCTGGGCGTGCGCGACCGCACCCGCGCGGTGCTGAAGGCGCTGGAGCTGGGCATCGTCTGAGCGCGCCGCGGAACCGCGTTTCCATGCGCCCGCGGATGCTGCGGCGCAGCGTCCCCCGCGGGCCGACAAGCCTGCCGCAACAAGGCCTTGCAGCCGTCCATACAGCCTGCCGGAACCCGATGGCGTTCCGGCGCATGAGCAAGTAACATCCAGACCTTCGGCGTTTGCCGACCCCCGGTCATCTCCCCGCGATCGAGCCGCAGCCAAGGCTCGCGCGACGGCTGGGGCAACACCTGAGTACCGCGTACAGACGCTCGGAGACCCTGGAATGATGCGTGTTCGTGTTCTTGAATTTCTGATGGCGTGCGCCATCGTCATCGGCATCGGCGTGCTGGCTGCGGTGATCATGCCCGGCAGCGGCCACATCGAGCGCTCGCAGGTGGTCGGCAAGGACATGCGCCAGGTCTACGACGTGCTTGCGAACTTCCGCCGTCTGCCCGAGTTCTCGGTGCTGAACTCGTACGATCCGCACGTCAAGTACAACTACTCCGGCAAGGCCTTCGGCCCCGGCGCCGAGGTGAGCTGGACCAGCAGCGACCCCCGCGTGGGCAGCGGCTCGCTGACCGTCGACAGCGCCACCCCGGATTTCAACAAGGTCGACGGCACCGCCAAGAGTGCGAAGATCGTGTGGGACGTGGACAACGGCTGGAAGGGCTACGACAAGACCTTCACCCTCGACCTGGAGCGCCAGGGCAACCGCAACCAGCTCACCAACATCACCTGGTCGTATGACGTGAAGTACGGCTGGAACCTGGTGAACCGCTTCGCCAACCTGTACATCCACGGCGATCCCGACTCGTTCATCGAGTTCGGCCTGAACAGCCTGCAGAACGTGCTGGCCTCGGTGCCGAACGTCAACTACGGCGACCTGATCCCGTACATCCGCCAGACCGAGCAGACCCCGGTGCTGCTGGTGCCGGCCTCGATCCAGCGCAAGGACGGCATCGAGGGTCTGGCCGACACCGTCAACAAGGCGGTGACCCAGATCCAGGCCACGGCGAAGAAGCTGGGCGTGAACGTCACCGGTCCGCGCATCATCTTCACCACCAACTACGGCGACACCACCTACACCTTCGACGTGGCGATGCCGATCGATTCCAGCACCGTCAACGTCAACGGCCAGACCCAGCAGCTCACTGCGCCGACGCCGCCTGCGCTGGACAACAGTGCGCCGGCCGAGGCCAGCACTGCCGCTGCGCCTGCCGCCGCGGAAACGCTGAAGCCGGGCGACCACGACAAGTTCGGCCGCCTGATCGTCGACGGCGACGTGCGCGCCACCCTGGCGTTCGGCGGCGCCGCGCTGGAAGGCGTGTGGAACGGCACTGCCGCCGGCGTGCCGCAGACCCGCGACATGCTGAAGGCCTACGCGCTGACCCACGGCTACAAGTTCGACGACGTGGTGAACCGCAGCTACGACATCCTCGCCAAGCCCGAGCTGAAGGACGCGCAGGGCAACATCACCAGCTACGCCGAGTTCGATGTGTACCTGCCGGTCACCAATGCGCCGGAGCAGACCCCGGAACAGGCCGCCGGCATCAAGCAGCCGACGTTGGAAGTGGAAGGCCCGGCCGCCGCCGGCAGCGCACCGGCCCCTGCCGGTACCGCTCCGGCACCTGCCGGCAGCGCCCCGGCGCCTGCGGGCAGCAGCCACTGAGCCTGCGCCAGCCGCTGCATCGAAGGGCCCTTCTCCGGAAGGGCCTTTTGTTTTGTGCCGGGAGATGCGCCGGCGCGACTGAACCTTCCCGCTGCCTTGCGGTACATTGCGGGTGATTCCTGCGCCCGAGCGCCCATGATCGAGACCGAACGACTCACCCGCCGCTACGGCCAGCTCACCGCGGTGGACGCGCTGAGCATCCGCGCCGAACCCGGTCAGGTGCTGGGCCTGCTCGGTCCCAACGGCGCCGGCAAGTCCACTGCGATGCGCATGATCGCGGGCTTCCTCGCACCCAGCAGCGGCACCGCACGGGTCTGCGGGCACGACGTGCAGCGCGAGCCGCTGGCCGCGCGCCGCGCCCTGGGCTACCTGCCCGAGGGCGCGCCCAGCTATGGCGAGATGACGGTGCGCGAGTTCCTGGTGTTCATCGCGCGCATGCGCAAGCTCGCCGCCGAGGTGGGGCGGCGCCGCTTCGACGAGGTGGTGGGTTGGCTGCAGCTGGAGGACGTGCTGGAGGCGGGCATCGACACGCTGTCCAAGGGACTGCGCCGGCGCGTGGGGCTGGCCCAGGCGATCCTGCACGACCCGCCGGTGCTGATGCTGGACGAACCCACCGACGGCCTCGACCCCAACCAGAAGCACACCGTGCGCCAGCTGATCGACGCGATGGCGCGCGAGCGCACGATCCTGATCTCCACCCACCTGCTGGAAGAGGTCCATGCGCTGTGCAACCGCGTGGTGATCGTCGCGCGCGGCAAGCTGCTGGCCGACGCCACGCCGGCCGAACTGGAGGCGCGCTCGCGCTACCACGGCGCGGTGTCGTTCAGCGCGCCGGGCAGCGGCGTCTCGCAGGAGATGCTGGGACGGCTGCCGCAGGTGGCGGCGATCGAGGTGGACCCGCTGGACGGGCGCATCACCGTGTTCCCGAAGCCGGGCGTGCGCATCCTGGAGCCGGTGGAGCAACTGCTGCGCGAGCAGGGGCTGGAGGTTTCGGAGATCCAGCTCGAACGCGGGCGGCTGGACGAGGTGTTCCGCCAGATCACCACCGCGCAGGATGGGGCGGGGGTGAACGCGTGAGCCCGGTCAACGCAGTGATGCGGCGCGAGCTGCGCAGCTTTTTCGTGACGCCGATGGCCTACGTGTTCCTGGTCATCTTCCTGGTGCTGGCAGGCATCCTCACGTTCTACTCCGGCGACTTCTACGAGCGCGGCCAGGCCGACCTGCAGCCGTTCTTCGTGGTGCACCCGTGGCTGTACCTGATCCTGGTGCCGGCGGTGACCATGCGCATGTGGGCGGAGGAGGCCAAGGGCGGCACGCTGGAGCTGCTGCTGACCCTTCCGCTGACGCTGTGGCAGGCGATGCTGGGCAAGTTCCTCGCCGCCTGGCTGTTCATCGGGCTGGCGCTGGCCTTGACCTTCCCGATCTGGCTTACCGTGAACTACCTCGGTTCGCCCGACAACGGCGTGGTCTTCGCGGGCTACCTCGGCAGCTGGCTGATGGCCGGCAGCTTCGTGGCGATCGGCGCCTGCCTGTCCGCGCTCACCCGCAGCCAGGTGGTGGCCTTCGTGCTCACCGCCACGGTGTGCGTGCTGCTGATCCTGGCCGGCCAGCCGCAAGTGCTGGACTTCTTCTCCGGCGCGCTGCCGCGCCGGCTGATCAATGCGCTGGCCTACCTCAGCATGCTGCGCCACTTCGAGGCGATCGCGCGCGGCGTGCTCGACCTGCGCGACCTGGCCTATTTCGTGCTGAGCACGGTGGGCTGGCTGATCGCCGGCGTGCTGCTGCTCGAACTGAAGCGGGTGCGCTAGATGAACCGCCTGCGCCTGCCCGCCGCGCTCACCACGCCGCTGCACTGGAACCGGCGCGCCACGCTGTACGCGGCGCTGGTCCTGCTGACCCTGGTCTTCGTGTCGCTGATCGTGTCGAGCGGGCACTGGTTGCGCGCACGGCGCATCGACCTCACCGCTGACAAGCTGTACACGCTGTCGCCCGGCACGCTGCAGATCGTCGATCACCTGCAGCGGCCATTGCGGCTCACGCTGTACTTTTCCGAGCACGCCACGCGCGACCTGCCCAAGCTGCGCAGCTACGAGCAGCGCGTGCGCGACATGCTGCAGGAGATCGTGGCTCGTTCGCATGGGCACGTGCAGTTGCAGGTGGTCGACCCGGTGCCGTATTCCGACGACGAGGCCAGTGCCGAGGGCGCCGGCCTCACTCCGGCCAGCGGCGGCAGCAACGGCGAACGGGTGTTCTTCGGCCTGGCCGGCAATGTGCTGGCAGGTGCGGACGGCGAGGCGACTGAGGCCGCGCCGCCCGAGCACGTACTGGCGATCCCGTTCTTCTACACGACGCGCGAGTCGTTCCTCGAATACGACATCGCCAAGCTGCTGTACGAGCTCAACCAGGCCAGCAAGCCGGACATCGGCGTGATCAGTTCGCTGCCGGTGGAGGGCAACCCGGTGCTGGGCCAGCAGCCCTGGGTGGCGATGCAGCAGCTGGCCCAGCTGTTTGAGGTGAAGACGATAGACCCGGACCGGCTCAAGCAGGTCGGCGCGGACATCCGCGTGCTGCTGCTGATCCATCCCAGGCACCTGCCGCCGGACGCGCTGTACGCGATCGACCAGTACGTGCTGCGCGGCGGCCACCTGGTGGTGTTCGTCGATCCGGATGCGGAACTGGACGATACGCCGGGCGACCCCGCCAGCGGCATGCTGCCCGACCACAGCTCGGACCTGCCGCGGCTGTTCGCGGCCTGGGGCGTGCGCTACGACCCGCACGAAGTGGTATTGGACCGCGCGCACGCGCTGACCATCGAGCTCAACGGCAACAACATCAGCCATCCGGCGATGCTCGGGTTGGACGCGCAGCAGCTCAACCACGGCGACGTGGTCACCGCGAGCCTGCAGCGCATCGACCTGTCCACCGCCGGCCACTTCGACCTCGCCCCGAACGCCAGCGCGCGGCTGATCCCGTTGCTGCAGAGCAGTGCCGATGCCGAGGCGGTGCCCGCGGTGCGGGTGCTGCAGGCCAGCGACAACCCGGCCCTGCTGCTGCAGGACTACAAGCCGGACAACACCAACTACGTGTTTGCCGCGCGTCTGCGCGGCAGCTTTGCCAGCGCGTTTCCCGAACGCGCGAAACAGCCCGGTCACCTGGCGCGTTCGGCCGTCGGCGACGAGGTGATCCTGGTCGCCGACACCGACCTGCTCAGCGACCGCCTGTGGGTGGAACCACAGACCATCCTGGGCCAGACCATGATGCGGCCGTTCGCGAACAACGGCGAGTTCGTCAGCAACCTGGTGGACAACCTCAGCGGTTCCTCGGCGCTGCTGTCGGTCCGCGGCCGCTCCACCTCGCAGCGGCCGTTCACCCGCGTGGAGGCGCTGCGCAACGTGGCCGACCAGAAGTTCCTGCAGAAGGAGCAGGAGCTGGAGCGCGAGCTGGCCGAGACACGGCAGCGGCTGGACGAGCTGCAGCCGGGCAAGGCCGGCCACGGCGGCAACGTCAGCGTCGAGCAGCGGCGCGAGATCGAGCAGTTCCGCTTGCGCCAGCTGGCGATCAACAAGGAGCTGCGCGACGTGCAGCACCAGCTCAACGCCGAAATCGACGCGCTGGGCCTGCGCCTGAAGGTGATCAACATCGTGGTGGTGCCCGCGCTGGTGGCGCTGCTGGGCCTGCTTTACGGCTGGCGTCGCACGCGGCGTAACCGGCGGCGGCCGTGATGCAGTCGCCGTCGCCGGCGGCAATCCGCCGCAAGGCTGCCGTTGCGGTGGGCGTTATGCTTGGCGCGATGTGCTGTGCTGGCAAGCCGGGCTGATGGCGACGTTGCTGAAATGGATCGTGCCGTGGGAGTTCTCGTGGGTGTTCCTCGCGGGCTTCCTGGTGGCCGGCGTGCTGTACTGGCGCGGCAGCCGCCGCCTGCGCGTGAGCCGCGGTCGCCGCGTGGCGTTCTGGACCGGCATGGGGATCATCTGGCTCACGCTGCAGACCTACCTGGACTTTTACGCCGAACACGAGTTTTTCGTGCACCGCCTGCAGCAGTTGCTGCTGCACCACTTCACGCCGCTGTTGATCTGCGCCACGTACCCCGCCAGCGTGCTGCGCGCGGGCCTGCCGCGACGCTGGCGGCTGCGCTGGCTGAAGCGGCTCAGGCACTCGTGGCCGTGGCGCATCACCAGCGGCGTGCTGTTCCAGCCGCTGCTGGCCTCGGCGCTGTTCGTGTTCTTCGTGCTGATCTGGCTGCTGCCGTCGGCGCAGACGCTGGCCATGCTGGACTGGCGCGTCTACCGCTTCATGAACTGGACGATGCTGCTCTCCGGTTTCGTCTACTGGTCGCTGATCCTCGACCACCGGCCGCACCCGCCGGGGCATATGGGCGCGGGCATGCGCGTGCTGTCGCCGGGCATCACCATGGCGCCGCAGATCCTCGCCGGCGCGATCGTCACGTTCTCGCGCAGCGACCTCTACCCGATCTTCGAGATCTGCGGGCGTGCGTTCACCTTCAACGTGCTCACCGGACAGATGATCGGCGGCGTGATCACCTGGGTGCCGGCGGCGCTGCTGGAATCGATCGGCGGCCTGCTGGCGCTGCGCCAGTGGCTGCGGCTGTCGCGCAACGGTCGCCTGCCGCGCAAGACCTGGCAGACGCCACGTAGAGCCGCACTCGATTGAAAAGTGCGGCCATGGATGGCTGCCTGTTTGATCTTGCGACCACCATCCTTGGCGGTCGCCCTTCGGGCCATCGCTGGCACGATGTCAAAAATCGCTCAGGCGATTTTTTCGCGATCAGGGATGATCGCAAGAAAAAACCTCAGTCCTTGTCGCCGAGCGCGCTTGCCGGGCGCGCGGTGAAATTCACCGGTAGCGTGGAGCCGTCGTTGAACTTCAGCGTGACGCGCACGGTATCGCCAGGCTGCACCGGCTGTTTCGCGTCCATCAGCATCAGGTGGTAGCCGCCCGACGCGAGCGCTTGCGTGCCGTGGGCGGGAATGGCCAATGCATCGACCATCACCATGCGGCTCATGCCGCCCGCACGCGAACTTTCGTGCAGCATCGCCTCGCCGTAGGCCGGGCTGCTGGCGCCGGTCAGGGAGACGGGCTGGTCGCCGTCGTTGCGCAGCACGACGTAGGCGCCAGCCGGAAGCGCGCCTGGCAGCACGCGGATCCAGGCATGGCTGGCGGTGACGTGCGGAGCGGTGGCGGCATGTGCCGGGCCGGCGCCGAGCAGGCCGGCGAGCAGCAGGGGCAGGGCGTAGCGCTTCATGCGGGGGTTCCGTTGGTCAGCAGTTGCAGGTCGTGTACCAGGTCATCCTGCGGCGTGCCGGGCGTGGAGAGAACGCGGGCGCGGCCCTTGCGGTCGAACACGTAGATCGCCGAGCTGTGGGTGACCTCGTAGTTGCCGTCCTTGCCCGACGGTTCGCGGGTGAACGCCGAGCGGTAGCGCTTGCTCAGCGCCTCGATCGCGCGCGGGCTGCCGGTGAGGCCCACCGCCCGCTTGTCGAAGGCGTTGACGTAGGCATGCATCACGGCCGGCGTGTCGCGTGCGGGGTCGACGCTGACGAACAGGATGCGCACGTCATCGGCCTGCTTGCCCAGCTTCTGCAGCGCCACGTGCAGGTGGGCGAGGGTCAGCGGGCAGACGTCGGGACAGTGCGTGTAGCCGAAGTACAGCAGCAGCACCTTGCCGCGATAGTCGCCGGCGCTCACCGCCTTGCCGTTGTCGTCGGTGAGCTGGAACTGCAGGTTCGGCATGTGTCCGCTGATGTTGGTGAGCCTGAACGGCGGCGTGTCGCGATGGCAGCCGGCCAGCAGCAGGGCGCAAGCCAGCAGCAGAAGCAGGACGCGGCGCGGTTTGTGCGGGAGCTTCATGCGAGAATCCGTGGGCATCATCCGCCCAAGCATACGCCAGCACTTCCGCTGCGCGGCCGCCTGTTCCCGGAGTCCGAGCATGCTGCGACAAACTGCCCGCTTTCGCGCCGGCCTGCTCGCCGGCCTCGCTGGCGCCAGCGGGGTGCTGCTGGGTGCATTCGGCGCACATGCCTTGCGCGGCGTACTCGATCCAGCCCATCGCGAGCTGTGGCACACGGCGGTGGAGTACCACGCGTGGCACGCGCTGGCGCTGGTGCTCGCCGTGGGTCTCGGGAGCGGGCGCGCGGGCCGCTGCGCGGTCGCTGCGTTCGCGCTCGGCATCGTGCTGTTCAGCGGCAGCCTGTACGCACTGGCGCTGGGTGCGCCGCGCTGGACCGGCATCGTCACGCCGTTCGGTGGCGTGGCCTTCGTGGTCGGCTGGATCGCGCTGGGCCTGGCGCTGCGTCCGCGCGGGAACTGACGCTGTACGGCGTCATGCGCGTGTCATGCCGCGGCGCGAACATGCCCGCATGCCTCCCATCGCACCCTCGCCCCTGCGTTCCTGGTGGCCTGCCCTTGGCTTGTGGGCGGCCTTGCTGGTCACTGTGTTGGGCGGCCTCGGCCCGGCACATCCGCCATCGCGCCCAGAGCAGCTGTTGCGCTGGCACGACGCCGGCCACGACTGGTTGCTGGCCGTCGACGCCGACGCCGACCAGCTGAGCGTGTATGACGCGACCGACGGCCGCCTTTTGCGCCGGCTCGACGCCGGTACGGTGGGCGACATCGCCGCCCTGGCCCGGCGCGACGGGCGCCTGTACGTGGTGGGTGACGACGCCGCGCGCAGCGAACTCAGCCTGCCGCAACTGACGGTGGCGATGTCAGGCAAGCATTGACCGGGCCTGCGCCGGGCATGCAGCCCGCGTCAACCGCCACCGGAACCGATGCCATTGCCGGAGGCGCCGGCGGGCGAGGCGGGGGCGTTGTCGATCGGTGCCTCGAGGAGCTCGGTGACCGATCTGACGCTGTCGATGCGCAGGCGGCCGAACAGGTCGGTGACGCCGTAGAAGTGCCAGGGGTCGCCGTCGCCGCTGTCCAGCGCGACATGGGTGCTGTCGAGGTGCCGCAGCGCGGCGTCGTAGCTCTGCCAGCGGGTGCCCGTCCATGCCTGCACCCAGGCGTGCGGAAGAAACACGCGCGCGGCCTTGCCGTAGCGGTCGGCATAGACCATGCCGGTGACCACTCGTGCGGGCACGCCCGCGGCGCGCGCCATTGCCGCCAGCAACACGGCGAATTCGGTGCAATCGCCCTGGCGGTTGTTCGCCACTTCCAGGGCCGAGGCGTAGCCCACGTCCAGGCCATGCTGGGTGATGTAGCCGCTGACGAAATCGCGCAGCCGGCGCATCTTCTGCCCGGGCGTGGCGGCCTCGCCGATTGCCTTGGCGGTCAGCTCGCGGATCAGGGGCGTATCGGATTGCAGCCAGGCATTCGCCGTGCGGTCTTCCGGCTGCGGTGGCGGCTGTCCGTGCGCATGCGGGCCGCCGGTATCGATTTGCCAGTCGCCATGGCCGAGTGCGATGACGCGCTGCTCGTCGGTGTCTATGAACGGCTGCGTCGCGTCGCCGTCCACGTGCATCCGGTAGCGCAGCGAGGTGTGGCGCAGGTTCGGCGTCAGTGGCCGCGGCGAGTCCACCATCGCGGCACGGAACATGTCCACGTCCTGTGCTGGTGCCTGCGCGCAGGCACGCTCGCAGGCCAGCATCTCCATGCGGTTGCCCAGCATGCCGAGCAGGCCCTTGCGTACGCGACCCCGTGCATCCAGCCACAGGTCCAGCACCTGTGCGCCGCGCGCCTGGTGCAGGATCTGGCGTTGGTGGCTCAGCCGCTCCGCGCCGCCGGGCAACTGCACCGTCTCGTCGCCGAGCACCTCGGTGTCGACATCCATCACCTGCTGGCTGGCCGGGTCGAACATCCGCAACCGGTAGTGCTGACCAGGCTGCCGGCCGGCGTCCCGCATGGCGAGGCGCTGGCCCTCGGCGAGCAGGGTATCGGAGGGCCAGGCGATGGTTTCCCGTCGCGTGGCGCCGCCCACGGTGATGTCGACCCGGAAGCTGCCGTCGGGCCGGCGCGTGCCTTCGATCACGCTGTCCATCGCCGACATCGTGGTACGCGCACCGAAGCCCAGCGGCCGGCCGTCGGGTGACTCCATGCTGCGGATGGTGTTGCCCAGCGGAATGCTCTTGCCGTTGCGGGTGAGCAGGATGGCCAGGGTCTGCGTGGTGGTCACCGTCTGCCCGTCGCGACGGCGCTCGAGGTGCAGGCTGCCGATCTTGCGGCCGCCGAGCAGCACGCTCATCCAGGTGTCTTCGTTGGCTGCCGGGCTGGTTGCTGGAGCGTCGGCGGGAGCCTGGGCGCGGGCCGTCGCGACGAGCGCGCAGGCGAGGCACAACGCCAGCCGGAACATGACGTTCGGACGACCCATGGTGCAGCTCCGCGGGGACGGTTGCGGCGAGTGGAAGCTGTGGCGCGGGTATGGTCAATGCGCGGTGCAGCAAAAACTTGCGGTGACGCTAATGCCACGGCGCTCCGCCTACAATGCGCACCCGCCCAACGACGGAACACGCCCATGAAGCCCTTCGGCACGCCCCATTCCGACCATGCCGTGCGCGTGCTGCTGCTGGGGTCCGGCGAGCTCGGCAAGGAGCTGACGATCGAGCTGCAACGTTACGCGGTGGAGGTGATCGCGGTGGACCGCTACGCCGACGCGCCGGCGATGCAGGTGGCACACCGCAGCCATGTGATCGACATGCTGGACGGCGCCGCGCTGCGCCGCGTGATCGAGGCCGAGCATCCCGACCTGGTGGTGCCGGAGATCGAGGCGATCCACACGCCCACCCTGGTGGAGATGGAGCGCGAGGGCCTGCACGTGATCCCCACCGCACGCGCGGCGTGGCTGACGATGGACCGCGAAGGCATCCGCCGGCTCGCCGCGCAGGAACTGGAACTGCCCACCTCGCCCTACCGCTTCTGCGACAACGAGGCCGACTACCGCCGCGCGGTGGCCGACGTCGGCTACCCGTTCGTGATCAAGCCGGTGATGAGCTCCTCGGGCAAGGGCCAGAGCATCGTGCGCGACGAGTCCCAGCTGCAGTACGCCTGGGACTACGCGCAGTCCGGCGGCCGCGCGGGGCAGGGGCGGGTGATCGTCGAGGGTTTCGTCGATTTCGACTACGAGATCACCCTGCTGACCGTGCGCCACCAGGGCGGCACCAGCTTCTGCGCGCCGATCGGCCACCGCCAGGAGGACGGCGACTACCGCGAATCCTGGCAGCCGCAGCCGATGAGCGACAAGGCGCTGGCCGAGGCGCAGCGCCAGGCCGCGGCGGTGTCGAACGCACTGGGCGGCTGGGGCGTGTTCGGCATGGAGTTCTTCGTCAAGGGCGACAACGTGATCTTCTCCGAGGTCAGCCCGCGCCCGCACGATACCGGCCTGGTCACGCAGATCTCGCAGGACCTGTCTGAGTTCGCGCTGCATGCGCGGGCGATCCTCGGCCTGCCGATCCCGGTGATCCGCCAGCTCGGTCCCTCGGCCTCGTGTGCGGTGCTGGTGGAAGGCGAGGGCCGCGCGCCGCGCTACCACGGCGTGGCCCTGGCGCTGGCCGAGCCGGACACCCAGCTGCGCCTGTTCGGCAAGCCCGAGGTGAGGGGACGCCGGCGCATGGCGGTGACGCTGGCGCGCGACGCCGGCATCGAGGCGGCGCGGGAGAAAGCCGTGCGTGCGGCGGCGCAACTGCGCGTGGAGCTTTAAGGCTAGTCTCCCTCTCCCCTTCAGGAAGAGGGTTGGGGTAAGGGGCCACTCTGGCGGGGTCGTTGTCATCGAAGCGCGCTTCGATCGATGGTGTCGCGAGCCTTGCCCCTCACCTCGATCCTCTTCCCGAGGGAGAGAGGAAGGCAGCGTGCTTCGACTCCGTCCTCTGCGCGAGCTACGCTCAGCAAGGACGGTGTTTCCTCGCAACGCACGGGAGTCGCACATGCAATCGACGGGTTTTGCGCATTGGCTGGTGGTGCTGGTGGAGACGTTCGCGGCGCTGTTCGTGTTGCTGCTGGCGGTGGCCGTGGTGGTGATCGCGGCGGTGTGGGTGGTGGACCGCAACCAGGCCTCCAACGCGGTGCTGCGCAATTTCCCGGTAATCGGCCACTTCCGCTACGGCTTCCTGCGCCTGGGCGAGTTCTTCCGCCAGTACCTGTTCTCCAGCGACCGCGAGGAGCTGCCGTTCAACCGTGCCCAGCGCGTGTGGGTGTACCGCGCGGCGAAGAACGCGGAGAACACCAACGCGTTCGGCTCCACCCGCGACCTGCGAAGCGAGGGCGTACCGTTCTTCGTCAACGCGGCGTTTCCCTCGCTGGGTGACCACCACGTGGAGCCGAACCCGGTGCGCATCGGCCCCTACGCGCGCGAGCCCTACGACCACGCCGCGTTCTTCAACATCTCCGCGATGAGCTTCGGCGCGCTCGGCGCGCCCGCAGTGCGCGCGCTGTCGCATGGCGCGGCCAGGGCCGGCATCTGGATGGACACCGGCGAGGGCGGGCTTGCTCCGTATCACCTCGAAGGCGGCTGCGACATCGTGTTCGAGATCGGCACCGCCAAGTACGGCGTGCGTACCAGCGACGGCAAGCTCGACGACGCCAAGCTCGCGGCGATCTGCGCGCACAAGCAGGTGAAGATGGTCAGCATCAAGCTCGGCCAGGGCGCCAAGCCCGGCATGGGCGGCCTGCTGCCGGCGGCCAAGGTGACGCCGGAGATCGCCGAGATCCGCGGCATTCCGGTGGGGCAGGATTCGCAGAGCCCGAACCGGCACCTGGACATCGGCAACGTGCCCCAACTGCTGGACGCCATCCGCCACATCCGCGAGCTCACCGGCAAGCCCACCGGCTTCAAGGCGGTGTTCGGCGACATGGCGATGATCGAGGAGCTGTGCGACGAGGTGCACCGGCGCGGCATCGAGAACGCGCCGGACTTCATCATCGTGGACGGCTCCGAGGGCGGCACCGGCGCCGCACCGCAGACCCTGATGGAAGGCGTGGGCCTGCCGCTGCATGAATCGCTGCCCGCGCTGGTCGACACCCTGGTCGTCAAGGGCCTGCGCGAGCGCGTCAAGGTGATCTGCTCGGGCAAGCGCATCACCGCCTACGACGTGGCCTGGGCGCTGTCGATGGGGGCGGATTTCGTCAACTCCGCGCGCGGTTTCATGCTGGCGCTGGGCTGCATCCAGTCGCTGCAATGCAACCGCAACACCTGCCCCACCGGCATCACCACGCAGGACCCGAAGCTGCAGCGCGGCCTGGTGGTCACCGACAAGAGCGAGAAGGTGGCGAACTACGCGAAGAACGTGATGCACGAAGTGGGCATCATCGCCCACAGCTGCGGCGTGGACGACCCGCGCCAGCTCGACCGCACGCATTGCCGCGTGGTGGGCGACGACGGTATCTCGGTGCCGCTGGTGAAGTTGTTTCCGTATCCCGCGGGTCACAAGGTGGCGTGAGCCGGGCTCTTGCGGGGCGCTGCTTCAGGGCATGACCTGCCAGCCCTCGGCCGTGCGCAGCTGCAGCGGCCGGAAGCGCCGCTTGTAATCCATCTTCGGGTGGCCCTCGATCCAGAAGCCCAGGTACACCCAGGGCAGGTTGCGGCGGCGGGCCAGTTCCACCTGCTTGAGGATGGCGAACGTGCCAAGGCCGCGGGCGTCTTCATCGGGATCGTAGAAGGTGTAGACCGCCGACAGGCCGCTGCGGCAGACGTCGGTGACCGCCACGCCGAGCAGGCGCCCGCGCAGGCGGAATTCCAGGAACATGGTGGGGCTCCACGGCGCGGTGAGGAAGCGGCGGAAGTCGCTGGCGTCCGCCTCGTCCATGCCGCCGCCGGGGTGGCGCTGGCGCAGGTAGCGCTCGTACAGCGCATGGCGCTCGGCGTTGTAGCCGGCCTGGCATTCGGTGACCGTGAGGTCGGCGTTGCGCTTCAGGCAGCGCCGCTGCGAGCGGTCGGCCTCGAAGTGCAGCGCGTCGATGCGGCAGGGCGTGCAGGCCCTGCACTCCGGGCAGTGCGGAAAGTACAGATGCCCGCCGGCGCGGCGGAAGCCACGCTCCAGCGCCGGTCCGTACAGCCGGTCCAGCTGCGGCGCGGCCGGATCGATCACCAGGTTCTGCGCCGTGCGCTCGGCGTAGTAGCCGCAGGCGTGCGGCAGGGTCTGGAACAGGCGGACGTGTTCGGAGCGCATGGCCCGATTCTAGGCTGGAGTCGCGCTTCGCGCATGGGGCGGTGCGGCAGCCCGTGCCGGGACTTTGAACAAGGCTCTCAGATCACGTGCAGGTAGCGCAGCGTCATCATCGCGATGATGCCCAGGATGGCCAGCAGCACGATGCGGCGCACGCGCGCCACCGCGTACCGGCGCTGGGCCTGGGGTGTGGGATTGCGTGCTTCGGCCAGGTCCTGGCCGTGGCGCACCACCGGCTCGATGCCCAGCTCGCGCAGCAGGGTGCGGGCACGGGTGTAGTCGTCGGCGCGGGCGATCCACACCTGTTCCCAGCCGCTGCGGTCGTAGTCCATCTCGCGGTAGCTGAAGCGGCGATGGCCGGGCTTGCGCCAGTTGGAGCGGTTTTCCACCGTGGCCTCGATGCCGTGCTCGGCCATCAGGGCGACCACGCGGTCGATGTTCTCGGGGCGGGGTGAGGTGTAGATCTGGCGCATGTCGGGTACCTGCTTACTCTCCGCGCAGGCGGATCAGGCCTTCCTGCGCGGTGGAGGCGACCAGCTGGCCGTCGCGGCTGAAGATCTGCCCGCGCGCCAGGCCGCGGCCGCCCTGGGCGGTGGGGCTGTCGAAGGAATACAGCAGCCACTCGTCCACCCGGAACGGGCGGTGGAACCACAGCGCGTGGTCGAGGCTGGCCATCTGCACGTTGTGGGTGAGGTAGGAGATGCCGTGCGGCAGCGTGGCGGTGCCGATCAGGTGGAAGTCCGAGGCGTAGGCCAGCAGGGCGCGGTGCAGCACCGGCGAGTCGCTGATCGGCGCGGCGAGCCGGAACCAGATGTGCTGGATCGGCGGCCGTTTCACCGGGTGCAGCTCGTCGCGCGGCCACACTAGGCGGAACTCGAACGGGCCGTCGATGCCCAGCCAGCGCTGCAGCTTCACCGGCAGCTTGGCCAGTTCGTCGACCGGCAGCGGACGCATCGGTTCCACGTCCTCGGGCGCGGGCACCTCGGGCATCGCGGTCTGATGCTCGAAGCCCTTCTCGGGAACCTGGAACGAGATCGACCCGTTCAGGATGGGCTGGCCGTGCTGGATCGCCA
>DATEKS010000062.1:0-21793 GCA_035277325.1 Rhodanobacter sp.
GGCGAGCCGGTCCACCTCGGCCTGGAACGGCCGCGGGTCGATGCGGAACAGCACGTCGCCCTTGTGCACCAGGGCGCCTTCCTTGAACGCCACCGACTCCACGTAGCCGCCCACGCGCGGGCGCACCTGGACGCTGTCCACCGCCTGCACGCGGCCGGTGAAGTCGGCGCTGTTGCTCACCGGGCGCAGCAGGGCGCGGGCCACGGTCACTTCCGGCAGGGCGCCGCCGGCGCCGGCGGCCTGGGCGTGGCTGCCGCCATGCTCGCCGAGCAGGGCCCAGCTGCCGGCGATCACCACCACGACGAGGCCGGCCAGGATCAATTTCTTCTTCATCTTCGCGTTCCCTGAAGTGGGGTCGTGCGGCGATGCAGCACGATGGGGAGGCGAATAATAGGTATACCGATGGGTACAGAAAAACCCCAATTTGTGAACTCCACTAGTGACGGTCAGTCACGAATGGCGGCACAATGACAAACATGGAAGATTTTTCAGCAATAACGAGCTTTGTCCGAGTGGTGGAAGCCCGCAGTTTCGCGGCGGCCGCCGTGCAGTTGGGCATGACCCCGTCCGGGGTGAGCCGCGCGGTGTCGCGGCTGGAGGAACAGATCGGCGTGCGCCTGTTGTTTCGCAGCACGCGTGCGCTGCGGCTCACCGATGACGGCGAGTCGTTCTACCAGCGCTGCAAGGCGATCCTGGCCGACCTCGGCGAGGCGGTGGACGCGCTGAACTACGCGCGCACCAAGCCCAGCGGCAAGCTGCGCGTGGCGGTGAATGTGTCGGTGGGCCGCGCCGCGCTGATCCCCAACCTCGCCGACTTCGAAGCGCGCTATCCCGACATCCGGCTGGAGCTGTCGATGAGCGACCGCAACATCGGCCTGATCGAGGAGGGCATCGACTGCGCGATCCGCATGGGCGAACTGGAGGACTCCAACCTGATCGCGCGCAAGCTGGGCTACTTCAGCAACGTGCTGTGCGCTGCGCCGTCCTATCTGGAACGCCACGGCACGCCGGTCGCCATCGAAGACCTGAAGCAGCACCACTGCATCAATTACGTCTATCCCACCAACGGTCGTGCCTACCAGTGGCAGTTCGACACGCCGGATGGCCGCATCGCGCTGGACGTGGACGCGCACCTGCTGATCAACGACGGCGAGTCGGTGATCCAGGCGGCGATGGCCGGGCTGGGCATCATCCAGGTGCCGCACTGGCTGGCCGCCTGCGCGATCGGCATGGGCAAACTGCAGGTGATCATGGAAGACACCATTTCCACCGGCTCGCCGGTGTGGCTGGTCTATCCGCAGAAGAAGCACCTGTCCGCACGCGTGCAGGCTTTCCTGGAGTGGGTGCACGAGCTGTTCGAGCGCACCAACCTGCCGGCTTGCAAGCTGGGCATGGCGCTGCCGCCGAAACTTGCCCAGGCGCCTGCCGGCATCAACGGCAGCGGGACCGCGCCGAACGCGGCGGGATAGACCGCGAACACCGCGAAGCGGTGCGTGCGCCTGCAGCCTGGGAGTCTCATTTCGCCGCGGTGAAAACACGCCCGCCTCGATCGGCCGCGTTGTACTACAACGCCCGCGTCGCCATGGCGGAGACCTTCGAGCGGAAGCGAGGCCGTGCAGCCGGAAGTGGACTTCGCTCTACCATGGGCCATGACGATAGGTGCGGCCATGGCGCGGTTCGCGGGCCGGACGGCGATGTCCGCGGCGTGGATGGCGGTTGTCCCATCGTGCTGGGCAGCCGGGTATCAGGATGCCGCCACCAAGGTCCTGCCGGCGGTACGCGTCAACGCCAGCCGCTTGCGGATCGACCCGCGCGACGTGCCGGCCGCGCTCAGCGTGGTCGAGGTGGCTCCGGCGCAGGCCGGGCAACCGGGCGTGAATCTGTCCGAGGTGCTGATCGGCGTGCCCGGCGTGCTGGCGCGCGACCGCCAGAACTACGCGCAGGACGAGCAGTTTTCGATACGCGGCTTCGGCGCGCGCTCCACCTTCGGCGTGCGCAGCATCCGCCTGTTCGTCGACGGCATCCCCGCGACCCTGCCGGACGGGCAGGGCCAGGTCTCCGGTTTCGATCTCGACATGGGCGGCCGGCTGGAAGTGCTGCGCGGACCGTTCTCGGTGCTCTACGGCAACGCGGCCGGCGGCGTGGTGCAACTGTGGACCGCGCCGGGCACCGCGGTGCCGCAGACCACGCTGGGCGTGTACGCCGGCAGCCACGACAGCTTCCGCTACAGCGCCGACACGCGCGGCATGCTCGGCGACGTGGACTACAACGTGGCGGCCGCGCAATTCCTCTCCGGTGGCTATCGCGGGCACAGCCGCGTCAACCGGCAGTCGGCGCATGCCCGCTTCGGCATTCCGCTCGGCGGGCAACGCAGGCTCACCGTGGTGCTCGACTACTTCGACCAGCCGCGCGCGGAAGATCCGATGGGGCTCACGCGCGCCCAGCTCGATGCCGACCCCCGCCAGGCTGCATCGGCGGCGCTGCAGTACGACACGCGCAAGCGCATCCGGCAGGACCAGCTGGGACTGGTGTACGAGCAGTCGTTCGACCACGACGACCGGCTGCGCATCGCCGGCTACTCCGGCCGCCGCGACACCCTGCAATACCAGTCGATCCCGCTGGCCACCCAGCGGAATCCGCTGCAGCCGGGCGGCGTGGTGGCGCCCGACACCAACTACGGCGGCCTGGACCTGCGCTGGACCCACGACGGGCAGCTGCTGGGCCGCGACACCGAATTCGTGCTGGGCGGCGGTGGCGACGCGCAATGGCAGCGCCGGCTCGGCTACCAGAACTTCGTCGGCGGCAGGCTGGGCGTGACCGGGGCGCTGCGCCGCGACGAGGATGACGATGTCGACAATCTCGACGCCTACGCGCAGTGGTACTGGTACGTCGCCGAGCACTGGTCGCTGCTGCTGGGCGTGCGGCACGACCGGGTGCATTTCGACGAACACGACCACTACGTCACGCCGGCCAACCCGGACGACAGCGGGCACGTTGATTATTCGGCCACCACGCCGGTGCTCGGCGTGCTGTTCCATCCGCGCGACGACCTGCAGCTCTACGCGAGCTGGGGCCGCGGCTTCGAGACGCCCAGCTACAACGAGCTGGGCTATCGCAGCGACGGCCGGCCCGGACTGGCCTTCAACCTGCGCGCCGCGCGCAGCGACAACCGCGAGCTGGGCCTGAAGTGGCAACCCACGGCCGCACTGCAGGCCGCGCTGGCGCTGTTCCGCGCCGACACGCGCGACGAGCTGGCCGTCGCCACCAGCGAGAACGGGCATTCCACCTACCGGAACGTCGGCGCCGCGCGCCGCCAGGGCATCGAGCTGTCAGTGGCCGGCACGATCGCACCAGCATGGCGGATCGAGGCCAATTTCACCCGTCTGCAAGCGCTGTTCCGCAACGGTTTCCTCGCCTGCGCCGGTACGCCGTGCCCGGAGCCTGACGTGCCGGTGCGGCCGGGCGCGCGCATTCCCGGCGTGCCGGGCAACTACGGTTCCCTGCGCCTGCAGCACGGCATCGGTCCCGGCTGGCGCGAAGGACTCACGTTCACCGGCGCCGGCAACGTGGTGGCCAACGACACCCAGACAGCCCGCGCCGCCGGCTATGGTCTGGTCGGGGTGGACGTGGCCTACGTGTTCGCGCTCGGGTCCGCGCAGCGGCTGCAGCTGAGCGCGCGGCTCGACAACCTGGCCAACCGCCGCTACGTGGGTTCGGTCATCGTCAACGATGGCAACGGGCGCTACTACGAGCCGGGTCCGGACCGCAGCTGGATGCTCGGTGCAAAGCTGAGCTTCTGATTCGTCTCCAGCGCTCCGGCCGATGCCGCGCGATCCGCGGCGCGGCTCAGGCGCCGGCCGGCATCAATAGCAGCAAGGCCACGCCCAGCACGATGCGGTAGAGCGCGAACGCCGTGAAGCGGTGGGTGCGGATGTAGCCGAGTAGCCACTTCACCGCGGCGAAGGCCACGACCAGCGAGACGATGAAGCCCACGACCAGCGCGGTCCAGTCCTCGTGCGCTGCGCCGCCGCTCTTCCACACCTTCAGCAGCTCGTAGCCGGTGGCCGCGTACATGGTGGGGATGCCGACCAGGAAGGCGAATTCGGTGGCGGCGGCGCGGTTGCTGGTGCCGAACAGCATCGCGGCGAAGATGGTGGCGCCCGAGCGCGAGGTGCCCGGGAAGATGCCCGCCACCATCTGCGCGATGCCCACCAGGATCGCCACCGTCCAGGTCACCTCGCGACGATCCGGCTGGCGCGCGGCCAGCGCCTCCGCGCCTATCATCCAGAAGCCTCCGATGATCAGCGCCCAGGCGATCGGCGTCACCGTTTCCGGCAGCTTGAAGCCGTAATGCGTGACGACCAGGCCCAGCACGCAGGTGATCAGGAACGCCACCACCAGCTTGAACAGGTAGTCGCGCGTGGCCGGGTCGCGCCACTGTGTCAGCAGCTGCCAGATGCGCTTCCAGTACACCAGGGTGATTGCCAGGATCGCGCCGGCCTGGATGCCCACGTTGAACAGGTCCGAGCGTGCACCCAGCCAGTGCTCGGCGATCAGCAGGTGGCCGGTGGAGGAGATCGGCAGGAACTCGGTGATGCCCTCGATGATGCCCAGCAGGATGACGTTGATGAGATCGGTCACGGATGCACTCGTCGGTAGGGAGCGAGCGCCACCATGGCGACCGCGCAGCGGCACAGCTTACGCATTCCGGATGGCGATTCGAAGGCGGTTTCCCTGCTGAAGAGACAACGGCTGCTCTGCGTTCCAATCTGGTGCAATTAGGGAAGTGAATGCACCAACTTGGTGTGTATCATGCGACGGGCAAGGCTAGCCAAATGGCCAAGCCCATGAATTCACGCGGAATGCACGGCTTGGCATCGACCTTGCTCAGTCCGGTGCACCCGTTCCATCCATTCCACCCATCCCTCGCCGAGGTTCCGCCATGACCGCCCAGAAAGTGCTCGACCTGATCGTTGAACACGAGGTCGAGTTCGTCGACTTCCGCTTCGCCGACATGCTCGGCAAGCACCACCACGTCACTTTCCCGGCGCACGCCATCGACGAGTCGACCTTCGAGGACGGCAAGATGTTCGACGGCTCCTCGATCACCGGCTGGAAGGGCATCAACGAGTCGGACATGATCCTGATGCCCGATCCGGACACCGCCTACCTCGACCCGTTCAGCCAGCACACCCAGCTGGTCCTGCACTGCGACGTGCTGGAGCCGAGCACCCTGCAGGCCTACGGCCGCGACCCGCGCTCGATCGCCAAGCGCGGCGAGGCCTACCTCAAGTCCACCGGCATCGCCGACACCGCCTTCTTCGGGCCGGAGCCGGAGTTCTTCATCTTCGACTCGATCCGCTGGCAGAACGACATGGGCCGCGTGTTCTACGAGATCGAGTCCAACGAGGCTGCGTGGAGCACGCGCTTCAAGTACGAAGACGGCAACATGGGCCACCGTCCGGCCGTGAAGGGCGGCTACTTCCCGGTGCCGCCGGTGGACACGCTGGGCGACCTGCGCGCCGACATGTGCAAGGTGCTGGAGTCGCTGGGCCAGAAGGTCGAGGTGCATCACCATGAGGTGGCCAACGCCGGCCAGTGCGAGATCGGCGTGAAGTTCAACACCCTGGTGAAGAAGGCCGACGAACTGCTGACGATGAAGTACGTCATCAAGAACGTGGCGCACCAGAACGGCAAGACCGTCACCTTCATGCCCAAGCCCATCGTGGGCGACAACGGCTCGGGCATGCACGTGCACCAGTCGCTGGCGAAGAACGGCGAGAACCTGTTCGCCGGCGACCTGTACGGCGGCCTCAGCCAGACCGCGCTGTGGTACATCGGCGGCATCTTCAAGCACGCCAAGGCCATCAACGCCTTCGCCAACTCCACGACCAACAGCTACAAGCGCCTGGTGCCGGGCTTCGAGGCGCCGGTGATGCTGGCCTATTCCGCGCGCAACCGCTCGGCGAGCTGCCGCATCCCCTACGTGGCCAGCCCCAAGGGCCGCCGCATCGAGGTGCGCTTCCCCGACCCGATGAACTCCGGCTACCTGGTGTTCACCGCGCTGATGATGGCCGGCCTCGACGGCATCCTGAACAAGATCGACCCGGGCGCGCCGGCCGACAAGGATCTCTACGACCTGCCGCCGGAAGAAGAGAAGAACATCCCGCAGGTGTGCTCCAGCCTCGACCAGGCGCTGGAAGCGCTGGACAAGGACCGCGACTTCCTCAAGGCCGGCGGCGTGTTCACCGACGACTTCATCGACGCCTACATCGCGGTGAAGATGCAGGAAGTCACCCGCTACCGCGCCAGCACGCACCCGCTGGAATTCCAGATGTACTACGCGCTCTGACCAAGCAGGTTCCGGATCGTGGACCGCAGGCAAGGGGGAGGGCGCGAGCCTTCCCCCTTGCCGTTTGGGCAGCCAACAGCAGAGGGGAGCGTTGCACCAACAAAGTGCAACGACCATGATGGTGCAATGAACGGGCAGCCGTGGCAGGCATGGGCGGAACAGCTGGCGACCGGGGTGGCCCTGGTCGATGCGGGCCTGTGCGTGCGCTGGCTCAATCCCGCGCTGGCCGAACTGCTGGGCAGCGGCATGCGCAGCGCGGTCGGCCAGCCGCTGGCATTGTGGCTGGGCTCGGCGGACGACTTGGCGCAGGTACGCCGCGCACTGGCCGAGACACGCTTCGTGCAATTGCGCGAAGCCACGCTGTCTGCCTTCGACGAACGCACGCTCGAGGCAGACATCGGCATCCAGCCCGACGACGAGGGCGGCTTGCTGCTGGAAGTGCATGCTCTGGCGGAGCGGTCGCAGGCGCCGTCGCCGCTGTCCGCCACGCTGCGCGGTTTCGCGCACGAAGTGAAGAACCCGCTGGCCGGCCTGCGCGGTGCGGCCCAGTTGCTGCAGCGCCGCGTCGACGGCGCGGAACTGCAGGCGCTGGCGGGCCTGATCATCGACGAGGCCGACCGTCTCGCCACGCTGGCGAACCGGCTGTTGCATCACGGCGGCGCGGCACAGGTAGGGGCGGTGAATGTCCATCAGCTGCTCGACCGGCTGAGCGAACTGCTGCGGGCCGAACCTTCACCGCCGCGCTTGCGCCACGACTTCGATCCCAGCCTGCCCGACGTGCGGGGCGACGCGGGACGCCTGCAGCAGGTGCTGCTGAACCTCGCGCGCAACGCGGTGGAAGCCGGCGCGCGCACGCTCACCCTGCGCACACGCGTCGACCACGGCGTGCGCGCAGGGGCACGGGTGCTGCGCAGCGCCCTGCGCGTGGACGTGGTCGACGACGGTCCCGGCGTAAATGCGGAATTGCGCGACACGCTGTTCGAACCGCTGGTGTCCGGCCGTGCCGACGGCACCGGCCTGGGGCTGGCGCTGTCGCGCGAGATCGCCCGCGAGCATGGCGGCGAGCTGCGCTGCAGCAGCCGCCCGGGCGAGACGGTGTTTTCGCTGTACCTGCCGCTGGAGCGTGCGCATGAGTGACGGAATCTGGATCGTCGACGACGACCGCGGCGTGCGCTTCGTGCTGGCCGCGGCCCTGCGCGATGCCGGCCTCGCCGTGCGCGAATTCGATACGGTCGGCGCAGTGCGCGAAGCCTTGCGCAAGTCGCGCCCTGCGCTGCTGCTCACCGATGTGCGCATGCCGGGCGAAAGCGGGTTGGCCCTGCTCGAAGAACTCAAGGCGCAAGGCACTGGCCCGGTGATCGTGATGAGCGCGTACACCGATGTGGCCACCACCGCGGCGGCCTACCGGGCAGGCGCCGCGGACTACCTCGCCAAGCCGTTCGACCTCGATCAGGCCGTGGCCACGGTGCGCCGCGTGCTGGCCGACAATGCCGCGGCCGAAGCGCCGGCCGCAGCCGTGGCAATGCCCGCGCATGCGTTGCTGGGCGAGAGCGCGCCGATGCGCGAGGTGTTCCGCCTGATCGGCCGCGTGGCGGCCAGCGACTTGAACGTGCTGGTCACCGGCGAGACCGGCACCGGCAAGGAGCTGGTGGCGCGCGCGCTGCACGAGGAGAGCGCGCGCCGCCATCGGCCCTTCGTGGCGCTCAACACCGCGGCGATTCCCAGCGAGCTGCTGGAAAGCGAACTGTTCGGCCACGAGGCCGGTGCCTTCACCGGTGCGCAGCGGCGCGTGGTCGGCCGCTTCGAACAGGCCGAGGGCGGCACGCTGTTCCTCGACGAGATCGGCGACATGCCGCTGACGCTGCAGACGCGCCTGCTGCGCGTGCTGGCCGTCGGCGAGTTCTACCGCGTGGGTGGGCGCGAGCTGATCCGCTGCGATGTACGCATCGTGGCCGCGACCCACCAAGATCTCGATGCGCGCGTCGCCAGCGGCCAGTTCCGCGCCGACCTCAAGCATCGCCTCGACGTGGTACGCATCGCGTTGCCGTCGCTGCGCGAGCGGCGCAGCGACATCCCGCTGCTGGCGCAACACTTCCTCGCCGCCGCGACGCAGGAGCTGAAGCTGCCGCCCAAGCACTTCGCCAAGGCCGCGCTGAAGGCGCTGGCACAGCGCGATTTCCCCGGCAACGTGCGTGAGTTGGAAAACCTGTGCCGCCGCCTCGTGGTGATCGCGCCCGGTGCGGAAATCCTGCCCGCCGACCTCGGCACGCAGCCGCATGCAATCAGCGGCGGCGACTGGACCGAAGCCTTGCGCGGCTGGGCCACGCAGGCGCTGGCCGAAGGCGAGGCCGACATCCACGCGCGGGCGCGCGAGACGCTGGATCGCGTGCTGCTGGAAGCGGCGCTGACGGCGCACGGCGGACACCGGCAACATGCGGCGGAGGCGTTGGGGGTGGGTCGGAACACGTTGACGCGAAAGTTGGGGGCATCGCGAACGCGGCGGCGCTGATGCCGGTCCACGCCGCACAGGGTTTCCGGCCTTGTCCGCTTGTCGGCGAGGCCATTCGTTTCGTTAGTGCTGCACCGCACGTGTCGGGCTGAAGCCCGACCTACCCTAGTATCCGTGGGTCGGGCTTCAGCCCGACACGTAACCTGTCAGCGCTCCACCCGCCGCAGGAACACCGCCATCTCCTTCTCCGCCTGCTTGTCGCCGCGCTCCCGTGCCGCGGCGATGCCTTGCCGCCAGGCATCAGCGGCGCCGGCGCGGTCATCCACAGCGAGGCAGGCCTTGCCCAGCAGCTTCCAGGCCGCGGAATAGCGGGGGTCGGACTGCAACGCGTGCCGAAGCTCCGTGATGGCGGCCACGGCATCGCCCGCTTCCAGCAGCGCGTTGCCAAGCGCGTAGCGCAGCAGGGCGCCGTCGCGCGGGCCGCCGCACTGGCCGCGCAGGCTGGCGATCAGTGTGTCCCTGCTCACGGCAGCGTGCGTGAGCGTGTGCCGTCGGCGGTGTAGACCTGCGGTGGCTGGGTCGGCTCGGCTGGCGTGACGCCGCTGCGCAGGTCGGCCAGCGTGGAGGCCGACCACACCACCAGCCACGTCGAACGGAACGGCTGCACCAGCAACGCATAGCGCAGGGCCTGCGCGTCGAGCTTCCCGGGATGCTGTACGACCAAGCCGTCGGGATGTGCCCGGGCGAATGTGGCCAGCTGGGAGTCGTTGGAGAGTTCCACGATCGGCCGGATCAGCCGTCCCTGGAAGTGGAACTGGCCTTCGTAGTTGCCGAGGTAGCCGACCTCATGGCCCGCCTGCTCCGCCGCACCCAGCAGCTGCGAGGTGGGGTGCAGCTCGTAGCGTGGCCACATGGTGAGGGTGAACAAGGTGTTGAGCGCCAGCGTGCCGACCAGCCCCGCCACCGCGAGCCGGCGCAGCTCGCCGCGCCCGCGCAGCAGCAGCAGCAGGCCCAGCAGCAGGAACACCACGGCGAAGTAGCGGCTGTATGGCGCGCACGCATCGGGCCATTCGCCGTGCAGGTGGTTGCCGGCCACCAGGTTGGGCAGCACGAACAACAACAGGGCGAAGGCGAGGCTGCCCACGCCCAGCGGCCAGGTGCCCAGCCAGCCGGTGTTGGCGAGCTTGGGCCGGCGTTCGCGCAGGATGGCGATCGCACCGCACAGCAGCAACATCGTGCCGGCCAGTTCCGGCAGCAGGTAATAGAGCTGCTTGCCGCGGACCAGCGAGAACACGAGGAAGGTCGGTAGCACCCAGCACAGCGCGAAGCGCAGGCCGGGCTCCAGCGGCCTGCGCAGCGTGGCCAGCGCCACCCAAGCACGCGGCCAGCCGATGAACGGGAACAGCAGCAGCGGCAGCATCAGCACGTACCACACTACCGGGCGCGCGTGACTCTGCAGCGGCTCGGCGGTCTGCACGCCGTGGATCACCCGTGCCGCGGTCTGGCTGAAGAACAGCCGGTGCATGTAGGCCTCGCCGCCGGCGAAGCCCGCGGGCAGCGCCCAGGCCAGCAGCATCGCCAGGCCCAGCAGCACGGCCAGCATGCCGCAGACGTACCAGCGCACGCGATGGGCGCGTGCGGCCTCGCTCCACAGCAGACCGAGCAGCCAGGGGAACAGCACGTGCAGCAGCATCACCGGCCCCTTGGTGAGCAGGCCGAAACCGATGCACAGGCCGAACAGCCACCAGCGCGGTTCCGTGCGGCGCGCCGTGGGCACCAGGCACAGCAGTGCGCCCAGCGCCCAGACCGCCAGCAGCACGTCGTACATGATCTGCAGGCCGAACAGGAAGGCGTAGGACAGCGCCAGCAGAGTCCAGGGCGCGGCCTTGGCCATCCACGGGCGAGCGGGAAACAGCCGCCGTGCCAGCAGCGAGATCAGCACCAGCTCGGTGCCGCCGAAGATCACCTCCAGCACGCGTGGCCACACGTCGCTCACGCCGAATACGAGCCAGCCGGCGTGGATCAGCCAGAACAGCAGCGGCGCCTTCTCGCTGTACGGCTGGCCGTTGATGTGGGGCACCAGCCAGTGGTGCTGGTTCCACATTTCCCACGCCACCGCCAGCGTGCGGGTGGAATACAGCGGCATCGGGCCGTGCGCGAAGATCGCCAGCAGCGCCACCACCGCCCACAGCGGCAGCCACGGCCAGAGCGAGCGCAGGTGTTCGGAGCGGCTGTAGGGGTTCAGGGTCACGGGGCAACTCGGGCGTGGGTACGGCGGGATTCTAGCGGCGACCCGCGTCACGGGCCTGCACGCCCGTTCAGCTGTGGATGCGTGCAGGGCCCCAGTAGCCGATGCGGCGGCGGATCTTCAGCTTGCGCCACAGGTTCCACGGCTTGGCGCGGCGGTTCCGGCCGCCCCTGGCGATGAAGGTGTCGATGGCGTCCAGCACGCGCTCGCTGGAGCGGCCGTCGCGGTAGGGGTGGATCGCGTCGGCATAGGCGCGGATCGCGGCCATCAGTTCCGGCGGGCGGCTCAGCGCGCGTGCTATCGCCGGTTCGAAATCCTTCGCGTCGTGGATGTCGATCAGCTGCGGACCGGGGCGGCGGTTGTTGAACGTCACCACCGGCTTGCCGGTGAGCAGGAACTCGTTGAGCGCTGAAGACGTATCCGAGCACATCATGTCCACCTGGCCGAACAGCTCCAGGATGTTGTCGTTCTCGGCGAAGCTCAGATACTCGTTCTGCAGCGCCTTGAACTTCGCCACCGTCTCCGGGTTCATCTTCGGGTGGAAGCTGACGATCCAGCGCCAGCGGCCGTCGCGCGACAGCCGCTTCACCTCCTCGTACAGGGTTTCGGCGGCGCTCCACGAGGGCGAGAAGGTGGAGTGATAGAGGATCACCGGCGGCGTGCGCACCGGCGGAATGGCACCGCCGAGCTCGCGCATGAACGGGTCGATCTTGGGGAAGCCGGTCTCGATCACGCTGAAGTGGCCCAGCTTGTCGGCAATGGCCTGGAACTGCGCGGTGTCGCGCGGACCGGTGGTGCAGTACAGGTCGAAGAAGCCGCGCACGTAGATGTGCCGCGGCTTGCCGGCGTCGAAGCCGTGGAAGGTCTCCACCTTCACGCCGGGGAAGAAGTGCGGCACCGCGTTCGAGGAGGTGATCACTGCGATGGGTTTCCACGCGCGCACCTCCTCGACCGTCAGCAGGCGCTCGTCGGCGTGCAGGTCTTCCGCGCCGGGACCGTCGAAAAACCATGCCGCCTCGTCGCCGCGCGCACGGATCGCTGTCTGGATCGGCCGCAGGATGGCCAGCGCGTAGCGCTCGGAGCCGTAGAGGAGGTAGTGCTTGGGCATGGGGTTGGGTGTTCGGGCGAGGCGGATAGCTTAGCTTTTCTCCCTCTCCCTTTTGGGGAGAGGAGGCATCGGAGGAGGTGAGCAGCTTGCTTTTCTCCCTCTCCCCTCCGGGGAGAGGGCCGGGGTGAGGGGTGACTCTTGCGCAGGACTGGCATCGGAGCGAAGCACGCTTCGACAAGTGCAGGGCAAGCCTTGACCCCTCACCTCAATCCTCTCCCCGGAGGGGAGAGGAAGCGAACGTGCCGTGCGGGTTCGCAAGCTCCAGTCTTGCGGTCACGTTGCGATCAGGGCTCGATGTGGTGTTTTTCCAATGCGTCGGTCGCTTCCGCGACCGACGCGGGATTCTTCACCATCTCGTAGTAGCGCATGCGCTTGTACAGCGCGTAGCTCGCGGCGGTCTGCGCGATCACGAAGCCGCGCCAGCCGTCGAACATGGCCAGCCGGAACACGTAGTCCTTGAGGAAGGCCAGCAGGTACACGAACGGCGCCTGCCACATCCGCGCAGGCCTGCCCTTGTCCAGCCAGTCGTGGCACTTCAGCTCGGTATAGCGCAGCACCTTGAGCTGCTTGTGTACCAGGGTGGGGTTGTTGGCGTGGTCGAACGGTGCGTCGAAAATGGGCGCGGAGCCCTCGAAGCGCAGCGACTCGTGCACCCGCGCATCGCTCCAGCGGGCACGGCCGCGGTGGTACAGCCGCGCCAGCTTCTCGCCCACGTTGGGCCGGTACCAGCGCATCGGCCGGCCCATGTAGATGGTGCGCCGGCGCAGCCACGCGGCGGGGGCTTCGCCCGCCATCAGCGCGGGCAGCTTGCGTTCCAGCTCGGCAGCCAGCTCCGGCGACAGGGATTCGTCGGCATCCAGGACCAGGATCCAGTCGTGATTGCACTGGGTGGTGGCGAAGTTGCGTTGCGCGCCGAAGCCCAGCCAGTCCTGCTGCACCACGCGCGCGCCGTGCGCCCGTGCGATCGCCACGGTGTCGTCATCGCTGCCCGAGTCGACAACCAGCTTTTCGGCCGCGAACGGCACGCTGTCCAGGCAGCGCGCGATGCAGGCGGCCTCGTTGCGGGTGATGACGGCGAGGGTGAGGGGAAGGGAGGCCATGCCGGGATTCTAGCGGGCCGGCGCTGCGCCTCACCGGGTGGCCGTGTTGACGCCTTCTGCACACCGGTGCCGACTGGTGGGCTGGGTTTCAGCTCGCGACAGGCATGATGTGGTCATCGCTACGCCGCGTGGTGCGTTCGCTGGCGTATTGATCCTGCGGAACGCACCATTGGTTATGCTGCGCGTTGCGCAAGGGAGTGCGGTGGCGATCGCACGCGCCATGTCCGAAGGTTCCATGGGTCACGAGAAACACAACATTCCGCTGATGCAAGCCATGCCGGTCGCCCCCAGGTCCCTGGTCGACGCCGCCGCGCCGCTGTTCCTGCGCCGCCGCGGGTTCTGGCGGGGCGTGCTGGGCGTGGGCCTGGTGTGGATGATGCTCGGCCTGGTGGCGATGCCCTCGGGGGTGTCGTTCAATCCGGGCAAGCTGTACCAGGCCAGCCTGATCCTGCTGCTCTACCTGCCGGCCTGGTGCCTCGCGCTCACATTGCGGGCGGCGACCTGGAAGGAACTGCTGCCGCTGCCGGCATTCCGGGTATTCCTGTTGCTGTTGGCGTGGGCCGCGCTGTCCCTGCTGTGGGCGCATCCGCGGCACCTGGGCGACGAGTTCAGCCGCCTGCTGAGCGTGCTGGCCTTCGTGCTGGCCTGGCCGGTCTGGCTGGGCGAGGATGAGCGGCGCGGCGAGCGCCTGCTGCTGCTGGCGGGCCTGGGCATCGCGCTGTTCGCAGCCTATTACTGCGTGCTCTACCTGCACCGTCCGCCAGAGGATGGTCGCATCGTGGGCATGGGCGTGATCGCGACGGCGAACTACGCGGCCGCAGCGATGGGGGCGGCCTGTCTGTGGCTGGCCCTGCTGCCGATCGCCGACCGGCGCGGTTCGGCCCTGCGCTGGCTGGCCGTGCCGGTGCTGCTGGCCTTCATAGCGCTGACCGGCTCGCGCAGCGTGTGGTTGGCACTGGCACTGTGCGCAGTGTCCGCTCCGCTGTGGCACAGGGGGCGCGCGGCGCGCTGGCTGGCCGGCTTGGCACTGGTCATGGCGTTGGCCTGCAGCATCTGGCCGCTGCCTGTGCTGGTGGAGCGCGGCACCTCGCTGCGGCCGCAATTGTTCGTGCAGTCCGTGCATCTGATCGCGCAGCACCCGTGGCTGGGCCTGGGTCAGGATGCGCCGTTCACGCTGGTGGTGGCAGGGGCCAATTACACGCACAGCCACAACGTGCTGACCCAGACCATGATCGAACTGGGCCTGCCCGGCCTGTTGCTGCTGGTCGCGCTATGGCTGATGACGGCCTGGCTGGGCTGGCGGCACCGGCAGCGGATGACCGGCCGGCTGGTGCTGGCGCTGTGGCTGTATGCCAGCGTGGTGCTGCAGTTCGACATGCCGCAGCTGCTGGACAGCCCGCGACCCGGCTGGCTGCTGGTGTGGCTGCCGCTGGCGCTGGCGCTGTGGCTGGAGGCGGACGCGCGTCGCCGTGCGGCCGTCGCCGGTCGCTTACACTAGCCGCCTCGCGTTCCGGAACGACGACTGATGCGCAAGGTACTGGTGACCGGCGGCGCCGGCTTCCTCGGCTCGCACCTGTGCGACCGCCTGCTGGCCGACGGCCACGACGTGCTGTGCGTGGACAACTTCTTCACCGGCAGCAAGCGCAACGTGGCGCACCTGCTGAACCATCCGTACTTCGAGCTGCTGCGCCACGACGTCACCTTCCCGCTGTACGTGGAGGTGGAGCGCATCTTCAACCTGGCCTGTCCCGCCTCGCCGGTGCACTACCAGCACGACCCGGTGCAGACCACCAAGACCAGCGTGCACGGCGCGATCAACATGCTGGGCCTGGCCAAGCGCGTGAAGGCACGCATCCTGCAGGCCTCCACCAGCGAGGTGTACGGCGACCCGGAGGTGCACCCGCAGCGCGAGGAATACTGGGGCCGGGTCAATCCGATCGGCTTCCGCTCCTGCTACGACGAGGGCAAGCGCTGCGCCGAGACGCTGTTCTTCGACTACCACCGCCAACACGACCTGGACATCAAGGTGGTGCGCATCTTCAACACCTACGGCCCGCGCATGCACCCCAACGACGGCCGCGTGGTGAGCAACTTCATCGTGCAGGCGCTGAAGGGCGAGGACATCACCATCTACGGCGACGGCAGCCAGACGCGCAGCTTCTGCTACGTGGACGACCTGGTCGAGGCCTTCGTGCGCATGATGGAATCGCCGCGCGGCTTCACCGGCCCGGTGAACATCGGCAACCCCGGCGAGTTCACCATGCTGGCGCTGGCGGAGAAGGTGCTGGCGCTGGTCGGCGGCAAGTCGAAGCTGGTGTTCCGCCCGCTGCCCGCCGACGATCCGCGCCAGCGCCAGCCCGACATCGCGCTGGCGCAGGAGAAACTCGGCTGGCAGCCGAAGGTGGCGCTGGAGGACGGCCTCAAGGAAACCATCGCCTACTTCCGCAAGCTGCTGGAGGCCTGAGGTGGACGCCGCGCCCGCGTTCTCGGTCGTCGTCACCAACTACAACTACCGCGACTTCGTCGCCGAGGCGGTGGACGGCGCGCTGGCGCAGACCCACGCACCGCTGGAAGTGATCGTGGTGGACGACGGCTCCACCGACGGCTCGCCAGACTACCTGCGCGAACGCTACGGCCATGACGCGCGGGTGAAGCTGCTGTGCGGCGAGAACGGCGGCCAGCTCGCCGCGTTCCAGCGCGGCCTCGCCGCGGCCAGCGGCGAGCTGGTGTGCTTCCTCGACGCCGACGACCGCTGGGGTCCGGACTATCTGCGCCAGGTCGGCGAAGTGTTCGCCGCGCGCAAGGACATCGACTTCGTGTTCTCCGATGTGCGCCTGGTGGGCAACGAGTCGGGCATGCAGGGTTATGCGAAGGAAGCCATGGATCTCGGCTACACCGTGCTCGGCACCTGGGTGCGCGCGCGCTGGTACGGCGCGCCCACCTCGGCGCTGGCGCTGCGCCGCAAGCTGGCCGAACGCGTGCTCGACCTGCCGCCGGAGTTCACCGTGAACTGGCGCATCAGCGCCGACAACTGCCTGGTGTTCGGCGCCAGCGTGCTGGGCGCGCGCAAGTACTACCTGCCCACCGGCAACGTGGACTACCGCATCCACGGCCGCAACGGCTGGTGGCACGAGCAGGCGCGCATGCGCGAATTCGCGCCGCAGTTCCGCTCGCGTTGCCTGATCAACCATTACGCCGAGCGCATGCACCTGGACATCCATGCGCTGGACCTGGCCAAGGCCGAGTTCAAGTCGCGCGAACGCTGCGACTGGATCGAGGCGCGCATCTACGCGGGCATCGTCCTGCACAGCCGGGTGTCGTGGTGGAAGCGCACCGAGCGCGCATTGGCGATACTGCTGCGCGGCTTGCGCGGGCATTGAGCGCCGGCATGAAGGTCAGCGTCATTGCGATCACCTACAACTGGCCCGGGGCGCTGGAACGCCTGCTGGCCAGCCTTGCCGCACAGACGCGCCTGCCCGACGAGGTGATCGTGGCCGACGACGGTTCCGGCGAGGAAACCCGCACGCTGATCGAACGCATGGCGCGCGACTTCCCGGTGCCGCTGCGCCACGTGTGGCAAGAGGACCGCGGCTTCCGCGCCGCGCGCGCGCGCAACCGCGGCATCGCCGCCAGCCGCGGCGACTACGTGATCCTGCTCGACGGCGACATGCTGCTGCATCCGCGCTTCGTCGCCGATCACCTGATGCTGGCCGAGCGCGGCTTCTTCCTGCAGGGCGGGCGCATCAAGGCCACGCGCGAGGAGACCGCGCGATTGCTGGCTGGCGCGCGACCGGTGTTCGCACCGTGGTCGCGCGCCAACTTCGACGAGTTCGACGGTACCAGGCGCCTGTATGCATTCCGCCAGCCGCAGCTGGCGCGCTGGAAATCGCGCTCGCGCAACGGCGGCCGCGTGATGAGCTGCAACATGAGCTTCTGGCGCGACGACCTGCTGCGCGTAAACGGCTTCGACGAGCGCATGGAAGGCTATGGCGCCGAGGACCGCGAGCTGGTGGCGCGGCTGGAGAACGCGGGCCTGCGCCGCCGTGCCCTGAAGTGGGCCGCGCTTGCCGTGCACCTGTGGCACAGCTCGCGTGCCCAGTCCGACGTGAACGACCTCAGCCTGCCGAATAATCGCCTGTTCCACGCCACCCGCACGGAAGGCATCACGCGTTGTGAGCGCGGCATCGACAGCCATCTCGCGGAATTCACAGCGCCGGAACGTTCGGACGGCTAAACGGCATCGAGCGCGGCACGCAGGCGCGCGAGAAACTCATCGCGTTCGGTTTCGTACCAGGATCGGGCGGCCGCACCCAGCATGTTGGCTTCGGCTTCGGGCATGGCCACGCAGCGCTCGATGGCACGTGTCATGTCCTCAGCGTGGAAGCCGTACAGCGTGGCTAGGTCCTGCGTGCCCACCGCCTGCGCAGGCACCAGCACGCCGCGTCCGGCGGTCACCAGCTCGTTCATCGGCTCGGCGTCCAGCGTCAGCATCACCGCGCCGCAACTCATCGCCTCGACCAAGTAGTGGCCGAAACCTTCCGTCTGCGAGGGGCACAGGTGGAAGCGGTGTTCGTTCTGCAGGCGACGGTACGCCTCGTCGTCGAGGTGCTCGCGAATCAGCCGCACGTTGGCGGGCAGCGCGTCCAGCTCCACCCGCTTGCGCCGCCAGGCTACGGTGAGCACGGGCCATTCGGGGTGTGCAGCCCACAGCTTCAGCAGCGCCGCCGTGCCCTTGTTGTTGCTGCGGCCGGGGCCGTGGAAGAACGCATGCCGGCGCAACACCGCGGAATCGAGGCGGTCCGGGCTGGTGAAGCCGATGTGGCGCACGGGCTTGCCCAGCGCCGCGAACAGGCGTTCGGCATGGCGGGTCTTTGCCCATACCATGTCGATGTCATCCAGCGCCGAGCGGTCCTGCACGCGGAAGTATTCGGGATTGGGCACCAGCACGTTGCGCCGCGCGGTGCGGACAAACTCTGGGCGCACGCGCTCCAGCATCAGGTTGATGTCGAACCGGGGTGGCCTTCCGGCCAGTCGTGCGCGAGTCAGCCATTCGGCGAGGCGGCCGCGATGCGGCAGCCCGGCCGTGCGCACCGATGCGCCCGCCTCGTCCAGCGCCGCGGCGAGCAAGGCCATGTCGCGGCTCAAGCCAGCGCCGTTGTCGCGTGCCAGCAGCTGGATGCGCGGCGCCTTCGTCACGGCTCCGCGCCCGGATCGCCATCCGGCAATTCGTCCACGTTGGCGCCGGGCACGCAGCCGGGCACCACGGCGTCGGCCTTGAACATCCACCAGTCGCGCTGGTTGGCGTGGCCGAGGTAGATCGCCTTCGCGCGATCCACGCAGTCGCCCATGGCCGCCTGCTGCACGAACAGCCAGCGCGTGGCCGGTGCCTGCGCCTGCCACTGCACGGCACGGGCGAACTGCAGGTGATAGGGCTGCTTGAAGCCGAAGTCGGTGGCGGGGCGATCCAGCATCAGCAGGTTCTGCTCGGTCCATGCCACCAGGCCGAGCTGGTCGCCGGGGGCGAGATGGCCGCGTACGTCGGCCATCAATGCGGACGAAGAGCTGGAAGGATTGAGCAGCGGCACCGCCCACAAGCCCCAGGCCAGCCACAGCGCGGCCATGCCGCCGCACACCGCCCACACCGCGCGGTGCACGCGCAGCGCGGCGACCAGGGCCAGTTGCACCGCGCCCAGCACCACGCACATCCACCACAGCGCCGCACCGTTGCTGGCGAGATCACGGTCGGTGGCGAACTGCACCACCTTTGGCGCGTGCGAAAGCAGGGCGTAGACACCGGCGCCCAGCATCGCCGCGCCCAGCACGGCGATGAACGCGAGGCCAAGCACGCGCAGCCAGCGCTTCGGCAGCAGCTCGTCCACGAACGGGGCGCAGGCCAGCGCCAGCATCGGCAGCGCGGGCAGGATGTACACGTCGCGCTTGCCCGGCGAGGCGCTGAAGAACAGCAGCACCAGCAGCACCCAGCCCAACGGCAGCAAGACGCGTGCGTCGCGTGCCTTCAACCGCCGCCACCAGCGCGGCAGGCAGCCGGGATAGAGCAGGGACAGCGGCAGCCAGCTGAACAGCAGGATCGGGATGTAGTACCACCACGCGTGGATGTGGTGCCAGGCGTTGGCGTAACGCTTCGCGGTCTGATGGAACAGGATGTCGTTGACGTAGGCCGCATAAGCCGGATTGCCGTCACGCGCGTGCGCGGTGAGCAGCATCGGCACCAGCCACAGCGCGATTGCCGCCAGCGCCGCCGCCAGCCCCAGCAGCCAGCGCCACCATGTGCCGCGGCCCGGTCGCACGATGCCGTCCCACCCGCGCCATGCGGCCCAAGCGTAGGGAACCAGCATCAGCAGCGCGAGGAAGCCGACGCCCTTGGTGATCACGCCCAGCCCCGCGCAGAAGCAGCCCAGCCAGTACAGCGGCCAGTGCGTCGTACGTGCCCCGCCGGCGTCGGGCGGCGCCAGCAGGTGCCGCAGCAGACCCCAGTTCGCTGCGGTGATGAGGAACATCACCAGCGGATCGATCTGCGCGCGCTGGCTCTGGTAGACGAACTGGAACGCCAGCAGCAGGCCGCCCGCCGCGTACAGGCCGGCGCGGCGGTTCCACAGCCGCCGGCCGAGGTCGTAGACCAGCAGCAGGGTGCCCAGTCCCGCCAGCAGCGAAGGCAGCATGAAGGCCAGTCGCCACCAGCGCACCAGCTCGAAGCTGGCCGCCTCGGTCCACATCAGCATCGGCGGTTTGTCCGCGTACAGTTCGCTGCCGCGATGCGGGAACAGCCAGTCGCCGCTCTCCACCATCTGCTTCGCGGCCAGCGTGAAGCGCGGCTCGTCCGAGGGCCAAGGGTCGCGCAGGCCGATGCCGGCGCCGAGGATCACCAGCGCGATCACCAGCAGCAACCAGAAGCGGCGGCGTTCCTGCGGCGTGGCTTGGGAGAGAGCGGACATGGCGAGGTTCAGGGCAGGAAAAGTGGTTTGGCTGTTGCCTCTCCCGCACGCGGGAGAGGCTGCCCGGCAGGGCTGGAGAGGGCGCTTTTGGTCAGGTCGCGCGGCTGTGCCGCGCCCTTCTCCCGCCTTCGGCACCCTCTCCCGCAAGCGGGAGGGGGAAAACTGGCAGGTCAACGCTTTTCGAGCACTGCATAGTACATGCCGTCGAGATCGCCATCGCCGGGCAGGATCTGCCAGCCGACGGCGGCGGCCTGTCCGGCGGGCAGGGTGAACGGTACGGCTTGCGCGTCGGCGTGCGCGGCGAGGAAGGGCGCCACCACGGCCTCGTTTTCCGCGCGCAGCAGCGAGCAGGTGATGTAGACCAGCCGCCCGCCCGGCGCCAGCAGCGGCCACAGCGCAGCGAGGATGCGCCGCTGCTGTGCCGCCAGCGTGGGGATGTCGTCGGCGCGCCGGTGCAGGCGCACGTCGGGGCGGCGGCGCAGTACGCCGGTGGCCGAGCAGGGCGCGTCGATGAGGATGCGGTCGTAGGGCTTGCCATCCCACCAGGCGGCGGGATCGCCGGCGTCGCCGGTGCGCACGTCCGCCTGCAGATGCAGCCGGGCGAGGTTCTCGCGGATGCGCGCGATGCGTTTCGGCTCGAACTCCAGCGCGGTCAGCGCCACGTCGGCGCGTTCCAGCAGGTGGCAGGCCTTGCCGCCGGGCGCGGCGCAGGCATCCAGCACGCGCCGGCCGCCGCGCACGTCGGCTAGGTCGGCAGCGATCTGCGCGGCACCGTCCTGCACCGCGAACAGCCCATCGGCGAAGCCGGGCAGGCGGGCCACGTCGGTGCTGTGCGGCAGCACGATGGCGTCGGCGAGCCATGCGTGGGCTTCGGCTTGCTGGCCCTCCGCGCGAAGGCGCTCGATCAGCGCGTCACGGCCGGTGCGGCGACGGTTCGCGCGCAGCATCAGCGGCGGTTCGCGATTGTCTGCCGCCATCACGGCCTCGGCCTGCGCGAGCCAGTCGCGTGCAATCGCCTCGGCCAGCCAGCGCGGGTGCGCGTGGCGGGTTTCGGGTTGCGCGTCGAGCGCGGCGAGATGCGTGGCGCGCTCGCGCTGCCAGCGGCGCAGCACCGCGTTGACCAGGCCCGCGAGCTGCGGCCGCTTCAGGGCGCGCACCGCTTCCACGGTGGCGGCCACGGCGGCGTAATCGGCCAGCTCCAGCACTTCCAACTGCACCAGGCCCAGCACCAGCAGCGCGTGCACCGCGGGTTCCTTCCTGCGCAGCGGGCGATCCAGCAGGCGATCCAGTGCGGCGTCGTAGCGCGGCCACCAGCGCGCGCCGTCGCTGACGAGCGCCATCAGCAGGGCGCGGTCGCGCGGGTCGCGGAGTTCCGGCGCGTGGCGCTCCATCGCCTCGCGCAGGGAGGCGCCGCGCAGGGCGATGTCGGCGAGCGCGCGGGCGGCCAGGGCGCGCATAGGCACCCGGTTTCTCGCGGCAGCGGAAGCAGGCGCGCATCCGACCTATGTGCAAGCGCTGATTGGCGCAGAGGCGCAGGATACCGTCTACACGGAGGCATTTTCGGTTGGCTGGCCAGATGCACC
>DATEKS010000063.1:0-8345 GCA_035277325.1 Rhodanobacter sp.
CAGTCCCAGCAAGCTGCGCACCAGCAGCAGCGCGGTCCAGTCCGGCATCGCCGCCGTCACCAGCACCAGCACCGACGACGCGAGCAGCGACGCCACCATGGTCGACTTGCGTCCCCACGCGTCGGACACGCCGCCGGCAAACAGCATCGCAAACGCGAGCACGCCGGTGGTGAGCGACAGCGACATCGCCGCGCCCGCCTCGCTGACGCCGTAGTCGCGGCTGAACTCCGGCATCAGCGGCTGCACGCAGTACAGCAGGCCGAACGTGGCGAGGCCCGCGGCGAACAGCGCGAGATTGGTGCGGCGGAACGCGGGCGTGCCGTGGTGGATGAAGGAGTCGTCGCCAGCCATCGACGCCGTATCGTTTTCGCCCTTCATCCATCCACCCGCCGCGGGAAAGCCGGCGCCAAGGATACGCCGCCCAAGCCGTCATTCCGGCGCAGGCCGGAATCCAGTAGCGATTGGGTTCGTTCGAGCCGGGCGGTCACTGGATTCCGGCCTGCGCCGGAATGACGAACAAGAGCGCGACCTTGCTGACTGATCGGAAGTTACTCGATTTCGATCAGCCAGCCCTTGCCCGGCTCCACCGGGATCGCATCGCCCGGCTTGAACGTGGCGGCGGGCTGGAAGCCCTCCACCGCGGGCGCCACCAGTCGAGCATGCGAAGGGCTCAGGCCGAGCGCCTTCCAGTCGACGTGCAGCTTCACGCCGACCTTCTGCGGCGCCCACGAGGCGATGGACACCAGGGTCTTGTCGCCCTTGCGCACGTAGCTGGTGGCGAGCACGTCCGGGTTGTCGGTCTTCACCGGCGTGTCGTGCACCCACCAGCCGATCATGTCCGCCTTCTCGATGCCGAACGCGTCCCACAGCTGCCACAGCCGGCGCGGATCGCCGCCGGTCCACGGCAGACGGTTGGTCATGCCGAAAACCATGCCGCGCCACGGGTTGCCGCCGTTCTGCAGCATCTCGCCCATCAGGCCGTAGGGGATGCCGGAGATCTCGGTGAGCCAGTACTGCGGCGAGGTGTGTTCGTAGTCGAATTCCTCGCCGAACCACAGCCGGTCGATGTACGGGAACAGGCCCATGTAGAGCAGCGCGCTGTTGATGTAGCCGTCGCGCGGGTTGTACTGGCTCGCCGAGTGCAGGTCGATCAGCGGGTGCGGGCGATGCGCGTCCAGCACCTTGCGCACGCGCTTCATGGTGGTGCGGTCGTAGGCCACGTCGTCCAGGTACAGGCCGTCGATGCCGATGTTGCGCGCCAGCCAGTCCAGGCCTTCGATGTAGTAGTTGTGCCAGCGGCTCTGGCCGGCGTCGATCACCGCCGCGTCGCGGTTCTCCGGCACGTGCCAGGCGGCGATGTAGTCGCCGTCCAGATGCTCCTGCAGCCACGAGAAGCCGCCACCCTTGCCGTGGCTGATGATCTCGCTGCATGGCCCCGGCGCAGGCTTGCCGTCGTCGCCGATGCGGCAGCCGGTGAGGCTCTCCAGCATCGGCAGCTCGGGCGCACGGTCGGACAGCTCGCGCACGGTGTCGTAGATCTTCACTTCCATGCCCAGTGCGTGGGCCTGGTCGACATAGGCCTTCATCGTCTTCGGCGTGAGGAAGGGATAGTTGATCCACGGATTGATCGGCGTGGCGTGGTGGATGTTCACCACGTTCGCGCCCTCGGCCTTGATCTCCGCGAGGTCGGCGTACTTGTGGAAGTAGCGTTCGGCGAAATGCTGCGCCGAGTTGATCGTCTTGAACGGCGTCACCCGCAGCACGAGGTTGTAGTGCAGCGTCTGCCCCACCGCCATCGTGCGCGCACCGCTGAAGGCCTTGACCAGGTAGCGCGCGCCGTCGCGCGCGAACGTGATGCCGCCCTGCCCCGCGTTGTCCCACGAACCCGGCATCACCAGCGGCTGCTGGTGGTAGAAGTTGGTGTTGAGCGGGCGGCGGTAATGCTCGTCGCGCAGATGGAATTCCAGGCCCGCGTTGACCGCGCCGATCCACGCACCGTCCTGGTTGTTCTCCACGTTCCACTTCCACGTGTAGCTGTCCGGCGCGGGCGAGCCGGTGCGGCCCAGGCCCAGCTCGTACTGCGCCACGTCGTTCTTCAGCGGGATCTCCAGCCGGATGTCGTCGAGCTTCACCGCCTGCGTGGCGGTGAGCGCGATGGCGTAGCTGAGCGTGCCGTCCATCTCCAGGCTGGCGGTGACCTCGCCCTTCAACGCGCCGGCCTGCCCCGCCACCTGCCAGTGCACCTTGCCGGGGCCGTCGGTCTGCACCTTGGGCGGACCCTTTGCATCGAGCGCGTGCGTGCCGGCGGCATCCTGCACCAGCAGCCGCATCGGCGCGGCGAGCAGCATGCGCGGGGCTTTCGCGAAACCGGTCATGCGTTCGTCGAAGAAGCTGTCGATCTGTGCCGGCAGGCCGCTGGGCGCCAGCGTCACCGTGCGGCCGAGGATGCCGAGCTTCGCGCCATGCACCGTCACCGCAGTGAACGGCTTCACCAGTTCGTTGTTCTGCGCCAGCGTGGAGTCCAGCCAGCGCAGGCGGGTGAGCTTGAACGGATCGTCGTCGCCGTGCGCCACCGCTTCGCCCGCGTCCACGGTGATCGCCAGCGGTACCTCGCGTGGTGGCACGCCATCCGCGCTGATCGTCAGCGTGCCGTGATAGGTGCCGGGCTTCGCATCGGTCGGAACATCCAGCCCCATCCACAACGGCTGCACGCGGCCCTGCGCCACGTCGAGGCGGTTGGCAAACGGCTTGCCCGCATAGTCGGTGCCGCCGAGGTTGAAGCAGGTGAGCCGGGCCGCCGAAATCGTCGCGCCGTCCGGACCGCGCAGGTCGCCGAAGCTCACGCGCACGTCCTGCGCCGCAGCACGCGCGGTCCACAGGCCGACCTGGAAGCTCAGGTATTCGCCGCGCAGGGCCTGGTCGGCCAGCGTGCCGCCCGCGCCGCGCTCGGCCCAGCGCTCAGGAACCTGAGTGAACATGCGGATCGGGTGTTCGCGCGTTTCCGGGAACAGCAGCCAGGGCTGCTCCGGGTTTGCCGCCAGCAGGTGCTGCAACGCGGCCGGCGAGGCGGTGCGCTCCATGTCGGTGTAGGCGTCGAAATCGTCCACCGCCTCGTAGCCGATCACGCGCGCCTGCGGCAGCTTCGCCAGGTGGCGGGGATTGTCGAGGCGGTTCTTCTTCAGCCATGCGGCGTCGGCGGTATCCGTGGGCGCGCGGTACGTCACCGTGGGATAGTTCGAGCGGCCCTTGCCGGCATAGGGCAGGTAGTAGATCGCGTAGGTGCCGGCCTGCTTCGCCTCGAACGCCAGCACGCCTTCGGCCTGGTCGATGCGCTCGCGCACCACGTTGCCTACCACCTGCCCGTCAGGGCCGACGACGATGACGGCCACGCTTTCGGGGTGGTGGTCGCGCCGGTGCCAGGGAATCGTCACCTGCACCGCGGCGGCGGGCTTGGCCACCTTCGCCGTGTAGCGGTGGTTGCCATACTGGTCGGCGTTCCAGCGCAGCTGCACGCCATCCTTGAGCGTCAACGTCTGTGCCGTGGCGGCACCGGCGGCGAACAGCGCGCACGCCAGCAGGCAGGCGGTGGGTAATTTGCTCATGGCGGCCCCGTTGGATGATCGACGTGAATATGTAACCTGCCGATCATTTTTTCGCAAGCAAACGATTCAATACGCAATAAATCGAAGCATTCTTAGAGCCTGTTCACGATCTCCACATAGCCCGCGTTGCCTTGCCGTGGCCGCCAGGTGGTAGTGCGTGGCGCAGCGCCTGCCTGGCTGGCAGGTCAAGCCGCGCGCTGCCGCATGGTGGCCACGGCAAGGCAACCCGAAGGGCCGGGTCTGTTTGCCCGCATCCCTGCGTCATCACTCCGTCGTGGACCGACGTCCACTCCTTCGTTCTTCCATGGTCTGCGTGCAAACAGCTCCCGGCGCGGGCCATGCGGAGATCGTGAACAGGCTCTTAGGCGCTGCGGTCGCTGCGCAAGGCGCGCGTGGCCTCCTCGTCGCCGGCCGCCTCGTGGCCGCTGACCCAACCGAACAGGGCGATGCCGAGCACGATCGTCAGCGCGCCCAGCGCCGCCCAGCCGTGCGGCCATGCCTCGCCAAGCAGGGCCGCGCCCAGTGCGGTGGTGAACAGCAGTTCGGCCGCCTGCATCGCCTCCACCGCGGCCAGCGCGGTGGGCTGGGTGCGCACGCGGTCGGTGGCGGCGAAGAACAGCACCGTGGCGATCACGCCCGAGGACAAGGCCACGCCACCGGCCAGCAGCACCTCGCGCCAACCCGGCAATCCCACGGTGAACACGGCGATCGCGGCGAACAGCAGCCACAGCGGCCAGCTGCACAGCGTCATGCCGAACACGCGCTGCAGCGCGTTCACCCGGTGGGCACTGGTTTCCAGGTGCAGCAGCAGCATGCGGTTGCCCAGCGGATAGGCGAACGCGGCCAGCACCACCGCGCCCGCCGCCAGCCAGTCGCCGGCATCCAGGTGGCCTTGGGCGTGGCCCCATTGCAGCGCGAACACGCCGGCCACGATCAGCGCGCCGATCGCCAGCGTGGGCCAAGCCAGGCGGCGGCGCGCATCGCGATAGATCAGAGGCGCCAGCAGCGGCCCGGCCAGCACCGTGGTCTGGAAACTGCCCGCCACCAGCCACGCCGGCCCGCTGCCGGCGGCCCAGGTCAACGGTATGCCGAACAGCACGAAGCCCACGCTGCTCCAGGTCAGCCACGCCCGCGGATGCATGCGCAGCTCGCGCGGCAACTCGCCCAGCCCGCCGCGCCACGGCAGGGCCAGCGCCAGCAGCGGCAAGGTGATCAGGTAGCGCAGGATCACCGCCCACGCCCAATGCCCGCCGCCGCTCACCAGGCTGCGGTTGAGCACATAGGTCATCGTGAAGAACAGCGCCGAACACAGCGCCAGTCCCACGGCGGCGAAGGCATTGCGGCGCATCGGCAGATCGTCGGCAAAGCGCGAGTGTGGCAAATCGCGCCGGCTTTGCGTAGCGCTGCGGACCTGGTCACTTCGATCGATCGGGGGTCGCGGAAATCAAATGGACGGCCATGCCTGGCCGCGTGCCTGGCCGGCTCATTCAGCCGGTCGCCAGCGGCAGGCGCAACCGCACCTCCAGCCCACCACCCTCGCCGTTGCGGGCGAGGATCTCGCCGCCGTGCGCCTTGGCCACGCGCTGCGCGATGGCGAGACCAAGGCCGTGGCCCTCGGCGCGCGCGGCGTTGCTGCCGCGGAAGAACGGGCGGAACAGCGAGTCCAGTTCGGCCTCGGGCACGCCGGGGCCGTGGTCGCGCACCAGGCATTCGGCTTGGCCGTCGATGGCGCGCACCGAGAGTTCCACGCTGGCGCCTTCGGCGCTGTACTTGATGGCATTGGAGAGCAGGTTGCCCAACGCACGTTCCAGCAGCACGGGGCTGCCGACCACCTCGACCGGCCCCGCGGCCGGCGACCAGTGCAGGCGGATGTTGCGCGCGTCCGCCTCCAGCGTCGACTGCCGCAGGCTGTCGTGGGCCAGCCCGGCAAAATCCAGGCGCTCGCGCTCCATGCCCGGCAGGCCGCCTTCCATGCGCGACAGCGCCAGCATGTCGCCGGTCATGCGGTCGAGCCGCGCGATCTCCTGCTCGGCCTGGCGGAAGTAGCGTTCCGCCGCCGCGGGGTCGTCGCTGCGCTGGGCCAGATCCAGGATCAGCTGCAGGCGCGCCAGCGGCGAGCGTAGCTCGTGCGAGAGGTCCTGCAGCACGCGCCGGTCGTGCGTCACCAGCGCCTCGATGCGTTCGGCCATGGCGTCGAAATCGCCGGCGAGCTGGGCCAGCTCGTCGCGCGTGGCGCCGCCGGGATGATCCACGCGTGCCGACAATTCGCCGGCGGCCATGCGCCGCGCCGCCTCGCGCAGCGCCTGCACCGGCTTCGCCACGCTGCGTGCCACCCACCAGCCGACCAGGCCGATGAGCAGCAGCGACAGCGCGAGCTGCATGCCGAACAGGATCTGCTCGCGCGTCTGCGGCCGCAGCCGCGTGTGCGAGCGGCTGACCGCCACCAGCTGGCGCTGCTGGCCGTCCGCGCCCGCCACGGGCTCCACCGCCAGATACATGAACTGACTGCGCCACGGCTTCAGCACCAGGCTGCGGTCGGCCGCCAGCATGTCGGGCAGCGAATCGTGGACCGATGGCGGCAAGCGGATCGGCAGCAGCGCCTGACCGTTCTGGAACAGCGTGGCCTCGACGAGGACACCTTCGCGTCGCTGCTGCGCTATCCAGTCCGCCAACGCAGGCTGGCCACCCTGCTCGTAGGCCTGGTCGGCCGACTGCGCCAGCGCGCCCCAGTCGATCTCCACCGCCGTGGTGTATTCGATGAAGCGCCGGGTGAGGAAGCCGCCCAGCACCAGCACCAGCACGCTCACCGCGCAGAACCACAGCAGCAGCCGCCAGTACAGCGAACTCTTGAACGGGTTCATGGCGCGCCCGCCACCAGCACGTAGCCGGCGCCGCGCACCGCGTCGATGCGCGGCGCCTGCGACGAGGCTTCGGCCAGCTTGTGGCGCAGGCGGCTCACATGCACGTCGATGCTGCGATCGTAGCGCTCCAGCTCGCGCCCCAGCGCGAGGCGGGTGAGCGCGGCCTTGTCCACCAGATCGCCGGCATGCTGCGCCAGTGCCAGCAACAGCTGGAACTCGGCGCCGGTGAGCGACAGCTCCCGTTCCTCGACCAGCGCGCGGCGTTCGCCCGGCAGCAGGTGCAGCGCGCCAACCTGCAGCTCGCCCGCGGCGCTGCCCGGCGCATGGCGCCGCAGCTGCGCACGGATGCGCGCCAGCAGCTCGCGCGGCAGGCAGGGCTTGGCGAGGTAGTCGTCCGCGCCCAGCTCCAGCCCCACCACCCGGTCCACAGGCTCGCCGCGTGCGGACAGCATGATCACCGGCAGGCGGTATTTCATGCGCAGCTCGCGCAGCGTATCCAGGCCGTCACGACCCGGCATCATCACGTCGAGGATCAACAGGTCCGGCCGTTGCGCTGCGTTGTGCAGTCGCGCCAGCGCTGCCTCCCCATCGTGGGCGAGATCCACGTCGAAGCCTTCGCGCTGCAGGTACTCGGCCAGCAGGCTGCACAGTGCGCGGTCGTCGTCGGCGATCAGGATGCGGGTCATGGCGCTATTTAGCGGTGCGGCGGCGACCGGCGGCAACGGCTTTACCCATCTTTACGCTTCCGCAAAGAACATACACGCGGGGTTGTCGTCCAATAGACACGCGTTCCACTCCCCCCCACGACAAGAGGCGACAACCATGCGCAAGAACCTCATTCTCGGCCTGGCCCTCAGCTCAGCGCTGGCGATTGGCAGCTTCGCCGTCGCGGCCCAGGGCAACCCCGGCCCGGGCGGCCCCGGCGGCTGGGGCCATCACGGTGGCCGTCACGGCATGATGGATCTGCACAAGCTCAACCTGAGCGATGCCCAGAAGGCCAGCATCAAGCAGATCATGAAGAGCAGCTTCGAGCAGAACAAGGGCCAGCGGCAGGCGCTGCGCCAGCAGCGCGACGCCTTCGAGGCGATGAAGCCCACCGATCCGGGCTACCAGTCCGCCGCCGCCGCGCTGGCCCAGGCCGAAGGCACCGCCACCACCGCGCGGATCCAGCAGATGGCCAACGTCCGCGCGCAGATCTACAACGTGCTGACCCCGGCACAGCAGTCGCAGCTGGCCTCGATGAAGGCGCAACAGCAGACGCGCAGGCAGCAGTGGCAGAAGTTCAAGGCCCAGCATCCCGCCACCGGCGGATCGCAGAGCGGCCAGTAAGAACCGGTTGCGCAGCACCTCCTCCCGCTGCGCAGCAGGCAGCCGCGCCGGTTATCGCCGGCGCGGCTTTTTGACCGCGGATCAGGCGCTCAGGCCCGTGGCGAGTTCATGCCGCGTCTCCCACGCCCACCGGCGCCGCATGCCGCGCCAGCCAGCGGCGTATCTCGGCCAGTACCGCGTGCGGTGCTTCCAGGTTGGTGTGATGCCCCGCTCCCTGCACCTGCAGCAGGCGCGCACCAGGGATGCCGGCGGCCATGCGCTCGGACAGCGCGATCGCCTCGGGCTGGTCCTCGCTGCCGACGATCAGCAGAGTCGGCGCGGCGACCTCGTGCAGGCGCTCCAGCGCCGACGGCTGCGGTTCGCGCTGGTCGAGCGCGGCGCGGCGCCAGTAGTTCGGCTCGCGCTGGAAATTGTGCGCCGTCATCCCGCGGGTGCGCCGGCGCACCCCGGCATCCACCTCGTCCGCCCGGCGCCGCGGGCCGTCGGTGAAGGCGCGCAGCGAGCTGTCGATGATGCCCGGCACGTCGTAGCTGCCCAGTGCCTGCAGGAAGGC
>DATEKS010000064.1:0-4446 GCA_035277325.1 Rhodanobacter sp.
TGACGCGCCGGGCAGCACTTTTCCCGGCGCAATCCCCTCCTCTCCAACCGCACCCGCGCCACCATCGCGCGCCGTCGACGCGTGTCCGCACATGCCGCACACGAAAAGGCCGGCAACCCGTGCCGGCCTCGATGGCTTCGAACAAAGGCGCGCGGTGCGCGATCAGCCCGCCTTCGGCGAGTGCGACACGCACCAGCCCTTCGCGTTGACGGACTTGCCCGGGAACAGCGCACAGGGACCGTAGCCGGTCGGGCCGCCGGAGTAGAACTGGCAGTTCGCGCAGTCGTCGCCAGCCTTGTGCTTGGGGCTGGTGGTCTTGCTGGCGTCCTCCACGTAGCCCAGCGCCTTCGCCGTCGGGTCCGCGTCGGTCACATGCGGCAGGTCGGCGGCGCGCGCGAAGCGCGGCAGCCCACCGGCCACCACCGCGGCTGCCGTGGTGCCGGCCGCCAGTTTCAGGAAACGGCGACGCGATTCGTTGTTTTCGTCATGCGACATTGGAAACCTCCGTCGTTGGGGAGAACCTCCATCACATGCCGCGATGGAGCCATCCGCAATGCTACGCCCACCATCGCGCACGGGGCGCGAATGGCTCGCATTTGGCCGAGGCAGCTTGCCGCAGGGCGGTACCCCGCACGTGGTATGATTCCGCTCTCATTTGGACGTCCATTTGCATGAGCCAGCAACTGCCCGACTCGATTCCTCCCGAGCTGTTCGCCGCACGCGCCGACGCCATCGCCGACGCCGCGCGCGAGCTGGCGCTCGCCGGCTGGACTCCCGCCACCAGCAGCAACTTCTCGATGCGCATCGACGCGGAGCACGCCGCGATCACCATCTCCGGCCGCGACAAGGGCAAGCTGGGTCGCGAGGACATCATGCTGGTGGACATGCAGGGCCGGTCCGTGGGTACCGACGCACGCCCCAGCGCGGAAACCGCGCTGCACACCCAGGTCTACCGCCGCTGGCCCTGGGTACAGGCCGTGCTGCACACCCACTCGCGCACGCAGAGCGTGGCCTCGCGGCTGTTCGCGCAGGCCGGCACGGTGCGCCTGGAAGGCTGGGAACTGCAGAAAGCCATCGCCGGCCACACCACGCACGAGAGCGTGCTGGAGATCCCGGTGTTTCCCAACACCCAGCACATGCCCGAACTGGTGGCGCGCGTGGACGCCTGGCTGGACGCCGGCAAACCGCTCGCCGCCTACCTGATCGACGGCCACGGCATCTATACCTGGGGCCGCGACATGGCCGAGGCGCGCCGCCACCTGGAGGCGCTGGAATTCCTGCTGGGTTGCGAACTCGACCTGAGGAGACTTGCATGAGTCGTCTGCGCATCTTCGACGAGAACCGCCCCGAAGCACCTCTCTCCACGCATGCCGACCATCCGGCCATCGCCCGCGAACTGGGCAAGGTGGGCGTGCGTTTCGAGCAGTGGGCCGCGAATCAGCCCATCGTCCCAGGCGCCAGCCAGGACGAAGTGATCGCCGCCTACCGTGGCGACATCGATCGCCTGATGCACGAGGAAGGCTACCAGTCGGTGGACGTGATCAGCCTGAAGCCCGACCATCCCGAGCGTGCCGCGCTGCGCCAGAAGTTCCTCAGCGAGCACACCCACAGCGAGGACGAGGTGCGCTTCTTCGTGGCCGGGGCCGGCCAGTTCACCCTGCACATCGAGGGCAAGGTCTACGACGTGCTGTGCGAAGCCGGCGACCTGATCGGCGTGCCCGACGGCACCCGCCACTGGTTCGACATGAGCGAGGCGCCCTATTTCGTGGCGATCCGCCTGTTCACCAACAAGGACGGCTGGGTGGCGAACTTCACTGGCAGCGACATCGCGCAGGGCTTCCCGCGCATGGAACCGATCGCTGCCGCAGGCTGAGCTTTTCTCCCCTCTCCCTCCGGGAGAGGGGATGAATTCAAGGCAAGGTAAACTGGCCGCCCTGTCACTCGCTCCCATGGCCATGCCCGAAATCCGCGCCATCGTCACCGACATCGAAGGCACCACCAGCTCGATCAGCTTCGTCAAGGACGTGCTGTTTCCCTATGCACGCAAGCGCCTGCCGGCCTTCGTCGAGACCCACGCCGACCGGCCCGAGGTACGGCATTGGCTGCACGAGGCGGCGAAGGAAGCCGGCTACATCGAGGCCAGCCGGCAGGAAGTGATCGAACTGCTGCTGCGCTGGATAGCCGAGGACCGCAAGTCCACCGCGCTGAAGGCGCTGCAGGGCATGATCTGGCAGGAAGGCTACGAGGCGGGCGACTACCGCGCCCACGTCTACCCCGAAGTGCCGGCGCGGCTGCGCGCCTGGCGCGCCGAGGGTTTGCGGCTGTATGTGTATTCCTCCGGCTCGGTGCCCGCGCAGCAGCTGTTCTTCGGCTACAGCGAGGCCGGCGACCTCACGCCGCTGTTCACCGACTACTTCGACACCGAGACCGGTCCCAAGCGCGAACAGGCTTCCTACGAGAAGATCGCCGCGGCGATCGGCGAACAGCCCGCGCACATCCTGTTCCTGTCCGACATCGTCGAGGAACTGGACGCCGCGCGGGGCGCGGGCTTCCGCACCGGCTGGCTGCTGCGCCCGCCGCAGGCGTTGCCGGCGCAGCCACGCCACCCCGCCTACGCCGATTTCGACGCAGTCACGCCCTGACCCACGAGCCGAGTCTCCGCCCATGCGCACCGCCCTCACCACCCTGCTCGCCTTCGCCGCCGGCGTGCTGGTGATGCTGTGGCTGCCGCGCCACGTCCCCGCCCCGGCCCCGACCGACACGGCCACGATGGCGGCGGACAACGCCGCGACAGCCAGCTCCGTCGCGGCCGACAGCGGCGACGACGAGGGCAGCGCCAACTGGCCGGACCAGGGCCCCACGCCCGAACAGGTGCTCTACACCCAGCCGCAGATGCTGCAGGACGCACTGGCTAAGCTGGGTCCGCACGTGCCCGGCAAGCCCAACCTCTACCTGGTCGCCTTCGCGGGCGACGGTAGCGAGGACGTGTTCCGCAACGAGGCCGAATACGCGGCCCGGATGTTCCGCCAACGCTTCGGCGCCAGCGCCCACGCCCTGGTGCTGGAGAACAACCCCGCCTCGCTCTCCACGCGCCCGCTGGCGAGCTGGAGCAACCTGGAAGGCGCGCTGGACGGCCTCGCCAAGGTGATGCAACCCGACGACATCCTGATGCTCTACATGGCTACCCACGGCAGCGAAGACCACGAGCTGCTGGTGGACATGGATCCGCTGCCGCTGGACCAGATCGGCGCGCAGGATCTAGCCGACATCCTCAAGGAGCACCCGTTCAAGTGGAAGGTGGTGGTGGTCAACGCCTGCTACTCCGGCGGCTTCATCCCGCCGCTTGCCGGCGATGGCACCCTGGTACTCACCGCCGCGCGCAGCGACCGCAGTTCCTTCGGCTGCGGCAGCGAATCGGAACTCACCTATTTCGGCCACGCCTGGCTGGTCAACGCGCTGAACCGCACCGATAACTTCGTGAATGCCTTCGCCCAGGCCAAGACCGAGATCGCGCAATGGGAGCAGCGCGACAAGCTCACGCACTCGGAGCCGCAGAGCTACGTCGGCAAGGGCATCGAGGCGCAACTCGATGCGTGGCGCAAGGGCATCACGCCGGGACCGGCGGTACCGTTCGCGCCGGCAGCGCCTGCGCCCGCCAGCACCGCCGCGACGGCGCGCTGAAAGCCCGCGATCAGCGTCCGGCGTGCCGCTTCGCCAGCACGGCCGCCACATCGCCCAGTGACAGCCCGCGGGCGCGCAGCAGCACGGTGAGGTGGAACACCAGATCCGCCGCTTCGCCCAGCAGCTCCTCGTCGCCCTGCGCCACGGCGGCGAGCGCGCTTTCCACGCCCTCCTCGCCCACCTTCTGCGCGATGCGGCGCACACCGCCGTCGAACAGGCGGGTGGTGTAGCTGCCTTCGGGGCGCTGCGCGTGGCGCTGCGCCACCAGCGCATCGAGCTCGGCGAGGAAGCCCAGCGGCGGACGCGCGTCCTCGCCGAAGCAGCTGGACGTGCCCAGGTGACAGGTCGGGCCGTGCGGCTCGGCCTGCACCAGCAGGGTATCGGCATCGCAGTCGACGCGGATGGATTTCAGCGCCAGCACGTGGCCGGAGCTCTCACCCTTCATCCACAGCCGCTGCTTGCTGCGGCTCCAGAACGTGACCTTGCCGCTGGCCTGCGTGGCGGCCAGCGCCTCGGCATTCATGTAGCCCAGCATCAGCACCTCGCCCGTCAGCCAGTGCTGCACGATGGCAGGCAGCAGGCCGTCGCCCTTGGGCCAGTCGAGGCGGGAGAGATCGGTGTCAAGATCAGTCATCGGGATACCTGCTGCCGGCATGCGTCAGGGCATGCGATGAAATTTGGTCCTCCCGTCATTCCAGCGAGGAGTTTTTCAACAGCCGAAGGGCTGGTCAAGCTGGAATCCAGCGTCTTTGGGGCTTCGTTGCA
>DATEKS010000065.1:0-59800 GCA_035277325.1 Rhodanobacter sp.
CGCCGTAGCCGCTCTTGGTCGACTGGCTCTTGTCGTCCCAGTCGTAGCGGTAGCCGCCTTCCACGCGCACGTCGGAGCTGTCGGTGATCGACTTCGACAGGCCCAGGCCCAGTTCGGCCGCCGGCGCCCAGTCGCTGTCCACAGGGTTCTTGTGATGGCTACCCATCACGCCTGCCAGCAGGTAGGGACGCCATGCTGCGCTGCCCAGGTAGTAACGCACGGCGACGCCGACGTTGTTGCTGGCCCAGTTACCGGCATGGTGGTCGATCTTGCGCTTGGTGCGGTCGAAGAACAGATCCACCGAGGTATTGGACGAAATGAACTTGCCCACCCCGAGGCCGTAATAGACCTGACGGCTGTTGGTGTTGCGGTCCGTGTCGTTGTAGTAGCCACCGATGGTCGGCGCGATGTACCAGCGATCATCGAAGCCGTTCGGCCATGCCGGAGCAGCGGTGCTGTCGCTGCTGGCCGCGGTCGTCGCCGTATTGTCCTGCGCATGAACGGCACCCACGCCGCCCAAGGCCAGGGCAACCATGAAATAAAGGCCCTTGTGTTTCATCAGGTCTCTCCTTTTCGTTATTCAAACAATCGCATCTGCTTTCTGATGCGGCGACTCTCGCCCGAACTAGGCCGAGCTATTCGGCTTTACGCAAAAATAACACAACGCAAATCCCGCGACAATTTACGAAACCGATGCTGTCATGCAGCATACGCCTTCGGCAAGATTTGCCGCCAAGGCGTATTCAGAGCGTGAACAAGCCGAGGAACTGCTGGATTGGCATGGCATCCAGCGCCGCCGGATCGCGGGTGGCCTCCAGGATCGCCTTGACCTTGTGCGCCGGCAGATGGCCGCGCATGGCCGCCTCGAATTTCTTCAGCAACACCGGGATGCCCTCGGCGCGGCGCTTGCGGTGGCCGATCGGATAGTCGACGGAGACCTTCTCGGTGCTGCTGCCGTCTTTGAAGAACACTTGAACCGAGTTGCCGATGTAGCGCTTCTCAGGGTCGAAGTAATCCTTGGTGAACTGCGGGTTCTCGCTCACCACCATCTTGTCGCGCAGGGCGTCGATGCGCGGATCCGCGGCCACCTCGTCGTTGTAGTCGTCAGCGGTGAGGCGGCCGAAGATCAGCGGCACGGCGACCATGTACTGGATGCAGTGGTCGCGGTCGGCATAGTTCGCCAGTGGGCCGGTCTTGTCGATGATGCGGCAACCGGCCTCCTGGGTCTCGATCACCACCTTCTCGATCTGGTCGAGCTTGCCGGCGACCTGGCCGTGCAGTTTCATCGCGCACTCCACCGCGGTCTGCGCGTGGAACTCGGCGGGAAAGCTGATCTTGAACAGCACGTTCTCCATCACGTAGCTGCCGAACGGGCGCTCGAACTCGAAGGCATTGCCCTTGAACGCCACATCGTAGAAGCCCCAGGTCTTCGCCGACAGCGCCGACGGGTAGCCCACCACGCCGCGGTATACCGCGTTGATCGCATGGGTGACGGCGCGGCGGCAGGCGTCGCCTGCGGCCCAGCTCTTGCGCGGCCCGGTGTTCGGCGCATGGCGGTAGGTACGCAGCGCGCCGTTGTCGATCCAACTGTGCGACACGGCGGTGGTGATTTGCTCCTTGTCGCCGCCCAGCATGTGCGTGGTCACCGCGGTGGAAGCCAGGCGCACGAGGATCACATGGTCCTGGCCCACGCGGTTGAAGCTGTTCTTCAACGCGTAGCAGCCCTGGATCTCGTGGGCCTTGATGGCGTAGCCCAGCACATCGCGCACGGTCGGTGCGTGGCCACCCTCGCGCTCGGCCCTGCGCCCCTGCCAGTCGGCCACGGCGAGAATGGAACCCAGGTTGTCCGACGGATGGCCCCATTCGGCGGCCAGCCAGGTGTCGTTGAAATCCAGCCACCGGATCTGCGTGCCGATCGCGAAAGCGGCCTGTACCGGATCCAGCTCGTGGCTGGTGCCTGGCACGCGCGCGCCGCCCGGCAAGCTGGCGCCCGGCACCACGGGACCGAGGTGCTTCACGCACTCGGGGAACTTCATCGCCATCATCGCGGTGGCGAGCGAATCCAGCAGCATGTAGCGTGCGGTGTCGTAGGCCTCCTTCGACTCGATCCGGTAATCCGCCACGTAGTTGGCGATGTCCACCATCGGCTGGTCGGGATCGGGGCGAACGGCGGAACGGATGTCGTGGGCGCTCATGGCGAATCTCGCGGCGAAGGGAAACGCCCATTGTATCTGGCTTGCGCCACCGGCTGGAATGCGGTGCGCTTGACCCCTGCCCGGCCCACCACGAAAATGCCGGGACTACCACCCAAAGGGGAGTAGTTCCGGATGCAATCCTGCATCCGTGCGGTGTTCGTCATCACGAGCGAAGCCTCGCTCCGGACACCGCGGCGGCCGATGTCGCGAACGAGACTTTTGCGGTGACGACGGTCCTGCGCGCGTCCGTCGTCGCTGCATGTCCTCAGCGCGTCGGATCGCCAAATGGAACCCCTCACCAGCTTTCTCTCCGGCCTGTTCACCATCGTCCTGCTCGACCTGGTGCTGGCCGGCGACAACGCCATCGTGATCGCACTGGCCGCGCGCAGGCTGCCCAAGCCCTTGCAGAAGAAGGCCGTGTTCTGGGGCAGCTTCGGCGCCGTCGCCGTGCGCATCGCACTTACCGCCGTGGTGGTCTGGCTGCTGAAGTTGCCGGGTCTGATGCTGGCAGGCGGCCTATTGCTGCTGCCGATCGCCTGGAAGCTGCTGAAGCAGGACGATGCACCGCACGACGTCGCGGCAGCCGGCAGCTTCTGGGCCGCGCTGCGCATCATCATCGTCGCCGACGCACTGATGGGGCTGGACAACGTGCTGGCGATCGCCGGCGCGTCACACGGCGACCTGCTGCTGGTGGTGCTCGGCCTGCTGATCAGCGTGCCGCTGGTGGTGTGGGGCTCGACCCTGATCCTGAAGCTGATCGAGCGCTTCCCCGTCATCGTCTACCTCGGCGCCGGCGCGATCGCCTGGACGGCAGGCCGCATGATCGCGCACGACCATCTGCTGCACGCCTGGTTCGTCTCGCGTGCCTGGATGGGATATCTGCTGGACGTCGTGCTGGTCGCCGGCATCTGCGGTGGAGGCTGGTGGATGCGGCGCCACCGCAGCTGAATGTCTGCCCGACACGTCGTCGTCAATCGTACTGTCACAGCGGCATCCGACGTCGTGCCAGTTCCCGCCACCACGATCAAATGGTCGAAGCCGCAACGCGCCGGCACAGGACTTGTCGCCATCCGCGACGCGCGGGCTGCATCAGGCTTGCAACGGCTGCAACGGGCATCCGAGCCGTCGACACGGATGGCAGCCACACCCACGAAAAAGGGAGCCTCGCGGCTCCCTTCGTGCTTCGGTTTTCCGGCGGCTCAACGCTTGTCGATCGGCACGTAGACCTGGTCTTCCGGCCCGATGTAGTTCGCGCTGGGGCGGATGATCTTGCCGTCCTGGCGCTGCTCGATCACGTGCGCGCTCCAGCCGGAGGTGCGGGCGATCACGAACAGCGGCGTGAACATCGCGGTGGGCACGCCCATCATGTGGTAGGCGCTGGCCGAGTACCAGTCGAGGTTGGGGAACATCTTCTTGATCTCGCCCATCACCTTCTCGATGCGCTCGGAGACGTCGAACAGCACCGGGTTGCCGCCGTCGGTGCAGAGCTTGCGCGAGATCTCCTTGATGATCACGTTGCGAGGGTCGGACACCGTGTACACCGGGTGGCCGAAGCCGATGATGATCTCCTTGCGCTCCACCCGAGCGCGGATGTCCGCCTCGGCCTCGTCGGCACTGCGGTAGCGCGCGATGATCTCCATCGCCACCTCGTTCGCGCCGCCGTGCTTCGGCCCGCGCAGCGCGCCGATCGCGCCGGTGATGGCCGAGTACATGTCTGAGCCGGTGCCGGCGATCACGCGCGCGGTGAAGGTGCTGGCGTTGAACTCGTGCTCGGCGTACAGCACCAGCGACTTGTCCAGCGCGTTGGCGTGTAACTCGCTGGGCGCCTTGCCGTGCAGCACGTGCAGGAAGTGCGCGGCAATGGACTCGTCGTCGGTCTCGGTCTCGACGCGCTTGCCGTTATGGCTGAAGTGGTACCAGTACAGCAGCATCGAGCCGAAGCTGGCCATCAGGCGGTCGGCGATGTCGCGCGCGCCGGTGACGTTGTGGTCGTCCTTCTCCGGCAGCACGGTGCCCAGCACCGAGCAGCCGGTGCGCAGCACGTCCATCGGGTGGGTGGCGGCGGGCAGCAGCTCCAGCGCGGCTTTCACCGGCGCCGGCAGGCCGCGCAGGCGCTTCAGCCTGGCCTTGTAGTTCTGCAGTTCGGTCCAGTTCGGCAGCACGCCGTAGACCAGCAGGTGCGCCACTTCCTCGAAGCAACCCTTGGCCGCCAGGTCATGGATGTCGTAGCCGCGGTAATGCAGGTCGTTGCCGCTGCGGCCCACCGTGCACAGCGCGGTGTTGCCGGCGGCCACGCCGGACAGCGCCACGGATTTCTTGGCCTTGGGAAGGACTTGCTCGCTCATCGGATGCTTCTCCTCGAGTACAAACGAAACCGGCCGGTGCGGAACGCCGGCCGGCGAAACGGATTCAGTCTTTCTTGCCCGCGAACAGCGCGTCGAGCTTGTCTTCGTAGGCGTGGTAGCCCAGGAAGTCGTACAGCTCCTCGCGCGTCTGCAAGGTGTCGATGATGTGCTTCTGCGTGCCCTCGCGGCGCACCGTCTCGTAGAAGTTCAGCGCCGCCTTGTTCATGGCGCGGTAGGCGCCGCAGCAGTACAGCGCGATGTCCACGTTGGCCGAGCGCAGCTCATCGGTGGTGAAGAACGGCGTGGAGCCGAACTCGGTGAGGTTGGCGAGGATCGGCACCTTCACCGCCGCCTTGAACTTGCGGTAGTCGTCCAGCGTCTTCATCGCCTCGGGGAAGATCATGTCTGCGCCGGCTTCGACGTAGGCGCAGGCGCGGTCGATGGCGGCATCGATGCCTTCCACCGCGGCAGCGTCGGTACGCGCCATCACCACGAAACCCGCGTCGGTCTTCGCATCCACCGCAGCTTTCACACGGTCGACCATCTCTTCCTTCGGCACCACTTCCTTGCCGGGGCGGTGGCCGCAGCGCTTCTGGCCAACCTGGTCCTCGATGTGCACCGCGGCCACGCCGATGCGCTCGAAGTTGCGGATGGTGCGCGCGATGTTGAACGCCCCGCCCCAGCCGGTGTCGATGTCCACCAGCAGCGGCAGGCCGGTGGCGTCGACGATACGGCGCGCGTCGGTGAGCACGTCTTCCATCGTCGAGATGCCGAGGTCGGGCATGCCCAGCGAATTGGCGGCCACGCCGCCACCGGACAGGTACAGCGCCTTGTAACCCACGCGCCTGGCCATCAGGCCGGCGTAGGCGGTGATCGCACCGATCACCTGCAGCGGGGATTCGGCGGCAAGCGCGGCGCGGAAGCGGGCGCCCGCAGTGGCTGACTGTGTCATGTGGCCTCCGTCAAAACGGGCATTTTAGCCCACGCGGTCGCGCAGCCGGCATAGGACGTTCGCCGGGTCGCCCATGCATGCCCGCGCGGCTGCGCGACGGCATGCCTCGCCGAGCGCCTCTTGCGTATCGCGCGGCCGGCCATACCATAGTCTTTGACAATGGCATCCATGCCAACAATCAATTGGATTGATTGTGAGTCACCACCTAACCTTCATCACAAGCTTTCAACCACCACGGAGCAACACAGATGTCGCTTATCAACACCGAAGTGAAACCCTTCAAGGCGCAGGCGTTCAAGGCCGGCAACTTCATCGAAGTGACCGAGGCCGATCTCAAGAACAAGTGGTCCGTCGTGTTCTTCTACCCCGCCGATTTCACCTTCGTCTGCCCGACCGAGCTGGAAGACCTGGCCGACAACTACGCCGAGTTCCAGAAGCTGGGCGTGGAGATCTACAGCGTCTCGACCGACACCCACTTCTCGCACAAGGCCTGGCACGACACCTCCGACGCCGTGAAGAAGATCGGCTACACCATGGTGGGCGACCCCACCCACGCGATCAGCCGCAACTTCGAGGTGCTGATCGAGGACGCCGGCCTAGCCGACCGCGGCACCTTCGTGGTCGACCCGCAGGGCAAGATCCAGATCGTCGAGATCACCGCCGGCGGCATCGGCCGCGACGCGAAGGAACTGCTGCGCAAGGTGAAGGCCGCGCAGTACGTCGCCAGCCACCCGGGCGAAGTGTGCCCGGCCAAGTGGAAGGAAGGCGAGAAGACCCTGGCCCCCTCGCTGGACCTGGTCGGCAAGATCTGATTCCCCGCTGTACCTCCGGACCCGGGCGCGCCGCGCCCGGGTTCCCCCGAGGATGCTTGTGCCAGCGGCCGGTGCCCGGCTTCGCCCCCTCCGCAGCCGCCTCCCCCCACGCGCCGGCCGCTGCCACAAGCCTCTCTCCCCTTTCCCCATCCCCACCGGAGTGGTCACCATGCTTGATGCAGCCATCAAGACCCAGCTCGCGGGCTACCTGGAAAAACTCACGCAGCCGATCGAGCTCGTCGCCGCGCTGGATGACAGCGCGAAGTCACGCGAGCTGGACGAACTGCTGCACGAAATCGCCGCGATGAGCGACAAGATCGACCTGCGCCGCGACGACAGCGAGCCGCGCAAGCCCTCGTTCGCGATCAACCGCGTCGGCACCGACATCGGCGTGCGCTTCGCCGGCATCCCGCTGGGCCACGAGTTCACCTCGCTGGTGCTGGCGCTGCTGCAGGTGGGCGGGCATCCGTCCCGGGCCGCAGCCGAGACCATCGCCCAGGTGCAGAACCTCGAAGGCGAGTTCCGTTTCGAAACGTATTTTTCGCTGTCCTGCCAGAACTGCCCGGACGTGGTGCAGGCGCTCAACCTGATGAGCGTGCTGAACCCCAACGTCAAGCACGTCGCCATCGACGGCGCGCTGTACCAGGACGAGGTGGATCGCCGCCAGATCATGTCGGTGCCCACCGTGTACCTGAACGGCGAAGTGTTCGACCAGGGCCGCATGAGCCTGGAACAGATCGTGGCGAAGCTCGACACCGGCGCCGCCGCGCGCGCCGCCGAAGCCATCAAGACCAAGCAGGCCTTCGACGTGCTGGTTGTGGGCGGCGGTCCCGCTGGCGCCGCGGCGGCGATCTACGCCGCGCGCAAGGGCATCCGCACCGGCGTGGCGGCCGAACGCTTCGGCGGCCAGGTGCTGGACACCATGGCGATCGAGAACTTCATCTCGGTCGACTACACCGAAGGCCCCAAGCTGGGCGCCGCGCTGGAACAGCACGTCCGCAACTACGACGTGGACATCATGAACCTGCAGCGCGCCACGAAGCTGGTGCCCGCCAGCGAATCCGCCGACGGCCTGGTCGAGGTGCAGCTGGAGAACGGCGCCAGCCTGAAGGCGAAGTCGGTGGTGCTTTCCACCGGCGCGCGCTGGCGGCAGATGGGCGTGCCCGGCGAGAGCGAGTACCGCAACAAGGGTGTGGCCTACTGCCCGCACTGCGACGGTCCGCTGTTCAAGGGCAAGCGCGTGGCGGTGATCGGCGGCGGCAACTCCGGTGTGGAAGCGGCCATCGACCTCGCCGGCATCGTGGCCCACGTCACCCTGATCGAGTTCGACGGCAAGCTGCGCGCCGACGAGGTGCTGCAGCGCAAGCTGCGCAGCCTGCCGAACGTGGATGTGATCGTCAGCGCGCAAAGCACCGAAGTGCTCGGCGACGGCCAGAAGGTCAGCGGTCTGGTCTACAAGGACCGCACCGACGGCACTATGCACAGCCTCACGCTGGAAGGCATCTTCGTGCAGATCGGCCTGCTGCCGAACACCGAGTGGCTGAAAGGCACGCTGGAACTCAGCCCGCGCGGCGAGATCGTGATCGACGCGCGCGGCCAGACTTCGCTGCCCGGCGTGTTCGCCGCCGGCGACGCCACCACGGTGCCGTACAAGCAGATCGTGATCGCGATGGGCGCGGGTTCCACCGCTGCACTCGGTGCATTCGATCATCTGATCCGCACCTCAGCACCGATGGCCGAGACTGCTGCAGCCTGACGGCTCTTGATTGAGCCCTCTCCCATCGGGAGAGGGGTTGGGGTGAGGGTGCGGCCATCGCGGGACATACGCTTCGCCCGTACCCTCACCCGCCTGCCGGCACCCTCTCCCAAAGGGAGAGGGATTTACCCATGCCGGTCAATGCTTGTCTGGATAGCCCCGCCTCAATTTCCCTGGTCCGGCCCCCGTTCCAGCGCCTTGCGGATTTCCTCCAGTGCCGCCGGATCGTCCAGCGTGGAGAGATCGCCCGGGTCGCGCTGCTCGGCCAGCGCCTGCAGCGAGCGGCGCAACAGTTTGCCGGAGCGCGTCTTGGGCAACGCATTGACCACGTACACCCGCGCCGGCCTTGCCACGCTGCCGAGCTGGTCCACCACGCATTGCTGCATGCCGCGCGCCACTTCCGCGGCAGCATTCCCAGCGTCCTGTTTCAGCGTGGCGAACACCACCGGCACCTGTCCCTTCAGCTCATCCTTCACGCCGATCACCGCCGCTTCGGCTACCGCCGGATGGCCGGCCACGGACTCCTCGATCTCGCGCGTGCCCAGGCGATGCCCGGCTACGTTGATCACGTCGTCGGTGCGGCCGAGGATGAAGGTGTAGCCGTCTTCGTCGCGAATCGCCCAGTCCAGCGAGCTGTAGACCAGTTCGCGGAAGTGGCTGAAATAGCTGTGCACGTAGCGGTCGTCATCGCGCCAGATGGTGCTCAGGCAACCCGGTGGCAACGGCGGCTCCAGCACCAGCACGCCCTTGCTGCCGGCCGGCACTTCCTTGCCCGTGTTCTCGTCGATCACCTTCATCCGGTAGCCCGGCGCCGGCAGGCCCGGCGAGCCGAGCTTGGCCGGCTTCATCTCCAGTCCCGGCATCAGGGTGATCGCCGGCCAGCCGGTTTCGGTCTGCCAGTAGTTGTCGACCACCGGTACGCCCAGTTCCGCGTTGATCCATTGCGAGGTGGGCTCGTCCAGCGGTTCGCCAGCGAGGAACAGCCACTTCAGCTTCGACAGGTCGTGCGCGTGCAGCCAACTGGCGTCCTGCTTCTTCAGCACGCGGATCGCGGTGGGCGAGGAGAACATGCTGCGCACACCGTACTTCTCGCACAGGCCCCACCACACACCGGGATCGGGTCGCGTGGGCAAGCCTTCGTATAGCAGCGAGGTGGCGCCGCCGATCAGCGGGCCGTACACATTGTAGGAGTGCCCCACCGCCCAGCCCACGTCGGAAGTGGAGAACATCACCTGCCCCGGCGCGATGTCGAAGATGCAGCGTATCGACATCGCCATCGCCACGGCGTAGCCGCCGGTATCGCGCTGCACACCCTTGGGTTTGCCGGTGGTGCCGGACGTATAGAGCAGGTAGCTGGGTTCGTTCGACTCCAGCCATGCGACTGGCACTTCCGTGCCATCGTGCTTTGCCCGCAATTCGGCGTAATCCACGTCACGACCAGGCACGCGGTTCATCTGCGGATCGAGCCCGCGATCGACCACCAGCACCTTGGGCGGCGGCGCCGAGGCTTCGTTCAAGGCGGCGTCGACCAGCGGCTTGTACGGGATCACCTTGCCCGCGCGCATGCCGGCATCGGCGCAGACCAGCAGCTTCGGCTGCGCGTCGTCGATGCGCAGCGCGAGGTTGTGTGCCGCGAAGCCGCCGAACACCACCGAATGGATCGCGCCGATGCGTGTGCAGGCCAGCATCGCGAACACCGCCTCGGCGATGTTCGGCAGGTAGATCACCACGCGGTCGCCCTTGCCTACGCCGAGCGATCGCAGCACCGAGGCGAAGGCGTTCACCTCGCGATGCAATTCGCGATACGTGAACTCGCGCGTGATGCCGGTCTCGCTAGATATCGCCACCAGCGCCAGTTGTTCCGCCCGTTCGGCGAGATGGCGATCCACCGCGTTATGGCAGAGGTTGGTGGTGCCGCCCACGAACCAGCGGCGGAACGGCGGCTTCGACTGGTCGAGAACCTGCCGCGGCGGCGTATCCCAGTGGATGCGCCGCGCCTGCTCGGCCCAGAACAGCTCCGGCTGCTCGACCGATTGCCGGTAGAACGATTCGTAGTCCATGCCCGCCTCCACGCCGACCCGCCTCAAGCCTAGCCTCGGCGTCGCCGCTTGGGCAGCGCGACGATGGTCGCAATCACCGTGCCCATCCTTGCGCTGAAACGAAGAAGGGCGGCCGAAGCCGCCCTTCCCTTCAAGCAAGCGCAGCGCGCCTGCTTACTTCGCGAACAGGTGCTCGACGCCCGCGCGTTCCTCGCGCAGTTCCTTGTTGGTAGCGTCGATGCGCGCCTGCGAGAACGCATTGATTTCCAGGCCTTGCACGATGGCGTACTTGCCGTCCTTCACCGTCACCGGGTAGCCGAAGATCACGCCCGGCTCGATGCCGTAGGAGCCGTCGGACGGAATGCCCATCGACACCCAGTCGCCCTCGGCCGTGCCCTGCGCCCAGGTGCGCATGTGGTCGATCGCGGCCGATGCGGCCGATGCGGCGGACGAGGCGCCGCGGGCCTTGATGATCGCCGCGCCGCGCTGCTGCACGGTGGGGATGAAGTCGCTCTCGTACCAGGCCTGGTCGACCAGGCTCAGCGCCGGCTTGCCGTCCACGGTGGCATGGTGCAGGTCGGGGTACTGGGTGGAGCTGTGGTTGCCCCAGATCGTCATCTTCTTGACGTCGGTGTTGTGCTTGCCGGTCTTCTCGGCCAGCAGGCTCTTGGCGCGGTTGTGGTCCAGGCGCACCATCGCGGTGAAGCACTTCGGGTCCAGGCTCGGGGCGTTCTGCTGGGCGATCAGCGCATTGGTGTTGGCCGGGTTGCCCACCACCAGCACCTTGACGTCGCGCTTGGCGTGGTCGTTCAGCGCCTTGCCCTGCGGGGCGAAGATCGCGCCGTTGGCTTCCAGCAGGTCCTTGCGCTCCATGCCCGGGCCGCGCGGGCGCGCGCCGACCAGCAGCGCGTAGTCCACGTCCTTGAAGGCGACGTTGACGTCATCGGTGGCGACGACACCGGCCAGGGTCGGGAACGCGCAGTCGTTGAGTTCCATCACCACGCCTTGCAGCGCGGGCAGCGCCGGGGTGATTTCCAGCAGGTGCAGGATCACCGGCTGGTCGGGACCCAGCATGTCGCCGGCGGCGATGCGGAACAGCAGGGCGTAGCCGATCTGGCCGGCAGCGCCGGTGACGGCAACTCGAACGGGAGCTTTCATGGTGATTCTCCGGGATTGGGACTCAAGGGATTCGAAAACGGAATGCCGCCTCAGGCAAGTTCGGCGAAGAACTGCTGGATGCGCTCAAGGCCGGGCTGCAATTGGGCCTGCGGACAGGTGTAGGAAATGCGCAGGGCGCGCGGCTCGCCGAAGGCCGAGCCCGGCACGCAGGCCACGCCCTTGGCTTCCAGCAGTGCGGCGCAAAGCTCCACGTCGTTGGAAATCCTCGTGCCGTTGTGGCTCTTGCCGAACGCCACCGAGATGTCGGGGAACGCATAGAACGCACCCTGCGGCCGCGGGCAGGTGACGCCCGGGATCGCGTTGAGCGCGGCGACCACGGTGTCGCGGCGGGCGGCGAACTCGGCGCACTTCGCCTGCGGAATGTCCTGCGGCCCGGTGAACGCGGCCACCGCGGCCGCGGTGATCACTTCCGGCACGCTGGTGATGTGGTTGGAGTTGAGCGTGGTGACCGCCTTGGCCACCGATTCCGGCCCGGCCAGCAGACCCACGCGCCAGCCTGGCATGCCGTAGGTCTTGGACACCGAGTCGACGAAGACCAGCCGCTCCTTCAGCTCCGGCTTCGCGAACACGAAGTTGTGGTAGCCAATGCCGTCGAACACCATCGAGTTGTAGATGTCGTCGGTGACGATCCAGGTGTCCGGATGCTTCGCCAGCACCTCGGCCAGCGCGGCGATTTCCTCGCGCGTGTAGACCATGCCGGTCGGGTTGGACGGGTTGTTGAACAGGAACACCTTGGGCTTGCGCGCCAGCGCTGCGTCGAGCTGCGACGGCGTGAGCTTGTAGTTCTGCTCCGGGCCGCAATGCAGCACGTTGGCCTTCGCGCCCACGATGTCGGCGATGTCGCGGTAGGTGGTCCAGTACGGCGCGGCGAAGGCGATCTCGTCACCCTCGTCCAGCAGCGCCTCGGCCAGGTTGTACAGCACCTGCTTGGCGCCGATGCCCACCGACAGGTTGGCGTGGCCGTAACCGCTGAAGCCCAGCGCCTCGATGTGCTTCAGGAACGCGTCCAGCAGCGACTCGGCGCCACGGTTGCTGCCGTACTGGCCGCTGTCGTGGCTGAGCGCCTCGCGCGCCGCCGCATACACGTGCTCACCGGGCAGGAAGTTGGGCACGCCGATGGAAAAACTGATGATGTCGCGGCCGGCGGCCTTGAGCTGCTTCGCCTTGGCGGCGATGACCATGATCGCGCTGGGTTTGGCGCGGCCGACGCGCTGGGCGAGCTGGGGCATGGCTTCCTCTGGATCGTGGGGAGGGGATCGTCGGATTCGATGCGGCGAACCGGTCGATTTTAGCATGCGGCGGCGCGTCAATTGCTTGCGATCGGGAGCCCGGCCTATCGCCCGGACCTGGCACTGCTGGCATGATGCGGTCACCGCCTGATGAACCGGCGGTGGATGCCATCCGTCCTTCCACCTGAAAAATTCAGACAGACTGAGGGGTAATGCGCATGTTCCACATCATCTGGTCCATCATCGTGGGCTTCTTCGTCGGCCTCATCGCACGCTGGATCGTGCCGGGCGCCGACCACCACGGCTTCTGGGTCACCGCCATCATCGGCATCGTCGGCTCCATCATCGGCGGGTTCATCGCCAGACTGTTCAGCAAGCCGGCACCCGGCTCGAAATTCCACACCGCGGGTTTCCTGATGTCCATCGTCGGCGCGATCGTCCTGCTGTACGTGCTCAAGTTCGCCGGATACTGAGCCAACCTCCGGGACACATCAAAAAAGCGCGGCAGGCTGCCCTGCCGCGCTTTTTGTTTCTTGCCGCCTTGAAGAGTTCGGCTACTAATGGCCGCTCACTTGATTTTCGCGATCAGGGATGATCGCAAAAGCCCCGACCGTGCAGCCATGGATGGGCGCCCGTTTGATTCACGCAATCAGGGATCGATCGCGGGATGACGCCCCTTAGGCGCCGCGCGCCGCGAGCAGCTTCTCGGCCAGCCCCCCCAGCATCGAGAGGTTGAAGCCGCCACCGGCAGCCGGCGCCTGGCCGTCCGGCGTGAGGTGATCGACCGCGTGCGGCAGCACCTGCGACAGCTGGCCCAGCAACTGGCCCGGATCCATGCCCAGCTTGCCCGCCGCCTCCTGCACCACCGAACCCAGGCCACCGTTCTGCAGTGCCTGGCCCAGCTGCTCGCCCGACACCGGCTGGTTCGCGCCGGTGCCGATCCACGACTGCACCGCCTCGCCCAGCCCACCCTGGTGCAACATGCTGGCCAGGCCCTGCACGCCGCCGGCCTGCTGGATCAGCTGACCGGCCACCGCGACCAGCGAACCGCCGCCCGCCGCGTTGGCCTGGCCGCCGCCGAGCAGATCATTGAGTATCGACATCGTTAGTGCTCCTTGATGGTGACTGTTGGACGGGATGAAACCGTCTGGCGAATACCGCCGGCGCAGTGACGGCGCCGTGAACAAGTAAAGCCGCCGTGGCAGGCACGGCGGCTTCCGATCGTACATTCCGCGGTGCAAGCCGATCAGCCGCGCTGGTCGAGCACGCCGTTCCACTCCTTCACGCGGTCGGCCTTGGCCGCCAGCAGCGCGTCGACATCGCCCGCGACCTCGACCGTCTCGATCACGTCGCCCTGGCGGATCGCGTCGACCACCTGCTGGTCGTCCGCGTCCACCACCTCGCCGAACACGCTGTGCTTGCCGTCCAGCCACGGCGTGGCGCCGTGGGTGATGAAGAACTGGCTGCCGTTGGTGCGCGGGCCGGCGTTCGCCATCGACAGCACGCCCGGCTTGTCATGGCGCAGCGAGGCATGGAACTCGTCCTCGAACTTGTAGCCCGGGCCGCCGCGGCCGCTGCCTTCCGGGCAGCCGCCCTGGATCATGAAGTCGGCGATCACGCGATGGAACGACAGGCCGTCGTAGTAGCCGCGCTTCGCCAGGTTCACGAAGTTCGCCACGGTCAGCGGCGCCTTGTCGTCGTGCAGGCGCAGGCGGATCGGGCCGCGGTTGGTGTGGAGGGTGACTTGGATGGCCATGGGGAATCCTCGGCGTTGGACGGGGTCGATGCGCCGCGGGCACGGCGCGTGGATCGCCAAGGATAGCGCAGCGCATTGGATCAATCGAAAGACACAGGCAAACCGTCAGCCAAGTGCGTATAATCGACCGATTCGCCTTTCAGAAACCTGCGCGACGATCCCCGCATCGCCCGAGCCCTGCCCATGTCCATCGAAAACCTGCGCAACATCGCCATCGTCGCCCACGTCGACCACGGCAAGACCACCCTCGTCGACCAGCTGCTGAAGCAGTCCGGCACGCTCAACGAGCGCACCGTGCTGGCCGAGCGCGTGATGGATTCCAACGACCAGGAAAAGGAGCGCGGCATCACCATCCTGGCCAAGAACACCGCCATCACCTGGCAGGGCAACCGCATCAACATCGTCGACACCCCCGGCCACGCCGACTTCGGCGGCGAGGTGGAGCGCGTGCTGTCGATGGTGGACACCGTGCTGATCCTGGTCGACGCGATGGACGGCCCGATGCCGCAGACCCGTTTCGTGACCCAGAAAGCCTTCGCGATGGGCTTCAAGCCGATCGTGGTGATCAACAAGATCGACCGCCCCGGTGCGCGCCCCGAGTGGGTGGTGGAACAGGTGTGGGACCTGTTCGACCGCCTCGGCGCCACGCCGGAGCAGATGGAGTTCCCGATCGTCTACGCCTCGGCCCTGAACGGCTACGCCTCGCTGGACGAGAACGTGCGCGAGGGTGACATGACGCCGCTGTACGAGGCGATCATGCAGCACGCGCCCAGGCCCGAGGTCGATCCGGAGGGCCCGTTCCAGATGCGCATCAGCCAGCTGGACTACAACAACTTCGTCGGCGTCATCGGCATCGGCCGCATCCAGCGCGGCACGCTGAAGAAGAACATGCCGGTGGCGGTGATCGACCGCCACGGCAAAAAGCGCCAGGGCAAGGTGCTGCAGGTGCTCGGCTTCATGGGCCTTGAGCGCATCGAGCAGGACAGCGCCGAGGCCGGCGACATCGTGGCCATCTCCGGCATCGCCGAGCTGACCATCTCCGACACCGTGACCGCGCTGGACGCGCCCGAGGCGCTGCCGGCGCTGACCGTGGACGAGCCGACCATCAGCATGACCTTCCAGGTGAACAGCTCGCCGTTCGCCGGCAACAAGGACCTCAGCGGCGGCAAGTTCCTCACCAGCCGCCAGCTCAAGGACCGCCTGGACCGCGAGCAGGTGCACAACGTGGCGCTGAAGGTCGAACAGGGTTCGGACGCGGACAAGTTCCTCGTTTCCGGTCGCGGCGAGCTGCACCTGTCGGTGCTAATCGAGAACATGCGCCGCGAGGGCTACGAGCTGGCCGTGTCGCGCCCCGAGGTCATCATCAAGGAGATCGACGGCCAGAAGATGGAGCCGTTCGAGCAACTGGTGATCGACGTCGAGGAAATCCACCAGGGCCCGGTGATGGAGCGCATCGGCGTGCGCAAGGGCCAGCTGAAGAACATGGAGCCCGACGGCAAGGGCCGCGTGCGCTTGGAATACATGATCCCGGCGCGCGGCCTGATCGGCTTCCAGAACCAGTTCAAGACCCTCACCCAGGGCTCGGGCCTGCTGTTCCACGTGTTCGACCACTACGGCCCCAAGGAAGAAGGCCAGATCGCCAAGCGCCAGAACGGCGTGATGATCGCCAACGCCGGCGGCACCACGCCCGCCTACTCGCTGGGGCCGCTGCAGGAGCGCGGCAAGCTGTTCGCCGCCGAGGGCGACAACGTGTACGAGGGCCAGCTGGTCGGCATCCACGCCAAGGACAACGACCTCACCGTCAACGTGATCAAGCCCAAGCCGCTGACCAACATGCGCGCCGCCGGCAAGGACGACGCGATCCAGCTCACCCCGGCGACCAAGTTCTCGCTGGAGCAGGCGCTGGACTTCATCGACGACGACGAGCTGGTCGAGGTGACGCCGAAGGAAATCCGCCTGCGCAAGAAGCACCTCACCGAGAACGACCGCAAGCGCGCGTCGCGCGGCTGAACTGCCACGCCTGCACCTGCTCCCGAAGGCCGCCGCAAGGCAACGCCCATGGCTTGACGTACCTGCCGCTTGCGGTCAGCATGCGCGCGCCTTCGAACCGGAGGCCCGATCCAAAGGTACGCCCGACCTCATGGACAGCGACCCAGTCCCCCGCTACCGCACGCCTGTCACGGCGAGCATGACACCATCCCCTGCGCATCCCCGCGGACTGCGGGTGGGCGGAGCCCGGCCGGGCTGATCCGCTCGCTCCGTGCCGCAAGGACGGAGACGAGCATGACGAAGAAGAAGAACCTGCTGTTCGCGATGGCCGCGCTGGCCCTCGCCGCCTCGACCGCGCGTGCCGATCAGGCACCGCTGTTCGTGCCCCAATGGCTGGGCGCGCAATACACCTTCGTCGACCAGCACCAGGAGTCGCTGCATTCGCCCTACTCCGGCCCGCTGAGCCTGCACGCGCGAAGCGACACCGAGCGTTCGCACACCTTCGGCGCCTACTTCGGCGTGGCGCTGCCCTGGCATCTGGCCTACTACTTCGACGTGGAAATGTTCCGCGGCGAAGGCGTCAGCGGCGCCACCGGGCTGGGCGGGCTCACCAACGGCGATGTGATCCGCGCGGGCGTGGCCGGACTGGGCCGCGGCGCCTACGTGGCGCGGCGTTACCTGCAGTGGTCGCTGCCGCTGGGCGAGGGGCGCGAAACGGTGGAGCGCAGCCAGGACCACCTGCCCGGCGCGCAGGCCACGGAGCGACTCGACGTGAAGCTGGGCAAGCTGGCGGTGAACGACGACTTCGACCGCAACCGCTACGCCAACGGCACGCGCACCCAGTTCATGAACTGGGACCTGTTCAACGCCACCAGCTGGGATTTCGCCGCCGACACCCGCGGCTACACCGAGGGGCTGATGGTGGCCTGGGTCAATCCCGCCTGGACGCTGCGCTACGGCGTCTACAGCATGCCGCATGAGGCGAACGGGCAGCGGCTGGAAAGCTCGCTGCGCCACGCGCGCGGCGAACAGTGGCAGCTGAGCCTGCATCCGCATCCCGACGGCTGGGTGCTGCGTCTGCTCGCCTTCCGCAACATCGCCCGCATGGGCAGCTATCGCGACGCCATCGCGCAGGCCTTGGCCAGCGGCCAGGTGCCGGACGTGCGCGCCGACGACACCCCTGGCCGCCGCAAGTTCGGCTGGGCGATCAACGGCGAGCTGCCGCTGGCCGACGGCGGCGACACCGGCCTGTTCGCCCGCGCGGGCTGGAACGACGGCCATACCGAGTCCTTCGCATTCACCGAAGTGGACCGCACCGCCAGCGGCGGCTTCCAGCTTTCGGGCACGCACTGGGGCCGCGCCGCCGACCACCTCGGCGTGGGCGTCGCGCTCAATGCACTGTCGCGGCTGCATCGGGAATACCTGGAACTGGGCGGCTCGGGCTTCGTGCTGGGCGACGGTGCGCTGAACTACGCGCACGAGGAAATCGTCGAGGCGTACTACAGCTACGCACCGTTCCCGCACCTCACGCTCAGCCCCGACCTGCAGTGGGTGCGGAACCCGGGATACAACCGCGACCGCGGGCCGGCGACATTTGCCGGGTTGCGGGCGCACGTGGAGTTCTGAGGCCCTGTTCGCCTTTCCCGCAGGCGGGAGAGGCGAACGCCCGATCGCTACGCAGGCCGCCGCGCCAGCTCCAATGCCGCGATCCGCCGCCCCAGGCGTGGCGCCAGGTAGCAATGCGACCCGCACGGCAGCAGCCCCGCATCGGCGAACGCGCGCAGGTACCAGTCCGGCGAGCGCATGTGGAAACCCTCCAGGTCGCCATCCACGCCATCGTGGCTGGTGAACACTTCCAGGAAGGCCACGCCTTCAACCATCTCCGCGACACCGGCAAGGCCAGCACGGATTTCCGCCAGCTTGAGGTAATGCAGCACATCGCTGCATACGATCAGGTCGAAGCGCGCGTCGAAGCGCAGGTGTTCGAGCTGGCCGAAACGCGCCAGCCCGATGTTGCGGCTGCGACCGTAGCGCGCCACCACGTATTCGCTGGCGTCCAGCCCGCGGTAATCGACGCCGGGCCTGAGCGCGCGCAGCGGCGCGCGCCACACACCCTCGCCGCAGCCCACGTCCAGCACATTGCGGATCGGCCGGCCGAGGTAGTACTCCGCCTGTGCCACCGCCATCGCCACCTTGCGCCTGAGCTCGGCGGGGGAGCCCACTGCATGTGCGGGGTGACGGTACCACTTGTCGAAATAGGCGCGGTCGTAGGTCTTGGGCATGGCGATGCTCTGGCAGTGGCGCGCATGGTAACCGGCCAGCGCAGCAGTCCGCGAAAGATGATGCGAAAGATGAATCGCCATCGAATCCACCCGGTGCGTCACGGCATGGCCGTCATCCGTTCCGGCATCCTCGCCGTTGAACCCATCCGACATCCTCGCCGGAGTACGGACGCATGCCTGCCGCACCAATACGCCGCCGCAGCCTCGCGCTGGGCCTGCTGCTGGGCTGCCTGCCGGCGCTGGCCTGCGCCGGCCAGACCACGCCGCAGCAGCACATGCCCACGTCCACCGTCACCGCGAAAGTGGACGGCCTGAGTCTCTCGGACATCTCCTGGCTGCGCCGCGACGGATTCGGCCTGGACAGCGCCACCCTGGCGCGCTACCGCGAAGTCGGCCGCACGCGCTTCCTCGACGAGCAGTTGGCCGGTGGCGACGACACGCTGCCGCAACAGGTGGCCATGCAGATCCATGCCCTCCCCGTGGTGAGCACGCCACTGCCCGAACTGCTGGCGGATTTCCGCAATCGCCAGAAGCAGTACAAGGACACGCCCGCCGGCGCGGCCAAGGACGCCGCGAAGAAGGCGCTTGCGCAGTACCGCCGCGGGCTCGAGCAGCAGGCCGCCCAGGCCGAACTGCTGCATGCGGTCTACGGCGGCGACCAGCTCAAGGAACAGCTGGTGTGGTTCTGGCTCAACCACTTCAGCGTGTACGCGAACAAGGGACCGGTGCGCGTGTTCGCCGCCGACTACGAGGAGCGGGTGATCCGCCCGCGCGCGCTGGGCAAGTTCAGGGACCTGGTGATGGCCACGCTGCAGAGCCCGGCCATGCTGGTGTTCCTCGACAACGTGCACAACGTGAAGGACAAGACTAACGAGAACTACGCGCGCGAGCTGATGGAACTGCACACGCTGGGCGTGGGCTCGGGCTACACCCAGGCCGACGTGCAGCAGCTGATGCGCGTGCTTACCGGCGCCGGGCTGCTGCCGCCAAGGCTGGCGATGCGCGGCGGCCGCTTCGGCCGCGGGCGCCCCGGTTTCGTGCGCGAGGGCCTGTTCCAGTTCAATCCGAACCAGCACGATTTCGGCGACAAGAGCTTCCTCGGCCAGACCATCAAGGGCAGCGGCTACGCCGAGATCGGGCAGGCGGTGGACCTGATCGTGCGCCAGCCCGCCTGCGCGCACTTCGTCTCGCAGCAGCTCGCCGAATACTTCATAGCCGACAAGCCCTCGCCTGCCCTGGTCGACGCGATGGCGCAGACCTTCCAGCGTACCGACGGCGACATCGCTGCGGTGCTGCGCACGATGTTCCTGTCGAAGGAGGCCGCCGCCACGGGCGGGCACAAGTTCAAGGATCCGATGCGCTTTCTGGTTTCCGCGATGCAGCTGACCTACGACGGCCAGCCGGTGCCCAACGCCGAGCCGCTGGTGAACTGGCTGCGCCAGATGGGCGAGCCGCTGTACGGCCGCATCACGCCGGACGGCTGGCCGCTGGATTCGGCGAGCTGGACCGGCTCTGGCCAGATGAGCAAGCGCTTCGACTTCGCCCGCGTGATCGGCAGCGGCCGCAACCGGCTGTTCGCCGACAACGGCGGCGACGCGAATGCCACGAACGATCCGCCACCAGGCGCGCCAGACCTGCAGGGCTCCGTGCTGTACCGCGACGCGATCGCGCCACGCCTCTCCGACGCCACCCGCAACGCGCTGGCGCAGGCCAGGTCGCCGATGGAGTGGAACACCTTCCTGCTGTCATCACCCGACTTCAATTACCGCTGACACACTGATTCTCGCTCGTCATCCCAGCGAAAGCTGGGATCCAGAGACTTCACTCCAAGCCAAACCACAAGGCGCTGGATTCCAGCTTTCGCTGAAATGACGAACCAAAGCCTGCCCCCCCGAAGGTACCTGCCATGAACCGCCGTGAATTCCTGCTTGCCGCCGCCGGCGCAGCCGCCGCGTCCACGCTGTCGTTCTCCGGCCGCCTGTTCGCCGCACCCGCGAACTCGCCGCGCTTCCTGCTGGTGTTCCTGCGCGGCGGCTATGACTGCAACAACCTGCTCGTGCCCTGCGGCAGCGACTTTTATTACGAATCGCGCCCCACGCTCGCCATCGCCAGGCCCGACGCTAACAACCCCGACAGCGCCGTGGCGCTGGATGCGAACTGGGGCCTCAACCCCGTGGTGCGCGACACGCTCTATCCGCTATGGCAGAAGAAACAGCTCGCCTTCATCCCGTTCGCCGGCACCAACGACCTCAGCCGCAGCCACTTCGAGACGCAGGATCACATCGAGCGCGGCGAACCGCTGGGCCACGACACCAGCTACCGCTCGGGCTTCCTTGCGCGGCTCTCGGGCCTGCTCGCGGGCGCGCCAGCGATCGCCTTCACCAACAATTTGCCGCTGTCCTTCCAGGGCGCGGGACGCGACATCCCTAACATCTCGCTGAAGGGCGACCCCAGGGCACATTTCGACGAGCGGCAGGCGGCGATCCTGTCCAGCATGTACAAGGGCACCTCGCTGGCACAGGCCACCGCCGACGGCCTCGCCCTGCCCAGGAGCGTGTCCGTCGACCTGCGCAACGAAATGGTGGCGGCCAGCCGCGGCGCGCCCAGCGCGCACAACTTCGCCGCCGAGACGCGGCGCATCGCCGCCCTGATGCGCGACCAGTACCGGCTCGGCTTCGTCGACGTGGGCGGCTGGGACACCCACGTCAACCAGGGCAGCACCAAGGGCGGCCTAGCCAACAACCTGAAGAACCTCGGCGAAGGCCTCGCCGCCTACGCCGACGCGCTGGGCGATGCCTGGAACGACACCACCGTGGTGGTGCTCTCCGAGTTCGGCCGCACCTTCCGCGAGAACGGCGACAAGGGCACCGACCACGGCCACGGCACCGTGCACTGGGTGCTGGGCGGCAGGGTCGCCGGCGGCCGCCTCGCCGGCGAGCAGCTCGCGGTGACCCAGCAGAACCTGCTGCAGAACCGCGACTACCAGGTGCTCAACGACTACCGCGACGTACTGGGCGGGTTGTTCGCGCGGCTGTGGGGCCTTAATTCGAACCAACTGCAAACGGTGTTCCCGCAGTCGCAGATCAGGGACTTGAGGCTGGTGTGAGCCATCGGCCCTTGGCCGCATGGTGAGGAATCAAAGACTCTGGATCTCGGCTTTCGCCGGGATGACGAGCCACTCAATTCACATGATCGAACTCGGGCATGGCCTTGAACAGCTGCCCGCTGCGCCACTTGTCGGCATCAGGCCGCTGGTACACCAGTTTGCCGCCCACCACGGTGTAGAGCACCCGCGTGCGCAGGATCTGGTCATCGGGGATGGTCAGCAGGTTGCCGGAGAACACCACCATGTCGGCCAGCTTGCCGGGGCTCAGCGAGCCCAGTTGATGATCCTCGAACAGAGCGTAGGCGTTGTTCCAGGTGTAGGAGCGCAGCGCTTCCATGCGCGTCTTCACCTGGGCGGGGAAGAAGCGCTGGCCGCGGCCGTTGTCGCGCGTCACCGCGCAGTAGAAGCCGGCGATGGGGTTGGTGTCCTCCACCGGCGTGTCGCTGCCGTCCAGCACCATCGCGCCGCTTTCGATCAGCGTATGCCACATGTAGGCGCCCTCCTTCGCGCGCTGCTCGCCCAGATGCGGCACCACGTAGGGCGCGTCCGAGCAGGCGTGGATGGACTGCATCGAGGCGATCACGCCCATCTGCGCGAAGCGCGGGATGTCGGAAGGCGCGAGGTGCTGCGCGTGCTCGATGCGCCAGCGCAGCGCGTGCGCCGCCGGGTCCTCGGCGAAGATCTTCTGGTACATGTCGAGCACTTCGCGGTTGGCGCGATCGCCTATCGCGTGGATCGAGACCTGGAAACCGTCGCGCGCGGCGATGCGCGCGATTTTCGCAAGCGTATCCATCGGCGTGACGTTCTTGCCGGTGATGCCCGGCGCGTCGTTGTACGGCTGCAGGAACCACGCGCTGTGCGTGCCCAGCGCGCCGTCGGAAACATCCTCACCCACGCCGCGCACGGTGAAGTGGTCGTCGGCAAAGCCGATCGTGCGGTATTTGGCGAGATTCTTGTCGAGGCTGTCGACGTCCAGCACGCCGACGTTGACGTACAGGCGCAGCGGGAAACCCTTGGTGGCCTGCTGCTTGAGCCAGCCGATGGTCTGGAAGTCCTGGCCCATGTCGACGAAGCCGGTGATGCCCTTGCTCACCTCGTTCTGCATGGCGAGCTTGAGCGACTGCTCCCTGCGTGCGGCCCGCTCCTGCGCCGGCAAGCCGGCGAGGTAGCGGTTGTAGGCGGCGTACACCGCGTCGCCCGCGGTGTCGCGCAGCGCGCCGATGGCATTGCCCTTGGCGTCGCGCACGATGGTGCCGCCGACGGGATCGGGGGTGTCGTGGCCGATGCCGGCGAGCTTCAGCGCCACGGCATTCGCGTAGATCGCATGGCCGCTGGTGTGCGCGAGCAGCACGGGGTTGTTCGGTGACACCGCGTCGAGGCTGGCCGGCAGCGGCAGGCCGTCGACGTTAGGCTGCGGCACCTTGTTCCATTTGCTCTGCTGCCAGCCCTGGCCGACGATCCATTCGCCCGGCCTGGCCTTGGCCACCGCGGCCTTCACCATCGCCACGATGGCATCCCAGTTCGGCGCCATGCCCACGTTGAGCTGCATCAGCGAGTCGCCGGTATCCATGAGGTGGCCGTGGCCCTCGATGAAACCGGGCGTGACGAAGGCGCCGTGCAGGTCCAGCACCTTGGTATGCGGGCCGATGTAGTGCGCGATGGCCTCGTCGCTGCCCAGCGCGGCGATCTTGCCGTCCTTCACAGCCAGCGCCTGCGCGTGCGGCTGCAACGGGTCGAGCGTGGCGATGCTGGCATCGCGCAGCACCAGATCGGCGGCGGGCAGCGTGGGCGGGAAGCCCTTGATCGGCGCGTCGGCGGCAAAAGCGGCCATCGACGCCAACAGGAAGAGCAGAAGGCACGAACGACGCAAGCGCATGCTGTTTCCCCGGTGAGCGCGCATGGGCGCATCCGGGGAGCGTAGAAAGGCGGCCGGACCGGGTCAACCGTACGAACGGCACCCCACCCCGGCCCCTCGGGGAGTAAGGCCGATGGCTAGGCGGTACGCCGGTAACGGCCGTGCATCACCGGTTCCCAATGCATGCCACCGTCGAACGAGCTTTCCAGCGTGAGCTCGCAGGTGCCATTGCGGAGCACATAGGTGTGTCGCGTCTGCCCGCGTGGCGAGCTGCGCAGGAATACCAGCCGTTCGCCGTCCCAGTGCCCCGGCGCCGGTTGCGCGGGAGCGAAGCCATAGCTGTCGAACCAGTACAGCGCGTATTCGTCGTGGCCCGCACCAGCGGTGAACACGGCATGCGCCTGCAGTGCGGGCCGACCGTCGCGTTCCTCGTGGTAGTCCATCAGCAGCGCGCGGTCACCGAGATCCCGGCGGGCGGAAAAGCATCCACGCGCCGAACCGCCTTCGCCCCAGCGCGTGGTAGCGATGGTCTCCTCGCCTTCCCATTCGCCGGCCAGCAGGCCCAGTACATTCCCCGCCGCCATGCTCATGCCCTGAGCACCAGCAAGTGCTTGGCGAGCTGGCCGTGCAGGTAACCCAGGCCACGCACCATGTGCAGCAGCAGGAAGAACAGCAACAGGCCCAGCAGGCACAGTACGGTCACGCCACCCCAGCCGTTCAGCCATTCGACGCCGCTGCAGAGCCAATCGGGTCCGCCGACGCAGCTGCCGACGTCCCAGTGCTGCAGCACGGTGACCAGTTTCAGGACGGGCGCGGCGATGAAGCTCAGCGAGACGGCGAGCCAGGTCACGATCAGCGTGAAGTAGAAAATGCTCAGCGGCAGCAGCAGCAGCGCATACAGCATCGAGCTCCAGCTGCGCGGGTCGGTGAACATCGCGCCGATGCGCTGGAACAGCGACATGTGCTTCGGCGGATACGGCGGCCGGCGCGGCATGCGCACGCCCAGCATGGTTTCCACCAGGCGCCCTTCCAGCAGGGCCAGCCCGCGCACGCTGCCGAAGAACAGCACGATGAACGGCAGGCCGATGATGAGCAGCGAGAAGCCAACCGACATCGAGAGGCCGGCGACCACCCAGGTGAAGTAGGCGATGCCGGTGACCAGGCCGAACAGCAGGTAGAACAGCGCACCCCAGGCACGCGGGTCGGCGATCACGCCGAAGAAGCGACCCGCGGCCGAGCGCCGCTTAGGCGGCGGCGGCGGGCGGATCGCACGCTGGATCCTGATCTCCTGGTCGCGGTAGATCTCGGCCACCTCGTCCGGCGCGCCGTAGCTTTCCACCACATGCTCGAGCATTGCCGCCTCGTCGCGGCCGGGACGCTCGTACAGTTCGGCGCGCAGGTGCTCCTCGGCGTCGTAGAGCGCGTCCTGGATCAGGGCGGGATCGGCGCCGCGCAGGGCGGCGCGCAGTTGTTCGAGGTATTCCGCGATCGTGCGCGGCGGCCTGCCGGATGCTTCGTTCATCAGAGTTCTCCCTGCAATACCTTGTCGACGCTGTCGCGACTGGCGTTCCAAGCGGCGGTCCACTCGCGCAACACCTCGCGGCCGAATTTCGTGATGCGGTAGTAGCGGCGCGGCGGCCCGCTCACTGAAGGCTCCACCTCGCTGGCCAACAGGCCCGCGGCCTCCAGGTTGCGCAGCACCGGATACAGCGCGCTCTGCTTGCCGGCCAGCACGCCCTCGCCCGCTTCCTCCAGCCGCTTGGCGATCTGGTAGCCGTACAGCGGCTGGCGCGACTGCCCCAGCACCGCCAGCAACACCAGCGACACGGTGCCGACGGACAGCTCCTTCTGGAACTTCTTCAACTGGCTGGCGCCGTCGTCCACAGCTCTCACCCGCACTGCCGCTTAGCTTGAAGTGAACGATAGTGTTTACTTCACACTAGTACATGGGCCTGAAGTCATACCCCAATCACCGAGCTTCACCGAAGCGGCACCTCCATCAGCCGCGATGGCGCAGTGCATCGACGATCAGCACAAAGGCCGGCGACGGCTGGCGGCGGCTGGGGTAGTAGAGGTGATAGCCCGGGAACGGCGGGCACCAGTCCTCGAGCACGCGCACCAGGGTGCCATCGGCGATTCGAGCTAGCACCGCGTCTTCGGGCAGGAACGCGATACCGGCGCCGTCGAGCGCCGCGGCGACGATGGGTGGCGCGGTGTTGAAGGCGAGCTGTCCCTCGACACGCACGTTGAGCTTGCGCCCGCGCCGCTCGAACTCCCAGGCATACAGGCCACCGTAGGTCGGCAGGCGCAGGTTGATGCAGCAGTGTCCGGTCAGGTCCTGCGGGGTCTTCGGCGGCCGTCTTCCGGCGAAGTAGGAGGGCGCGGCCACGGCCGCCATCCGCAACGCCGGCCCGATCCGGACGGCGATCATGTCCTTGGCGACCTGCTCGCCCATGCGCACGCCGGCGTCGAAGCGCTCGGCCACGATGTCCTTCAAGCCGTAGCTGACGTCGAACTCCACGTGGATGTCGGGGTGTTCGCGCAGCACCGGGGCAAGCCTGGGCCACAGGATCGAGGCGAGCGCGTGTTCACCGGTGGTGATGCGGAACGCGCCGGCCGGCCTGGTTCGCAGCGCGCTCAGTTCGGCCAGTTCAGCCTCGATCTCGTCGAAGCGGCTGCCCGCCGAATCCAGCAGCCGCTGGCCGGCCTCGGTGGGCGCCACGCTGCGGGTGGTGCGGGTGAGCAGCCGGATGCCGAGGCGGTCTTCCAGGCCGCGGAGGGCGTGGCTGAGCGCCGACTGCGAGACGCCCAGCCGCGCGGCGGCACGCGTGAAGCTGCGTTCGCGCGCCACGACCACGAAGGCAAACAAGTCGTTGAGGTTTGGGCGGGCCATCGAGACTGCCTTGCCGGGCCAGTCATGAGTCTAGCTCATGGGTTCATGCGGGATTGCCCCACTAATCACGCGCCTGCCCTGGGTCCAGACTGCCCGTCTCGCCATGCATGAAGGACACGCCATGAAGATCGTGCGCAACGGTTCGCAGGCCTCGATGAAGGGTCCCGCCGAATATTTCACGGGCAGTGTGCGGGTCGATCCGCTGGCGGCGACCGAAGCACCGGCGCGGGTCGCCTGCGCCAGCGTCACGTTCGAGCCGGGCGCCCGCTCCGCCTGGCACACCCATCCCCTGGGCCAGGTGCTGATCGTCACCGCCGGCTGCGGCTGGACACAGTGCAATGGCGAGCCGATCGAGGAGATCCGCGCAGGCGACGTGATCTGGTGTCCCCCGGGCCATCGTCACTGGCACGGCGCCACGCCCACCACGGCGATGACCCACATCGCGGTCCAGGAGGCGCTGGACGGCAAGGTCGTCGAGTGGATGGAGCACGTCACCGATGCGCAGTACCTGGCCGGACCGGCGTCCGCTGCGCAAGGAATGCATGCCGCAGGAGCGTAGGAGAACCACCATGAATGAAGTGCCGACCAACGCACGCAAGGCCTTCGGCGACATCGCGCCGCAGCTGGCCGAAATCACCGACCGGGTGCTGTTCGGTGATGTCTGGGAACAGGCGGTCCTGTCGCCGCGTGACCGCAGCCTGGTCACGATCGCCAGCCTCATCTCGCTCTACCGCACCAACGAGATGCCGTTCCACCTGAAGAAGGCCCGGGAGAACGGACTCAGCTGCGAGGAGATCGTCGGCACGATCACCCACCTCGCCTTCTATGCCGGCTGGCCGCCCGCGATGACGGCGCTGCAGATCGCACGCAAGGTCTTCGACGAGGAGGCTGGCCGACCATCGACCGCATCGGGGGCCTCGTCGTAGCAGTCAGCCGGCAACCCGTCTTCGCTGTTACCGGGCGTCCTCCGGTCCGGGCGCCATGGCGGCGCCCGGATGTTTCTTTTAATGTGGCGGCCTCTTCCACCACCATGGCGCCCGCATGTCCGCATCCACGCAGCAGCCGGACCACCTGAGGCGCAGCCTCTCCAACCGCCACCTGCAGCTGATCGCACTGGGCGGCGCCATCGGCACCGGCCTGTTCATGGGCTCGGGCAAGACCATCAGCCTGGCCGGGCCGTCGATCCTGCTGGTGTACCTGATCATCGGCGTGATGCTGTTCTTCGTGATGCGCGCGATGGGCGAGCTGCTGCTGTCGAACCTGGAGTACAAGTCGTTCATCGACTTCTCCACCGACCTGCTGGGACCGTGGGCCGGCTTCTTCTGCGGCTGGACGTACTGGTTCTGCTGGATCGTCACCGCGATCGCCGAGGTGATCGCGATCGCCGCCTACGTGCAGTTCTGGCTGCCGCACCTCGCGCCATGGATTCCCGCGCTGCTGTGCGTGCTGTTGCTGCTGGCGCTGAACCTGACCACGGTGAAGATGTTCGGCGAGCTGGAGTTCTGGTTCGCGCTGATCAAGATCGTCGCGATCATCGCGCTGGTGGTGGTCGGTTTCGCGCTAGTGGCGTGGGGCTTCCATTCGCCGGCCGGCAACAAGGCCACGCTGGCCAACCTGTGGAACGACGGCGGCTGGTTCCCGCATGGCATTGGCGGCTTCTTCGCCGGTTTCCAGATCGCGGTGTTCGCCTTCGTCGGCATCGAGCTGGTGGGCACCGCCGCCGCCGAAACCGCCGACCCGCGGCGCAACCTGCCCAAGGCGATCAACTCGATCCCCGTGCGCATCATCATCTTCTACGTGCTGGCGCTGGCGGCGATCATGGCGGTGACGCCGTGGCGGCTGGTGGAAGCGGACAAGAGCCCGTTCGTGGAACTGTTCGTGCTGGCCGGCGTGCCGGCAGCGGCCAGCCTGATCAACTTCGTGGTGCTGACCTCGGCCACCTCGTCGGCCAACAGCGGCATCTTCTCCACCAGCCGCATGCTGTTCGGTCTCGCCGGCGAGAACCACGCGCCGAGAATGTTTGCGCGGCTGTCGAAGGCTTCCGTGCCCTCCGTGGGCCTGCTGTTCTCCTGCTTCTGCCTGCTGCTGGGCGCGGCGCTGATCTATCTGGTGCCGAACCTGATGACCGCGTTCACCCTGGTCACCACGCTGTCCGCCGTGCTCTTCATGTTCGTGTGGTCGCTGATCCTGTGCGCCTACATGGCCTATCGCCGCAAGCGCCCGCAGCAGCACGCCGACTCCACGTACAAGATGCCCGGCGGCGTGTTCATGTGCTGGGCCTGCCTGGCGTTCTTCGCGTTCGTGCTGGTGCTGCTCTGCCTGCAGTCCGACACCCGCGCCGCCCTGCTGGCCAGCCCGGTGTGGTTCGTGTTGCTGGGGATCGGCTACTTCTGGAAGGGGCGGCGCGCCGGCAAATCCGTTCCTTGAGGAGAGTGAGTCCATCCACGACGACCGGCGCGCGATCACAAGCCAAGTAGAATGGAAGGCCATCCGCAGCCGGGACGACACATGCAAGGTTCATCGGGAGTTTCGATCATCCATCCGCGCGTGATGGAGTCCGCGCAGGTCTGCCAGGCCGAGTTCACTTCGGCGGCGCCGTTTCCCCACGTAGTGATCGACGATTTCCTCGCGCCGGATTTCGCCGCTGCCCTGCTCGACGCCTTCCCCGCCTTCGAGCGCGGCAACGCGGTGGGCGACGACGGCAAGCCGGGCGGCAAGTCCACGCTGGCGAAGATCCGCCAGCTCGGTCCGGCATGGCAGCAACTCGACGACGCGATCCAGAGTCCCGAGTTCCTGGAAGCGGTGGGCAAGCTCACCGGCATCGACGGCCTGATCTACGACCCGTGGTACCTCGGCGGCGGCACCCACGAGAACCGCAACGGGATGAGCCTGGACCCGCACGTGGATTTCAACTACCACCCCAGCGAACGCTGGCACCGGCGGCTCAACCTCATCGTCTACCTCAACCCGCAGTGGGACGAGTCGTGGGGCGGCTGCCTGGAACTGTTCCGCGACCCGCACGCCGATGCGCGGCCTGCGCGTTCGGTGGCGCCGGCATTCAACCGCTGCGTGATCTTCGAGACTTCCGAGCGCTCCTGGCATGCCTTCAACCGGATCGAGCTGCCGCCGGAGCATGCCGCGCTTACCCGGCGCTCCATCGCGCTGTACTTCTACACGAAGGACCGTCCCGCCGCGGAGACGGCGCCGCGCCACACCACTTATTACGTGAGCCGCCAGCTGCCGCCGCACCTCGACGAGGGGCGCACGCTGTCGCGCGGCGACGTGGCCGAGATCCGGCAGCTGATCGAGCAGCGCGACGCGCACATCCGCCTGCTCTACGCCGAGAACACCGCGCTGCGCCAGGCCCAGGACGCCGGCCTCACCGGCCACCTGCTGTACCTCGCCAAGCGCGCCTTCGTGCGCTTCCGCAAATAGCGCACACGCAGACCGGCTCCTGCTAACGTGCCGCGACGCCAACCATCCGGGGAGACCACCATGCGCCATCATCTTGCCGCCGCCGTCGCGATGGCACTTGGCCTCGCCGCCACATCCGCCTTCGCCGCACAGGACAAGCCCACGCCCACCGCAAAGGAACTGCTGGCGGCCTCGAAGCCTGCCGAATGGCGCACGCCCGATCCGGCCAACCTGCTCTACATGCAGCTGCCCGCCGGCCGCGTGGTGATCGAGCTGGCGCCGGAGTTCACCCCGCTGCACGCGCAAAACATCCGCACGCTGGTGAGCCAGGGCTACTTCGACGGCCTCGCCATCGTGCGCGTGCAGGACAACTTCGTCACCCAGTGGGACGACCCGAACGGCGACGACGGCGGCGACAAGGCGAAGATGCACCCGCTGGGCAAGGCCAAGGCCACCCTGCCGCCGGAATTCACCCGCCCCATCGATACCAAGCAGCCGTGGACGCCGCTGCCCGACGGCGACATCTACGCGCCGCAAGTGGGTTTCTCCGGAGGCTTCCCGGTGGCGCGCGACCCGGCCAACGGCAAAGAGTGGCTGGTGCACTGCTACGGCATGGTCGGTGTGGGGCGCGACGTGCCGCCCGACAGCGGCAACGGCAGCGCGCTGTACGCCGTCATCGGCCAGGCACCGCGCCGGCTGGACCACAATCTGGCAGTGGCCGGCCGTGTGCTGCAGGGCATGCAATACCTCTCCGCCCTGCCGCGCGGTACCGGGCCGATGGGCTTCTACGAAAAGGCGTCCGAACGCACGGCCATCCTGTCGGTGAAGCTGGCCGCCGACCTGCCGCCCGCGCAGCGCGGGCACATCCAGGTACTGCGCACCGGCAGCCCCACCTTCGCCGCGCTGATCGACGCCGCGCGCCACGGCCACAGCGCGTTCTACCCCACGCCGGTGGGCAAGGTAGACATCTGCGACATCCATGCACCGGTGCGGGTGGACGGGAAGCCGCTGTGACGTGGCAGCCACCGCAAGGCGCGGATGCTGAAGCGATGCTTATCTGCAACGGCTATCGGTGATCGGCTCGCCAGGATCCGCAGTGACTTAAGACACTCCCTTCGCCGGTCCGCGTGACTCTATGTTGATTTGTCGGAAACGTTTATCAACATGAGTACGAATACGACGATGGACAGCATCAACACCGGTCGGCGGAAGACTATGGGGATGTTGGCGGGCGCGCTTGCTTTCGCCGCAGGCGCAACCCTGCCGGCCAAGATACTCGCCCACCCGGCTCCCCGAGGCTGGCCGCTCTGGGCAATCCGTCGGAACGACAGAACGATCTACCTGACTGCCGAAACGCCACCGCAGTCGGCCGACTGGCATGACGTTCGCATCGAGCAGTTGCTGACGCATTGCTCGGACATCTGGACCGAAACCAACAACGTCTACAGGCAGAACCAGAACGAGCTTGTTCGTCGTTACGGCGTCGACCCCAGGCATCCGCTCGACTCGTGGCTCGATGCACACGACAGGGCTCGGTTGGCAAAAGCCACCGCGTATTGCGGATTGAAGCCGGATGACCTGGCGCAATACAGACCATGGCTTGCCGGCTCCATACTCGAAGACCAGTTCTATCAGGCCAACGGATGGAAAGGGAAATCCGCGCGGGAGGTTCTTGTCGATCGTGCCGCGCACGGAGGCATTCCACGGCATAGCGAGTTCAAGGCCAAGGACGATGTCTTCGCGTGGTTCGGAGCCTTCACGCCGCTGCAAGACACCCAGTACCTGCGCTACATGCTCGACGAGGTGCTCGCCGGACCTGTGCACGACGCCGGAATCTTCGAGGATTGGGCCGCCGGTCGTCCTGGCGCAGCCGCTGCGGAAGTACAGCGATACAGCCGTGCCTACCCCGAGCTTGCCCACAAGCTGACCTTCGAACGGAATCAGGGATGGCTGGCCAGATTCGAGGAAATGTTTGCGTCCGGAAGTACACCCCTGGTCGTTGTCGGCCTCTACCACATGGTTGGTCCCACCGGCATTCCCGCTCTCGCCAGGCGCAAGGGCCTGGTGGTCGAGTCGCTCCAGGACACCGGGAGTGCGGGATAGGCGGGTAAGCAGCATCGGCTTTCCGGTGCGCTGCAGTCCCGCCTTGGACGTGACGACGGGCACGGCGGCATAACCGTATCCGAACATCCGGCCTGGCCGTTCCGGTTATGGTGACCGCCATGCGCCGACCGGCCCGTCACCCATGTCATTGAACGACACGATGCACCTGTTGCGTGCATGGCTGCGCGATCCGCGCAGCGTGGGCGCGCTGGCGCCGTCCGGTCCCGCGCTGGCGCGGCTGATGACCGCCCACGTCGATCATGCGCACGGCCCGGTGATCGAACTAGGTCCGGGCACCGGCGTGTTCACCCGAGCCCTGCTGGAACGCGGCCTGCCGGGACACCGGCTGGTGCTGGTGGAAACCGACCCGGTGCTGGCCAGCACGCTGGCGCAGCGCTATCCGCATGCGCGCGTGCTGCGCATGGACGCGGCCAGGCTGGGCCGCTCGTCGTCGCTGTTCGGCGACGAACGCGCCAGCGCCGTGATCAGCGGCCTGCCGCTGCTGTCGATCCCGGCCGACAAGGTCGAGGCCATCATCGAGGGCGTGTTCGAGCGCCAATTGCAGGATGGCGGCGCGCTCTACCAGTTCACCTACGGCCTGCGCTGCCCGGTGCCGCGCGCGCTGCGCCAGCGCCTAGGGTTGGAGGCCGAGCGCATCGGCGGCGCCTGGCTCAACCTACCGCCGGCCTGGGTCTGGCGCATCCGCCGCCGCGTCCGCTGAGCTTCTTCCATTCCCTCCAGCCTGTCCCGTCGCTCGCACTTGCAAACGACATATCTTCGATATATCTTGAATTCCCCAATTCGATATATCGGAGCTTGCCATGCGCATGCACCACCTGTTCCATCGCTTCGCGCATCATCATCACCACGGCTTCTTCATGGACTGCGAGGGCGAGCACGGCTATCACGCCGGCCGCCACGGCCCATTCGGCGAACATCACGGCGGCGACGCCTTCGGCGGCTGGGATGGGCTGCGCGGCGGCGGCAGGCGCGGCGGTGGCCGCATGTTCGGCCACGGCGACCTCAAGCTGCTGCTGCTGGCGCTGATCGAGCAGCAGCCGCGCCACGGCTACGAACTGATCCGCACCATCGAGGAGATGTTCCACGGCCAGTACTCGCCCAGTCCCGGCGCGATCTATCCCGTCCTCGCCATGCTGGAGGACATGGGTTACGCACAGGTGGAAAGCGAGGCGGGCAAGCGCAAGCTGTACGCCATCACCGCCGAGGGGCGCGCCTTCCTCGACGAGAATCGCGCCGCCGTGGACGCGGTGACCGCGCGCACCGAGCACAGCGCGCGCATCGCGGCGAAGATGGCCGCACCCATGGCGGTGCGCAAGGCCATGCACGCGCTCAAGCATGCGTTGCTGATGCGCACGAGCTGGGACAAGGCCGAGGCGGAACGCGTGGCCGCGATCCTGCAGCGCGCCGCCAGCGACATCGCCGCCGCCCACCCGCACGACTGAACCGATGTGCCGCCGCGCTACGCGGCGGCCATCTTTGCCAACGCGCCAGCCACCGCCAGCGCCCGCTCCCCACGAGGCAACCACGATGGCCCTTCATGCCCACCAGCGCCTGCGCCACGACGTTGTGCTGCGCACGCTCGAAGTCCTGCGCATCGAACGCCTCACTCCGCACATGCAGCGGGTGACGCTCGGCGGCCCCGAACTGCGCGGCTTCCACAGCGCGGCGCCCGACGACCACGTGAAGCTGTTCTTTCCCAATCGTTCCGGCGAACTGGTGTTGCCCACGCCGGGGCCAAACGGCCTCGAATTCCCCGTCGGCCACGAACCCTCGCCGATGCGCGACTACACCCCGCGCCGCCACGATGCCGCGCGCGGCGAACTGGTGATCGACTTCGTGCTGCACGGCGACGGCCCCGCCTCCAACTGGGCGGCGCGGGCCGTGCCTGGCCAGCGCCTTGGCGCCGGCGGCCCGCGCGGCTCGTTCATGGTGGCCGGCGACTTCGACCGCTATGTGCTGGTGGGCGACGAGACTGCCCTGCCCGCCATCGGTCGCTGGCTGGAGGAGATGCCCGCTGGTACGCGCGTCACCGCACTGGTCGAACTGCCCGAGGCCGCGGATCACCAGCTGCTGCACTCACGCGCCGATGTGGAAATCCGCTGGCTCGAACGCAACGGCGACGCAGCCACGGACAGCAATCGCCTGGAACACTCCCTGGACGAGCTTCCCGCCATCGAAGGCGACAGCTTCTATTGGATCGCCGCCGAATCACGCCGCGCCCGCGCCATGCGCCAGTGGCTGGACCAGCGCGGCGTGCCGAAGGACTGGATCAAGGCCACGGGCTACTGGAAAGCCGGCGCGGACGACGGCGAGGATTGATCGCCGCATGAACGCGAGATGAGCTGGGCCGGGCGTCCACCACAAAACCTTGCCATGCCATCGGTTAAGCCTTGGCGCACCACCATCGTCATCGGGTGCCGCATCGCGGCTACAGAGAAACGATCATGAAGCGCAGCCGCAAACTGCTGGCATGGATCATAGTCGCGCCCGTGACCCTGCTCATCGTGCTGGTTTCGGCGTTGGTGATAACGCTTTCCCTGTTCAACTGGAACAGGCTGAAGCCGACCATCAACGCGCAGGCCAGCACGGCGATCGGCCGTCCGTTCGCGATCAACGGCAACCTCGGCGTGCAGTGGATGCGCGATCCGCAGTCGCAGGGCTGGCGCGCATGGGTGCCGTGGCCGCACATCGTGGCGCAGGACATCTCCGTCGCGAACCCGGCGTGGACGAAGCAGCCGCAATTCGCGCACCTCGACGCCGTGCGCTTCAGCCTCTCGCCGCTGGACCTGTTGTTGCATCGCGTACGCATCCCCACCCTGCAACTGGTCAATCCCGCAGTGGACCTCGAGCGCGACGCGCAGGGCCGCGCCAACTGGACGTTCAACCTGCCGCAGAGCAGCACGCCTTCCGCATGGACGGTGGATCTCGGCGCCATCGGTTTCGACGCCGGCCAGATCGCGCTGGACGATGCCAAGGGCCGCGTGAAAATCGATGCGCACATCGAACCGCTGCAGCAGGCGATCCCCTACGATCAGATCGTGGCGCAGGCGACGGCGGATGCGCGCACGCAGGCGGTCAGCAGCGCCGGGCGCGGTGCCGGCAAGACGGTGGGCAAGGACGACGGACAGAGCCACCCCGAGGACGCGGCTGCGCAATCATCCAGCTACCAGTTCGCCTGGACCGCGAAGGGCAGCTACCAGGGCGCATCGCTGGACGGCAGCGGCAAGATCGGCGCCGTGCTGGCCTTGCAACAGTCCGACCAGCCGTTCCCGCTGCAGGCGAAGCTGCGCATCGGCGACACCCACATCGCCCTGGTCGGCACGCTGACCGATCCCCTGCACCTCGGTGCGCTGGACCTGCGCCTGTGGCTCGCCGGCTCCAGCATGGCGAAGCTCTACCCCATCCTCGGCGTGACCCTGCCGGACACCCCACCCTACGCCACCCGCGGCCGACTCGCCGCCACGCTGGGTCGCAACGGCAGCCACTTCAGTTACCACGGCTTCCGCGCACACGTGGGTGGCAGCGACCTCGCCGGCGACGTCGACTACATCACCGGCGGCGCGCGCCCCAAGCTCAGCGGCAAGGTGCAGGCCACCCAGTTGCGCTTCGCCGACCTCGCGCCACTGGTCGGCGGCGGCGGTTCCAGCACCACCGCGCCGCCGCCTGCCGCCTCGGACCGCGTGCTGCCCACGCAAGCCTTCCGCACCGACCGCTGGAGGGCGATGGATGCCGACGTGACGTTCTCCGCAGGACGCATCGAGCATGGCGCCTCGCTGCCGATCGAATCGCTGTCCACCCACCTGCAGATGGACGATGGCGTGCTGACGCTGGATCCGCTGCGCTTCGGCCTCGCCGGCGGCCAGGTGGACGGCACGCTGCGCCTCGATGGCAGCACTGCATCGATGCGCGGCGCACTCAACCTGCGCGCACGCCATCTGAAGCTCAAGCAGCTGTTCCCCACCTTCGCGCCGATGCACACCAGCTTCGGCGAGATCAACGGCGACGCCGCGCTGGACGCGCGCGGCAACTCCGTCGCAGCCCTGCTCGGCAGTGCCAGCGGCGAGCTGAAGCTGCTGATGAACGACGGCGCGATCAGCCGCAACCTGCTGGAGACCGCCGGCCTCAACGTGGGCAACATCGTGCTCGGCAAGCTGTTCGGCGACCGCACGGTGAAGATCAACTGCGCCGCCAGCGATCTCGTGGCGAGGGACGGCCTGTTCGACACGCGTCTGTTCGTGTTCGATACCGGCGACGCGGTGATCAACGTCAAGGGCACGGTGAACTTCGCCAACGAAAAGCTGGACCTGGACGTGATCCCACACACCAAGGGCGTTCGCCTGTTCACGCTGCGCTCGCCGCTGTACGTGCGCGGCACGCTGAAGAATCCCAACGTAGGCGTGCATACCGGCCCGCTGCTGGCACGCGGCGCGGGTGCAGTGGCGCTGGGCGTGGTTGCCGCGCCCGCGGCCGCCCTGCTGGCGCTGGTCGCCCCCAGCCACGACAGCGGCGACACCAATACCTGCACCACGCTGCTGCAGCAAATGCGCGTGCCGGCGCGCGCCGGGGAGAAGTAAAATCCCGCGTCTCCCCTCGATGCGCCCCCCATGCAAGCCACCAACCGGGCCCGCCTGCAGATCCACTTCTGCGTGTTGTTGTGGGGCTTCACCGCGATCCTCGGCAAGCTGATCACCCTGTCCGCGCTGCCACTGGTGTGGTGGCGCATGCTGCTGGTGACGGCCGCGCTGCTGCTGGTGCCGCGGGTATGGCGCGGCCTGCACGCGATGCCCGCGCGGCTGCGCTGGGGCTATGCCGGCATCGGCGTGCTGGTGTCGCTGCACTGGCTCACCTTCTATGCCGCGATCAAGCTGGCCAACGCCTCGGTGGGCGCCACCTGCATCGCGCTGGGGCCGGTGTTCCTGGCCTTCGTGGAACCATGGATCGCCAGGCGCAGGTTCGACCCGCGCGAGCTGCTGGTCGGCGCGGCCGTGGTGCCGGGCGTGGCGATGGTGGTGGGCGGCGTGCCGCACGGCATGCGCCTCGGCATCGCGGTGGGCGTGCTGTCGGCGTTGTTCGTGGCGCTGTTCGGCTCGCTCAACAAGCGCCTGGTGGAACACGGCGATCCGCTCACCGTCACCTGCATCGAACTCGGCACCGGCACCGCCTTCCTTACCCTGCTGGCGCCGTTGCTGCCGCACACGGCCGCCGCGTTCGTGCTGCCGGACACGCATGACGCGCTGCTGCTGCTCGCACTGGCCTTCGGCTGCACCCTGCTGCCGTTCGCGCTGGCACTGGTGGCGCTGCGCCACCTGAGTGCGTTCGGCACGCAGATGGTGACCAATCTGGAGCCGGTCTACGCCATCGTGCTCGCGATGCTTCTGCTTGGCGAACAGCGGCAGCTCGACGGATGGTTCTATGCGGGCGTGGCTGTGATCCTCGTCGCGGTGTTCGCGCATCCACTGCTGGGGCGTCGGCAACAGCCGGCCGGGCAGCCGGAGTTGCTGGGGACGACCGAGAGTCACAATATCGTGGAGTAGGCGCTGATCTGCGCGTAGCAGGCTTTCGTGGGTCTGCTTTCGATCATAACGGAACATCGTGACGCTCAAGATTTGGCGGTAAACGCAGATACCTCAGCTCAGGTCGCACCGGAGTTGTTGCCCGGTGAGTGCAGGAATTCATTCCGCCTTGCCGGCGATGTGCTCCCGCAAATGCTCGATGAAGGCGCGCACCTTGGCGGGGGCATGCATGTTGGCATGAACCGCGTGGAAGCTCCCCTCGGGAAGCCGCTGGGTGGGCAGCAGGTGCTCCAGCCGGCCAGCGGCTAGGTCGGCTTGCACCATGAAGTCGGGCAGCACGGCCATACCCGCGCCGGCCAGGGCCATCGCATGCACGACGGCTGCGCTGTCGCTCTGCACGCGCTGCACAAGACGTATGCGGGTCTGCTTGCCGTTGCGCCCGGTGAAGACCCAGCTGGCGGGCGAGCTGAGCACCGAGAGCAGGATCGCGTCGTGCGCCGACAAGTCCTGCGGCCGGCGCGGCCTACCACGTGCATCCAGGTAGGCGGATGCCGCCACCAGCAGTTGGCGGAAGCCGGCCAGGCGCACCGCGCGCAGGCTGGAATCCCGCAGCGGACCGCCGCGTATCGCCAGGTCGAAGCGGCCGCCGATCAGGTCGATGATGCCGTCATCCAGCACCAGTTCGGCACGCACGCCGGGATGCCGGCGCAGGAAACCGGCCAGTGCGGGCGCCACTACCTCGGTGCCGTAGCTCACCGACGCGGTGAGGCGCAACGTGCCGCGCGGTGCGGCTCGCTCCTCGCCCACGCGTTCGATCGCCGCCTCGGCCTCGCCGAGGATGCGTTCGCAATCGGCGTGGAAAGCAGCGCCGGCCTCGGTCAGCGCCATCCGCCGCGTGCTGCGCACCAGCAACGTCACGCCCAGCTCGCGCTCCAGCCGCGCCAGGTGCTGGCTCACCATCGCCTTGGTCAGGCCCAGCTGCTCCGCCGCCGCGGTGAACGATCCGGCCTGCACCAGGGCCACGAATACCGCCAGCCGGTTGAGATTGACCTCGCCCATGCGTGCCCTCCACTGTCAATCTGAACTTTACAGTGAATTCCACCATGGGCGATTTATCGGGCCAATGATCCAGCGCATGCTGTGCACCGTTGCCCACCCAACGGAGACTTTCCATGCGGATCGCACTGTTCGGCGCCACCGGCCACCTCGGCCGCGCCATCCTCGACGAAGCGCTGGCGCGCGGCCACGCCGTGACCGCCATCGCGCGCGACCCGGCCCGCCTCGATGCGCGCCACGACAAGCTGAAGCTCGTCGCCGGCGACGTGGCACGCCCGGAAACCTGGGTTGCCGCCGTGCGCGGCAGCGACGCGGCAGTGGCCAGCCTGTCCGCCCGTCGCGACGGCAACAACGACAGCCTGCCGGCCAATGCGCGCATCCTGCTCGACCAGCTCCCTGCGGCCGGCGTGCCGCGCCTGGTCTGGGTGGGCGGCGCCGGCAGCCTGGAAACCGCGCCGGGCGTGCGGGTGATCGACGACCCGAACTTCCCGGCAGCCTGGAAGCCCGAGGCCGAGGGCCAGGCCCGCGCGCTGGAAGCCTTCCGCGCCAGCACCTCGCCCGTCGAGTGGACCTACATCAGCCCCGCCGCGCTGATCGAGGATGGCGAGCGCACCGGCCGCTACCGCCTCGGCGGCGACCAGCTGCTGGTCGATGCCGAGGGCAACAGCCGCATCAGCGTGGCCGACTACGCCATCGCCCTGCTCGACCGAGTGGAGAAGAACGACGCTCCGCGTCGCCGCATCACCGTGGCCTACTGAGCTGACAGGGGCGCTGCCGAGCCGGCCATCCCGGGCATGTCCGCCATGCCGGGGTGGCCGGCATCGGCATGATCGCGCCCCATGTCCATGTCCTCGTCCGGCGGCGCCTTCGCCACGATGGCCTTGTACTGCACCGGCGTCATGCCCGGCAGCTTTTCGAGGAAGGCCACCATGCTCCAGATGGTTGGGTCGTCGTGGCCGGCCATGCCCCAGGCTGGCATCGCGCTCATCTTGATGCCGTGCTTGATCACCCAGAACGCTTCCCTCGGGTCGACACGTACCTTCGTGAGATCCGGCGGCTGCGGGTACATGCCCGCGCGCAGCTCCGAATCGCCCGTGCCCGGAGCGAGATGGCAACCCGTGCACATGGCGGCGTACTGGCCCGCGCCCTTGAGGATCAGCTGCGGATCGTCGAGGTCGGGCACCTTGATGTCCGCTGCACGCCGATGGATCGAGCGCTCGCGCAAGGTCTGCAGCGCGGCGAAAACCGGTCTGGTGTGGTGGTCGTCCGCGCCGATGTCGTAGATGCCGGAGTAGACGAAGCCCCCGGCGCCTGCGGCCAGGATCGCGAGCACCACGGCAAAGCGCAGGCTATGACGCTTGATGTGCAGTTTCATGCTGGGTTTCCTCAGAACCAGATCCGGGCGCCCGCGACCCACTGCCGGTCGAAGATGGGCTGGTGGTTGTCGCGGGCGAAATCGGCCGTGCCGCCGAAGCGGCGCGTCCACACTACGCCAAGGTAGGGCGCGAATTGCCGGCGGATCTCGTAGCGCAGGCGCAGGCCGAACTGCGCATCGGACAAGCCGCTGCCGAGATGCCGCGCCGGATCGGAGCGGCCATAGGCGTTGAGCTCGAACTCCGGCTGCAGGATCAGCCGCTGGGTGAACAGCCACTCGTATTCCACGCGCAGACGCGCCGCCGTGCGGCCGGACGGACCCGCGTAAGCCGTGGCGGCCAACTCGAACCAGTACGGCGCCAGGCCTTGCACGCCGAATGCGGCCCAGTCGCGGCCCGGGCCGTCGCCGAAGTCGTGGCGCACGCCGAGCTGGGCATCCCAGTACGGCGCCACGGCGTGGCTCCACAGCGCCGCGACATCGCCGTCGCTGGGGCTTCCGTTCTCGCGCACGCCTTCGCTGCGCAGCCACAGGCGATCGATGTCGGTGCCGTACCAAGCCTGCAGATCCCAGCGCTGGCCGTTGCCGTCCGGACCATGAAAGGCTTCGAGCTGGTCGAGCCGCAGCATGCCCAGCGGTTCGGCATCGCGCATGTCCATGCCGGACATACCTGCTTGACCGATGCCGTCGGAATAGTCGGAACTGCGCGCGTCCGGCGGCGCCATGCCGTCCTGCATGGCGTGCGCCGGCATCGCGGCATGCTCCATGGCCGGCATCGCGTCGGACGCATGGCCCGCGTGACCCATCATCGGCATCGGCATTGCCATGACGGCGGGCGGTGCGTCCTGGTCCTCTGCGTGGTGATGCATTGCTGCCTTGGCCGGTACGTGTGCCCGCTTCGGCTTGCGATGTCCGGCATGCCTGGCGGATCCGTCGTGGTGCTGTTCCATGCCCGGCATCGCCATCATGTCCATGCCTGTACTGCTCGCCGGTGCGGGCGCGGTTTGCGCGAACGCCACCAGCGGCAACAGCCCTGCCGTGCAGAAAACCAGTTGTCGGATGATCGCGCTCATGCCACCACCACCTCGCGCATCATCCCCGCCTCCATGTGGTAGAGCATGTGGCAGTGGTACGCCCAGCGGCCCAGTGCGTTCGCGGTGACGCCGTAGGCAATGCGCTGTGCGGGCTGCACGTTGATGGTGTGCTTGCGCACCTGGAATTGCCCCTGCGGGTTCTCCAGCTCGCTCCACATGCCATGCAGGTGGATCGGGTGGTTCATCATGGTGTCGTTGACCAATACGATGCGCAGCCGCTCCCCGGCGCGGAAATGGATGGGCTTCGCGTCGGAGAACTTCACGCCGTCGAAGGACCACATGTAGCGCTGCATGTTGCCGGTGAGGTGCAGCTCGATCTCGCGGCCGGGGTCGCGCGGGTCGATGGAGCCGCCGAGGGTGTGCAGGTCGGCGTACGTGAGTACGCGGCGGCCGTTGTCGCGCAGGCCGGCGCCTGGGTCGTCGAGATTCGTGCGCGGCATGTCCACGCGCATGTCCACGCCTGGGTTGTGGTACTCGCTGCGGGCATGCTGCGCCTTGCTCCCCGCTCCCGTCGGGAGAGGGGTTGGGGGTGAGGGTTCGGGCAAGCCATGGGCGCCATGCTCCGCCCGTACCCTCTCCCGCCCTTCGGGCACCCTCTCCCGGAGGGAGAGGGGAGTCGCCCCCATCGCGCCCATCATGTCGACCATCGCCAGCGGCTTACGCGGGTCCATCACCGGCACCGCCGCGCTCATCCCCTCGCGCGGCGCCAGCGTGCCGCGTGCGTAACCGCTGCGATCCATGGATTGCGCGAACACGGTGTAAGCGCGGTCGGCGGAGGGTTCCACGATCACGTCCAGGGTCTCGGCCACGGCGATGCGGAACTCGTCCACGCTCACCGGCTCCACGTCCTGGCCGTCGGCGGCCACCACGGTCATCCTCAGGCCGGGGATGCGCACGTCGAAGATCGTCATCGCCGAACCGTTGATGAAGCGCAGCCGCACCTTCTCGCCGCACCGGAACAGGCCAGTCCAGTTGCCGGCCGGCGCACAACCATTCATCAGGTAGGTATAGGTGGCGCCGCCCACGTCGGCGAGGTCGCGCGGGCTCATGCGCATGCGGTTCCACATGCGCCGCTCGGCCAGCGCCTGGCGCAGCCCCCGCTCGCGTACGTCGCGCAGGAATTCCGGCGCGGTGGGCTCGGCGTAGTTGTAGTAGTCGCCCTGCTTCTTCAGGTGCGCGTAGATCGCCATCGGATCCTCGTCCGTCCAGTCGTTGAGCATCACCACGTAATCGCGGTCAGTCGGGAAGCGTTCGCCGCCGGCCGGCTCGATCACGATGGGGCCGTACAGCCCGGTCTGCTCCTGGTAACCGGAGTGGCTGTGGTACCAGTAGGTGCCGCTCTGCCGCACCGGGAAGCGGTAGATGAAACTCTCGCCCGGCGCGATGCCGGGGAAGCTGATGCCGGGCACGCCGTCCATCTGGAACGGCAGCAGGATGCCGTGCCAGTGGATCGAACCGGGCACGCGCAAACGGTTGGTCACGCGCAGCGTCACCGTATCGCCCTCGCGCCAGCGCAGCAGCGGCGCGGGCAGCTGGCCATTCACCACGGTGGCGATGCGCTTGCGCCCGGTGAAATCCACCGGCAGCTCGCCGATGGCGAGGTCGAAATGCGTGCCGCGCAATTCGCGGCGCGGTGCGGCGCCCTGCGCCAACGTGGTGCCGGCGCACAAGCCCAGCCCGGCGGCCACGCCGCCCAGCGCCAGGCCTTGCACGAAACGTCGGCGCGACAGCTGTACGTCGCGCGGGTCCTGCCTGTTCATCCTTCACTCCTGCGCGGAATCCCGGGGATTCCGGGTGGCGTCGCCGCACACGCGGCAACGGGCCTGCACACGGGCAGGCGGTCAGCCGACACGCGTCGGCACGAGCGGGAGCGGATCAGGCCAGTGGCGGTCGCAAGGGAGGTGCGTGGGGAAGCTCGGGTGCCGCGCTCGGCCATGCCGGCCACGCAATCACGGCAAAGCGCACCGACCAGGCCGGCGCGGCCAGCTCAGGCAAGGTCGCCGCCGTCATGTGCGCACAGGCGCAGCCGGCCTGCGCACCGTCCGCGTGCAGGGGCGTCGGCACACCGTCGTGATGCGTCATCGTCGCCGCCCCTGCCATGCCGGCCATATCCGCGCAGCAATCGGCTTGCGCGAACACCGCGCCGACCAAGCCCAGCCACGCGCACAACGCCAGCATGAAAAGCAGGCGGCAACGGCGCAGGTGGCGGAGATACGGGCGGGGCATGCGGTGAGCATAGCCACGCCGCGCGCACGCGCTCAACTCTGGACCGGGCTTCATGCGGCCTGCACGGTGTCCGCAGCCTATACTTGCGCACCCTCCAGCCGTGACCGCCATGAACTATCGCCACGCCTATCATGCGGGCAATTTCGCCGACGTCCTGAAGCACGCCGTGCTGCTGGCGCTGATCGAGGCGCTGAAGCTCAAGCCCGCACCGTTCTGCGTCATCGACACCCACGCCGGCAGCGGCTGCTACACGCTGGATGGCACCGAGGCCGACAAGACCGGCGAATACAAGGACGGCATCGCCCGCCTGCTGTTCCCCGACCTGCACGGCGGCGACGCCCATGCCGCCGCGCTGCCGCCGCTGCTGCGCCGCTGGCTGGATGCCATCCTCGCCCTGCCCGGCAACGAGCACGGACTGAAGCTCTATCCCGGCTCGCCACTGCAGGCCGCGCTGGCGATGCGCGATGTCGACGGTGCGCAACTGTGCGAACTGCACCCGGAGGAAGCCGCACGGCTGCGCGAACTGTTCCGCCGCGACGCACGCATGCACGTGCACGAACGCAACGGCTACGAGGCACTGAAAGCGCTGCTTCCGCCGCAGGAAAAGCGCGGCCTGGTGCTGATCGATCCGCCCTACGAGGCGCAGGAGGCCGAGTACCGGCTGATCGAGCACGCGCTGAAGGAAGCACTGCAGCGCTGGTCCGGCGGCATCTATGCCGTCTGGTATCCGATCAAGCGGCGCAGCCAGGTACAGCCCTTCCTGCGCTGGCTTTCGCATTGCGGCGCCAAGCGCGTGCTGCGGGCGGAACTGCTGGTGCACGGCGACGACTCGCCGCTGCGCCTCAACGGCTCCGGCATGGCGATCATCAACGCGCCCTGGCAGCTCGACGAGACCCTGCGCGAACCGCTGCGCGCGATGGCGCGCCTGCTCGCGCAGGAGCGTCCCGCCGAATGGAAGCTGGACTGGCTGGTGGACGAAGCCGCCCCCGTGCCGCCCGCGAGAACCGCGAAGCTACTGCCGTCGCCGCGCCGTCGCTAAGCTCACTGCACCGCTGTTGCGATCTTCGTCCTGGAGTCCGCCATGCGCCACGTCACCCTCTCCGCCCGTATCATCCTGCCCGCCCTGCTGCTCGGCCTCGCCGCTTGCGCGCCCGCGCCGATCTACAAGGTCGCACCAGGCACCATCGCTGCCACGCCGATGCAGGCGGCGCAGGCGCCGGAGCAATACGCGCACGGCCAGGTGATCTGGGGCGGCCGCGTGGTGGACGTGCGCAACCTGCCCGACCACAGCGAGATCGAGATCCTCGCCTATCCGCTGGACTCCTCGCAGCGACCGAAATTCGGTGCCGGCGGCAACGGTCGCTTCATCGCCCTGATGCCAGGCTACGCCGAGCCGATGAACTACCCGAATGGCGCACCGATCACCGTCGACGGCCAGCTCGCCGGCAGCCGCGCCGGCAAGGTTGGCGAGGCCGACTACGTGTTCCCGCTGGTGCAGACCGCGCAATCGCACGTGTGGACCGCCGATGAAATGCGCAGCGGGCATCCGAATGTCAGCTTCGGTGTGGGATTGGGCGTGGGCATCCGCTGACGCCGGGGCCGGACACGCGAATTGCGCAAGATTGACGCGTGATCGCCGACGAAGTCCCGGATCGAGTCGACGCTCATCGAGTGGCACCGGATACGTTTTGCGCAACGACCTCTACGCATGCAAGACGTCAACGCCCTCGGGATGAAACAGCGCAGCGGCAGGAATGACTGGACGTGCTGCCACCACTGGCGGCAGCACGTCACTCTCCTCTCCTACGCCACGCGGTTGCGCACGACGCGCCGACTCTGCATAAGTGCCGCAATGTGCAGCATGAGGAACAGCGGCACGAGAAATGCCGGGACCATCAGCAGCGGCAGCATTGCCATCGGGGCAGTCGTGATCTCGCCGGGTGCTCCCGTGGACAAGGTGGCGCCCAAGGTTCCGAGGCCGATCGCCAGCACGAGATCGAGCATGCCGAGCACGTTCCAGCGGACGAAGGCGGAACTGGCGGCAAAGTCAGGCTGACGCACGAGGGCGAGGATCATCCACGGGGCAGCGAAACCGATGGCCATGTCCCCGAGACCGGCAGGCAAGGCGAACATGGCCGGCAGCACGCGATGCGCATACAGGAACAGGAAACCCAGGCCTGCCCATCGCCACGCCTGCATGCCCACGATCAGGCGAAGATCGAGCGACAGCACGAAGGCGCGGAAGGCCGACGAGAACCGCAGCCAGGCAAGAAAAAGAAGCAATGGGATCCCGATCCCCATGGCGATAGCAACGGGCGGCTGCCCGGGACGTCCGACAAAGGCGCCGGACGCGCCAAGCGACACGACGAGCGCGAACCATGCGGACAGGGCCAGGACGATGCCCAGGCGGATACCACCGGCTCCTGCGGGCTGCGAATTGACCGGATGCGGAAGAACCGTGGCTGACATGAAAGCTCTCCTTCAGTTACTTGCATTTTGCAAGCCTGTAGCAAGTTAACCCACATGCTTGCATAATGCAAGTAACTTGCTGGACAGCGTATGGAGGACTGACTGGATGAGCACCGACAAGCATTTCGCGCGCTCCGCCTGCGCGGTCGCCAATTCGCTCGACATCGTGGGCGACAAATGGTCACTGCTGGTGGTGCGCGACATGCTGCACGGCAAGAGCACCTACGGTGAGCTCGCGAACTCGCCGGAACACATCCCGACCAACATCCTCGCGGAACGCCTCAAGCGTCTGGAGGCCGCTGGCATCATCGTCGGCACTCCCTACCAGGAACGTCCGGTGCGTTACGCCTACACGCTCACTCCGAAGGGCAAGGCCTTGGGCGATGTACTTCTCGCATTCGTGCGCTGGGGCAAACAATACATACCGGGAACGGTGGTGATGGGCCAGTCGCCGGCCAGCAGCCGGACTGCAACACCAGTGGCAACGTCGCGGCGCCAGCGCGCAAAACCGGTGAAGTGAGGCAGCAGCCCGCGACGACGGCTGGCCATGCCCGCCCGCCAGCTCGTGTCCGGCATGGCCCTGCGGAAATCCGCGACAGCCCTGCGCACTACAATGGCCGCCGTCCCCTGTCCCAAACCCGCATGTCCGACCATGCCGACGTCGCGCACCACTCCATTCACCGCCCACCCCATTGCCCACGTGCGCTCGCCCTATGCGCGACGCATCGACGCGCCACATCAGTCGGTCGTGGTGGCGGGCACCGAGACGGGTACCGAGGCGGAGGCGCGCATCGAGTTCGTGGAAGGGCTGCCTGATGAGGCGTTTCGCGACCTCGCCGGTTTCGAGCGGATCTGGCTGATCTTCGTGTTCGACCGCAGCGAGGGCTGGAAGCCGCAGGTGCGCCCCCCGCGTGGCGGCGGCAAGCGCGGCGTGCTGGCCACGCGCTCGCCGCACCGGCCCAATGCGATCGGTTTGTCCGCGGTGGAACTGGTGGCAGTGGAGGAGCATGCGCTGCGCGTGCGCGGCGTAGACCTGCTGGACGGCACACCCATCCTCGACATCAAGCCGTATGTGCCCTACGCCGATGCCTTCCCGGAGGCGCGGGCGGGCTGGATCGACGTGATCGACGCGGCACAAGGCCGGCATTCCGCGCCCGGCCCGAAACGACCGCGCAAGCCTCTGGGCAGCGGCTGAGCCTGAACCGCAGGCCTTGCGCGACTGTGGCAAAGCGGCGCAAAGCCTTGCTTCCAGACGCGGCCCGGTTCATGCTGCACTGCACACATACGCAGAAGTATTGAAATGATCTCCGCCAGCCTGCGCTCGATCACCCCGCAACCGCCGTTGCCCCCGCGCAGCCGCGATCGCTACGCCCCCGCCCTAGCCGTGCACACCACCCACGGCGAGCGCATGCGCACACGCGACGGTCGCGAGCTGTGGCTGCGCGACATCGAGCCTGGCGATGTGGCGGCACTGCGGCGCTGCTTCACCCGGCTGTCGCCGGAGGACATCCGCCGTCGCTTCCTGCACGCAATGTCCGAGCTGCCTGCACCGATGGCACAGCGCCTGTGCAACATCGATCCAGCGCTTGAAACCGCCCTCGTGCTGGTGGATGAAGCGGTCCGCCCCGCCGAGATCCGCGGCGTGGGCCGCATCTACGTGGACGAAGCAGCCGACAGCGCCGAATTCTCGGTGATCGTGGAACGCGACTGGAGCCGCATCGGCCTCGGCGCGTTGCTGATGCAGCGGCTGGTGGACGACTGCCGCCGCCGCGGCCTCGCCGAACTCTGGGGCTACGTACTGCTGGAAAACCGTCCGATGCTGGAGCTGTGCCGCGAGCTGGGCTTCGCCCAGCGCCTGATGCCGGACGAGCCGGGCACGGCGCAGATCACGCTGCAGCTGTAACGCACTTTGCTCCCTCTCCCCCACGGGGAGAGGGCTGGGGTGAGGGGCCATGCTTGCCTCGCCGCAAAACCGAAGCGGGCTCCGTAGGCGACATTCCCGCAAGCACCCGCTCCTCTCCTCGCTCCTCAAAGCCGGTGCCATCCATGGCACCTCCCCGCGTGCCCCAAAGGGGAGAGGAGGAAAGGCCAACCCCGCGCGTCACGCTACACTTGAGCGCTTTCCCGGCGCAGCCTCACGCTTGCGCCCCCCCAAGCGCCAACGTGTCCATGCCCGCTCCGATCCCGCATCCCCCGCTCCCCACCACCCCGAAGCAGCGCCGCTACTGGACGCCGCCGCACGGCTCCGCACGTGCCTTGCTGCTGGCCGAGGCGGCACGCTCGCACGACGGCCTGCTGGTCGCGGTGACGCGCGACACCCAGCGCGCCTCGGCGCTGGAGGACGAACTGCGCATCTTCGCCGGCGACCTGCCGGTGCTGCACTTCCCGGACTGGGAAACCCTGCCCTACGACGTATTCAGCCCGCACCCGGAGATCGTCTCACAGCGCATCGCCACGCTGTACCGCCTGCCTGGCGTGAAGCGCGGCGTGCTGGTGGTGCCGGTGGCCACGCTGATGCAGCGCATCGCGCCGCGCTCGCACATCACCGGCTCCGGCCTCGTGGTGGCGAAAGGACAGAAATTCGACCTCGCCACCGAGCAGCGCCGGCTTGAGGCCAGCGGCTACCGCAACGTGCCGCAGGTGGCCGAACCCGGCGACTTCGCCGTGCGCGGCGCGCTGATCGACATCTATCCGATGGGCGCGGACCAGCCCTACCGCATCGAGCTGTTCGACGACGAGGTCGACTCCATCCGCAGCTTCGATCCGGAAACGCAGCGCTCCGCGCAAACCGTGGAACGCGTGGAGCTGCTGCCCGCGCGCGAATTCCCGCTCACCGAGAACGCGGCGAAGGATTTCCGCAACGCGCTGCGCGAACGCTTCCCGATCGACGTGCGCCGCTGCCCGCTGTACCAGGACATGAAGGAAGGCGTGACGCCGGGCGGCATCGAGTACTACCTGCCGCTGTTCTTCCCTGTGAAGAGTCCGCACATGGATGTGCGGGGTGTTGCGGAGGATCTGCACACAGGTACAGCCACGCTGTTCGACTACCTGGCCGACGACGCGCTGTTCGTGCTGGGCGAAGGCGCGGGCGAGGCCAGCGAGGCCTTCCACGCCCAGACCGCCGAACGCTACGACCAGCGCGCCCACGACATCGAGCGCCCGGTGCTGCCGCCGGCCGAGCTGTACCTGTCGCCCGAGCAGCTGCGCGAGCAGTTGAACAGGCGCCTGCGCGTGGAAGTCGTCGAAAGCGGCCACGCGCACGCGGTCGACGCCGGCACCCAGCCCGCGCCGGAACTGCCGCTCAACCGCAAGGGCGAGGAACCGGGCACCTCGCTGCGGCACTTCCTGGAAAACTACCCCGGCCGCGTGCTGGTTGCCGCCGATTCGGCGGGACGGCGCGAGGCGCTGGTGGAGATGCTGGCAGGTGCGGGACTCAAGCCCGCGCATATCGACGGCTGGCAGGCTTTCCTTGCCGCCTCCGCGGCGGCGGACGCACCGCGCTTCGCCATCACCATCGCCCCGCTGGAACAGGGCTTCGCGCTGACGAAACCCGCGCTCACCGTGCTCACCGAGCGCGAGCTGTTCGGCGAGCGCGTGCGTACCGAACGTCGCAAGCGCCGCGGCGCGGCGCGCGATCCCGACGCGATCATCCGCGACCTCACCGAGCTTTCCGTCGGCTCGCCCATCGTGCACGTGGACCACGGCGTGGGCCGCTACCAGGGCCTGCTGTCGATGGAACTGGGCGGCATGGAGGGCGAGTTCCTCGTCATCGAGTACGCCAAGGGCGACAAGCTCTATGTGCCGGTGGCCCAGCTCGGCCTGGTCAGCCGTTACTCCGGCACCGCGCCGGAGCTGGCGCCGCTGCACTCGCTGGGCGGCGACGCCTGGGAGCGCGCGCGCAGGAAGGCCGCGGAGAAGGTGCGCGACGTGGCGGCGGAGCTCCTGGCCATCTACGCCCAGCGCGAGGCGCGCGGCGGCGAATCGCTGTCCATCGACCGCCAGCTGGTGGAGGAATTCGGCGCCAGCTTCCCGTTCGAGGAAACGCCGGACCAGGAGCAGGCCATCGACGCCGTGCTGCGCGACCTCGCCGCGCCACGCGCGATGGACCGCGTGATCTGCGGCGACGTCGGCTTCGGCAAGACCGAGGTGGCGCTGCGTGCCGCCTTCGCCGCCGCCACCGCGGGCAAGCAGGTGGCGGTGCTGGTGCCCACCACCCTGCTCGCCCAGCAGCACTACCGCAACTTCGCGGACCGTTTCGCCGACTGGCCGGTGAAGGTGGACGTGCTGTCGCGCTTCAAGTCGACCAAGGAAGTGAACGAGGCGCTGAAGCGTCTGGCCGACGGCCAGATCGACGTGATCGTGGGCACGCACAAGCTGCTGCAGCCGGACATCAGGTTCAAGAACCTCGGACTGGTCGTGGTCGACGAGGAGCAGCGCTTCGGCGTGCGCCAGAAGGAGCAGCTGAAGAAGCTGCGCGCGGAAGTCGACCTGCTCACCATGACCGCCACGCCGATCCCGCGCACGCTGAACATGGCGATGAGCGGGTTGCGCGACCTCTCGCTGATCACCACGCCACCGGCGCACCGCATGGCCGTGCGCACCTTCATCTCGGCATGGGACCCGGCCACCATCCGCGAGGCCTTCCAGCGCGAGCTGCAGCGCGGCGGCCAGGTGTATTTCCTGCACAACGAGGTGGAGAGCATCGAGCGCACCGCGCGCGAACTGGAGGAACTGATCCCAGACGCGCGCATCGGCGTGGCCCACGGCCAGATGGCCGAGCGCGAACTGGAACGCGTGATGGCGGACTTCCACCGCCAGCGCTTCAACGTGCTGGTGTGCACCACCATCATCGAGACCGGCATCGACATCCCGACCGCCAACACCATCATCATCGACCGCGCCGACCGCTTCGGCCTGGCCCAGCTGCACCAGCTGCGCGGCCGCGTAGGCCGCTCGCACCACCGCGCCTACGCCTACCTGATCGTGCCCGACCGCAAGGCGATCACCGCCGATGCGGAGAAACGCCTCGAAGCGCTGGCCTCGCTGGAAGAACTCGGCGCGGGCTTCACCCTCGCCACGCACGATCTCGAAATCCGCGGCGCGGGCGAGTTGCTCGGCGACGAACAATCCGGCCAGATCCAGGAGATCGGCTTCGGCCTCTACACCGAACTGCTGGACCGTGCCGTGCGCGCGCTGAAGAGCGGCAAGGTGCCCGACTTCGACCTGTCCAGCGAGCACGAGACCGAAGTCGAACTGCACCTGCCCGCACTGATCCCCGACGACTACCTGCCCGACGTGCACACGCGCCTGACGCTGTACAAGCGCATCGCCAGCGCGCGCAACGAGGACACGCTGCGCGACCTGCAGGTGGAGATGATCGACCGTTTCGGCCTGCTGCCCGAGCCGACCAAGACCCTGTTCGCGCTGTCCGGGCTCAAGCTGATGGCCACGCCGCTGGGCATCCGCAAGCTGGACTTCGGCGCCAACGGCGGACGCATCACCTTCCGCGACAAGCCGGAGGTCGATCCCATGGCGATCATCAAGCTGATCCAGAAGCTGCCGCGCGTGTACAAGCTGGACGGCCAGGACAAGCTGCGCATCACCCTCGACCTGCCCGGCGCCAGCGAACGCATCCGCAGTGCGCAGGAAGTGCTAGTGCTGCTGGGGGCGCGGCGGCCCGCGTAATCACCTTTCCTGCGCCGGGTGAGACACGGCAGTGTTGGACAATGAGCGCCCTTGCCGGGGGACTTGCCGGCTGGCGCCGTCCCGGCAAAGCTGTACCAGCGCGCAGCGCGATCCGTATCATTCCGCCTGCCCATAGCAGCCTGTATGGGCGGGAGACATGCCGCAACCTGACGCGGGGACCAAGATAATGATGCGATACGCCGCCATTGCCGTTTCGCTGTTCGTAGCCGTGCTCAACGTGCACCTCGCAGCGATCAGACCGGTCCACCCCTTGGTGACCATGCGGCGCGGCATCGGCATTCCATGGCTGGAGCAGGTGATCCTGCTGGCAATCCCGAACATCCTCATTTTCATGTCCGCGAACGAAGACCTCCAGGCCAGCACCCGCTTTCAGCTTGCTGCGGGGGGCTGGATATGGCTACTGGTTCAGGCCGGACTGGCTCTTTACGCCCTCAGCAATCCGTGACGCCGGCTCGTGCCGGGATCAGCCATGGCACGTCCTGCAGGCCGCCCACCGCGAGCTCTTCCTGGTCCTCCAGTGATGCCGCCATGGCCCGTGTCGTGGCCCTGCCGCGCGGCGTGAGTCAGCGGAGCACCATATCTGCCTGTCCGAAAACACGTCAGGCCGAAACGTGGATGCCACCCTCGAAGGCACCACCGCCATCGCCTGCCCGCGTTGCGGCCACGCCGGGGGAGGAGCCGATGCCGACGGACACCTACAACATCTACTGCCGCGGGTGCGAGCGTTGCGGCGAGCTGCTGAAACCGCGGCCCTGCGATTGCCGCGTGCAGGGGCGGCACCCATCCGCCGCATCGATGCAGGTGGGTCGGATCGGAGCCGTGTTCAGGAACTGCACGAGAGCATCGAGCAGCCCGGCTTGTGCCGCGCCCAATCGGGCCGCCTGTGGGCAAAGGCCTCGCGACCTGCCTGCTCGTCGTAAGGATGGCGCAGCACGTCCAGCAGTTCGTGGATGCCGCCGTCATCGCCCTGCTCCGCGCGCTCGATCGCCTGCTGGGCGAGGTAGTTGCGCAGCACGTAGCGCGGGTTGGCCAAGCGCATGCGGGTACGGCGCTCCATGGTGGACAGCGAGTCACTGGCGAGGCGGACGGCATAGCGCGTAAGCCAGTCCACGAAGGCCGGCTCGTTCGCGTGCCGCTTCGCCTCGTCGTAGAACGCCTCATGCAGAGGCTGCAGTACGGGACACTGCGGATCGAAATCGGCGAGGCCGCGGAACCACAGCGTCATGTCCACCTCGGCCTCGTGCAGCAGGGCCTGCAGCGATTGCATCAGCGCCACGTCCCCGTCGCGGCATTCGGCAAACCCAAGCTTGGCGGCCGTGCTGGCGCGATCCGCCTCCGCGTAGACGGCAGCGTAGCGATCCAGCCCCACCTGCAGCGGCGCGATGTCGCCGAACAGCGGCGCCAGTGCCGCGGCAAGACGCGACAGGTTCCACCACGCCACATTCGGCTGCTGGCCGTAGCGGTAGCGACGGCGCTGCGCGTCGGTGGTGTTCGGCGTCCAGTCCGGATCGTAGTCGTCGATCCAGCCGTAGGGACCGTAGTCGAGCGTGAGGCCGAGGATGGACATGTTGTCGGTGTTCATCACCCCGTGCACGAAGCCCACGCGCATCCAGTCGGCCATCAATCGCGCGGTGCGCGCGCAGACCTCGCCAAACCAGTCTCCGTACAGAGGCTCGCCCTGCCCCGTGAGCTCAGGGAAATCACGACGGATGGTGAAGTCCACCAGCTGCCGCAGCAGCACCGTGTCACCGCGCGACGCGGGCAACTCGAAGCTGCCAAAACGGATGAAGGACGGCGCCGTGCGGCAGACGATGGCGCCCGGCTCCGCCCGCGGATGGCCGTCGTACAACAGGTCGCGCACCACATCCTCGCCGGTGCCGACCAGGCACAGCGCACGCGTGCTGGGAACGCCGAGGTGATGCATCGCCTCGCTGCACAGGAATTCGCGGATCGAGGAACGCAGCACCGCGCGTCCGTCCGCACCGCGCGAGTACGGCGTGGGGCCGGCGCCCTTCAGCTGCAGTTCCCAACGTTCGCCGCTGGCAGTGAGCACCTCGCCCAGCGAGATCGCGCGGCCGTCGCCCAGCTGGCCCGCCCACACGCCGAACTGGTGGCCGCCGTAGTTCGCCGCCCACGGCTGCATCCCGGGCAGCAACGCGTTACCGGCGAAGACCTGCGCGAAGGCGTCACTGGCGAGCTCCTCGGCGCCGAAGCCGAGTGCCGCGGCCATCTCCGCCGAATGGGCGAGCAGCCGCGGCGCGGCCACCGGCGTGGGCGTCACCAGCGAATACAGGGCGTCCGCCACTTCGCGCGGGCCGGGTGCGCCGGATGGGTCGCCAGGGAGTTCGCGGAGGAAGGCGTTGTCGAAGTGCGGCAAGGTCATGCGACGATGGTAGCTCGCTGCATGTGCCGCCCCCATAGCGGAGCTTGTTCTTGATGTCTTGAAAGTGCAGTCCTGCACTTTCAAGACTCGCCAAGTCCGGCCCATGGCCGGACTTGGCTGCGTGCGGGCCATCCATGGCCAGCCGGCTGCCGTCGGCAGCCAGTTACTTGGCGGGCTTGCGGAAGCGGTAGACGAACTGGTCGGTATGGCCGCGTATCGACTTGTCGAACACCTTGACGGTGTGGGGATCGGCCGGGTTGCGCAGGACGTCGCTTTCACCGTCGAACACGAAGCCGGCGCCCTCCACCTCCTTCTTCACCACCGCAGGATCGATGCGATGCAGGGTATCGGTGTCGGCCAGGCCCGAGCCGGCCGGCGCCACGTGGTCGATCACCACGAACACGCCGCCGGGCTTCAGCGCGTCGAAGACCTGTTTGTCGAACTTCGCCATATCCACCGGTCCCATGAACGGGTCGTGGTAGTCGTGGTAGTTCTGCGCGGTGAACACCAGGTCGGCCTTGGCCGGCACGCTGAGCCGGGCGGCGGGCTGCTTGAGCAGGCTGACATTCTCGTAGTGCGGCGTGGTGATCAGCTGCTGCCAGTTCGCGTAGTCCTTGGCCGAGTACTTCCCCATCTCGTCCGGCCACACGGTGTAGACGTGGCCCTGCGGACCCACGATTGCGCTGAACACCCGTGTCCAGTAGCCGCTGGAAGGCACCAGCTCGATCACCGTGTCGCCCGGTTTCACCTGGGCGAAGCTCATCACCGCGGCGATCTTGCGGCGCGCATCGTCATGCCGGTCGGCGGCGCGCGCGGGGTCGTTGATCGCAGCTGTGACGTAGGCGGGCACAGTCTGGCTGCCGGATGGCGCGGCGGCCATGGCCGGCACAGCGGGAAGGGAGAACACGAGCAGCGCGGCAAGAACGGTCGGACGCATGACGAACTCCGTTTTTCAGCGGTGGGGAGGCGCATTGTGCGCCCGATCGGTGCGCGATGCGGCCATGACTTGTGGCGCAGACTCTCAGTCCCGCAGGGGCCAGCTAGCCAGCGTGCGGTAATCGTGCTGTCCAACCACGCTCTGCACCAGCGCGAGTCCGTCCACCCGCCAGTGCACGGGCACTACCTCCGCCTCCGGCAGCACCTCGCGGCCGTAGGCCAGCGTGACGTGCGGCACGAAGCGGCTCTCCAGCCGCAGCCCCGGCACCGTGCGCAGCAGGGCTTCGCGCCAACGCGCCCATAGTGCCTGCAAAGGCTCGGGCAGCACGCTGCCGCACAGCACCCGCGGCGGGCGCCGGCCATGGAAGCTGCGCACGCGATCCAGCGTCCAGTCGACGGCTGCGCCGTGCAGCAGGCCGGCGACACGCTCCGTCGCCGCGACGAGGTCGGGGCGCGGCGACGGGTAGTCGCCCAGGAAATGCAGCGTAGTGTGGTAGCGCAGCGGATCGACCCAGCCGGAGGATGGCCCCTGCCGTGTGCGCAAGGTGCTCGCCGTCTGCGCCAGCAAGGCACGCACACGCTCGTCCGGCAGCAGCGCCAGGAACAGGCGATGGACGGTCGCGGCAGGCGCGTGTTCGCCACCGAACAGGTCATGTTGCGATGCGTGAGGGTGGTTCATGGGGGCTCGTCACCAGGAATGCGGATTCTGCCCGCCTGCGATGCACTTTCCACAATTTGCGCTCGGCAAAGGCCGTTGCGACGGTTCATGCGCCGCAACATGGGATGGCGCGCACAGTCGACTGGCAGTAATTGTGCAAGCCACGTGAATGCGGTTAGAGTGCACCCGACGGTCGCGCAGGGGCGATCGAGGGGTGAAGCATGCACATGCCGCTGACCCGCTCCGCAGTGGAACGTGGAGCATTGTGGGTCGCAGGGATGCTCGCCAGGAAGACTTCCGCAGTACCAACGCCGCAACGTCCGCCCGTGACGGCGCCTGCGCTGGTGTCGTGGTGTTCGGAAACCCATTCGCGCCGCGCCGACGAAGACGCGCGGCGTGCGCAGCTGTGCGGGGCCGACTGAGAGCCAAGCCCGACGGACCGGCTCGTCAATGCGCCGGCGCGGTCGATGGCGGCCCCGCCGTCAGCAGGCCGCGGATCGTGCGCAGCTTCGCCTTGAGCTCGGTCTCGTTGGCCGGGCCCAGCCGCAACATCAGTTTCTGCCCCACCGACAGCGACTCCAGCGCGGGGTCGACATAGACGTAGCGCCCCTTCTCCAGCTGCAACGCAGGCGGCTGCGCCGGCGTGGGCGCAGCCAGCATGTCGTCGATCGCCACGATCAGCCGATCGTTGAAATAGCCCTTGGGATAGCCCAGCTCGCGCCAGGCCTGCTGGAACAGCGGGTAGCTGTGCACGTACCACGCCACCAGCGCCTGCGGATCGGCATGCCGCACGATGGCCATGTAGGGTGCGTAACGCCCGGCGTTGCGCGCGTCGGCGGTGAGGATGCCCTGGGTCTCGCCGGCCCGGAACGCGCCGCGCGGCGTGCGCAGGGGCAGGATGAAGCTGCTGCCCAGCGCGTGACGCGGCAGTGCGTCGACGGTGGCCACGATGTGGTTCACGACGGATTGCGGCAGCAGCAGGTCCTTGAGCCCGTCGCCACCCAGCGTGACCAGTGCCGAACGCACGCTGGCATCGCTGTCGTCCAGCGCCGGCAACGGCGCGGTGGACGCGGAGGCCGGTATCGCGGCCTGCCCTATCGGATGCCGGATGGCGGGTGCCGGGGCTGGCGCCGCCGTGCCCGCCGCAGCGACCGCAGTGGATGCCGGTGCCGGCCCGGTGCCCGCATTCGGCCGAGTGGCGCGCCACGCCACGTAGGCACCCGCCGCGACAATGACCGCCACTACGATCACCGCCGGTATCCAGCCACTGCTGCCCGATTTGCGCCGGTACGCCACCATCCACCTCCTGGCCATCGCCTCGATCCAGATTCGACTCGCGCGCGGCCGAATCGTTCAGTGCCTCGTGGCCACGCTCAAACCTTCAACCGGTAGCCGGTCCTGAAAATCCACCACACCGCGGCCAGGCACAGCGCGAGGAAGCCGAGCGTGGCGATGAGGCTGATGCCCACGCTGACATCGGCCAGGTCGAAGAAACTCCAGCGGAAGCCGGAGATCAGGTACACCACCGGGTTGAACAGTGTCACCTTCTGCCAGAACGGCGGCAGCATGTGGATGGAGTAGAAGCTGCCGCCGAGGAAGGTCAGCGGCGTGATCACCATCAGCGGCACCACCTGCAGCTTCTCGAAGTTGTCCGCCCAGATGCCGATGATGAAGCCCAGCAGGCTGAAGGTGACCGTGGTGAGCAGCAGGAAGGCCACCATCACCAGCGGGTGCGCGATGGAGTAGTCCACGAACAGGCGCGCGGTGGCCAGGATGATCAACCCCACGATCACCGCCTTGGTCGCCGCCGCGCCCACATAGCCCAGCACGATCTCCAGGAACGACAGCGGTGCGGAGTGCACCTCGTAGATGGTGCCCACGAACTTCGGGAAGTAGATGCCGAACGATGCATTGGAGACGCTCTGCATCAGCAGCGACAGCATCACCAGGCCAGGGATGATGAAGGCCCCGTAGCTGACCCCTTCCACGCTGGTGATGCGCGAGCCGATCGCCGAGCCGAACACCACGAAGTACAGCGAGGTGGAAACTACCGGCGAGGCGACACTCTGCATCAGGGTGCGCCCGGTGCGCGCCATCTCGAAGCCGTAGATCGCGCGGATGCCGTACCAGTTCATGCGCCCTCCTTCACCAGTTGCAAAAAGATCTGCTCCAGCGTGTCCTGCCGCGTGCTGAGGTCGCGGAAACGGATGCCGGCATCCGCCAGGTCGGCCAGCAGCGTGGTGATGCCGGTACGCTCGCCCTGCGTATCGTAGGTGTAGACCAGCTCATTGCCGCCCGCGGCCAGTTCCAGCCGGTGCGGCGCCAGCGCATCGGGCACTGTGTCCAGCGGGTCATGCAGCTGCAGGCGCAGCTGCTTGCGGCCCAGCTTGTGCATCAGCGCGGCCTTCTCTTCCACCACGATCAGCTCGCCCCGGTTGATCACGCCCACGCGGTCGGCCATCTCCTCGGCCTCCTCGATGTAGTGCGTTGTGAGCAGGATGGTGACGCCGCTCTCGCGCAGCCGCCGCACCATCGCCCACATGTCGCGACGCAGCTCCACGTCCACGCCCGCGGTGGGCTCATCGAGGAACAGCAGCTGCGGCTCGTGCGACAGCGCCTTGGCGATCATCACGCGCCGCTTCATGCCGCCTGAGAGCATCAGCATCTTGTTGTCGCGCTTGTCCCACAGCGACAGCTCCTTCAACAGCCGCTCGATGTAGGCGTCGTCCGGCGCCTTGCCGAACAGGCCGCGGCTGAAGCGCACCGTGTTCCACACCGTCTCGAAGGCGTCGGTCTTCAGCTCCTGCGGCACCAGGCCGATCAGCGAGCGGGTAGCGCGCCAGTCGCGCACGATGTCGTGGCCGTCCACCGTGATGCTGCCCGCACCGAGGTTGACGATGCCGCAGATGATGCTGATCAGCGTGGTCTTGCCCGCGCCGTTGGGGCCGAGCAGGGCGAAGATCTCGCCGCGCCTGATCTCGAGGTCGATGTGCTTCAGGGCCTGGAAGCCGCCCGGATAGACCTTGTCCAACCCGCGCACGACGAGGATGTCGTCGTGCGCTGCCTGTATCGCTGCATTCATGCGTGTCTCCCGTGTCTCGCCGCCTGCCGGTGTATCCGCCTCAAGCCTGCTCCACTACCACGCCATCCATGGTGGGCTCGTCATCGCGTCGCAGCGTAACCCGCGCCAGCAGGAAGGCGATCACCGAGCAGCCGGCGATACCGCCCACCATCGGCAGGGCGGTACCGTCGAGGAAACGCCCCACCACCGCGATCACCGCCGCGCCGGTGACGAACTGCAGCGTACCCATCAGCGCCGAGGCGGTACCCGCGACCGGGCCGTGGCGATCCAGCGCCAGCACCGCCGTGGTCGGGATCACCAGGCCGAGGAAGCCGTAGCCCACGAACAGCAGCGCCATCAGCAGATCCAGCCGGTCAAGGCCCGCAGCAGTCAACGCCAGCAACAGCAGCATGGTCGCGGCGTAGCCGGCCACCGCCGTGCGTACCACCCGACGCAGGCCGTAGCGTTCGCCCAGCCGCCCGGTGAACTGCGCCGCGCCGATGAAGGACACCGCGTTCACCGAGAACGCCAGGCTGTACTGGGTGGGCGTAAGCCCGTAGTGCTCGATCAGCACGAACGAGGAATTGGCCAGGTAGGCGAAGAAGCTGGAAATGCCGAATGCACCGATGAACACCAGGCCCAGGAATGGCGGATCCTTCAGCAGCGTGCGATACGCCGCCAGCGCCGAGCGCATGCTGCTTTCCACCCGCTGCGCCGCGCTGCGCGTCTCCTTCAGCACCAGCGTGGCCAATGCCAGGCCCAGCACCGCCGCGCCGGCCACCACCCAGAATATGCCGCGCCAGCTCGACAGCCGCACCACCAGGCTGCCGGTCAGCGGTGCCAGGATCGGCGACACGCTGAACACCAGCATCAGCAGCGCCATCAGCCGCGCCGCCTCGGTGCCGGTATGCATGTCGCGCACGATGGCCCGCGGGATCACCATCCCCGCGCAGGCGCCCAGCCCCTGCACGAAGCGGGCGGCGATCAGGGTGTGGATGTCCGGCGCCAGCGCGCAGCCCACGCTGGCCAGCGCGAACAGGCACAGGCCGAAGTAGATCGGCGGTTTGCGCCCCAGCATGTCCGACACCGGCCCATACACCAGCTGGCCCACCGCGATCGCCGCGAAGAACGCCATCAGGCTCATCTGCGCCGCATCCACGTCGGTGTGCAGGCCGCGCTGGATGCTGGGCAGCGCGGGCAGGTACATGTCGATGGCAAACGGGCCGACGGCCGACAGCAGGCCGAGCACCAGCGCCGTACCGAACAGGCGGGACGTCATGGCAAAACCTCGATGAAGATGCAGGCGGAGCCGGCTGGACTCCGCAGGTGGCGCCTTGCGCCTGACCGGGGCGGCAATATTAAACCAATGGGTTCTAGAATCAACCCGCCCGGCGCAAAAC
>DATEKS010000066.1:0-8623 GCA_035277325.1 Rhodanobacter sp.
GCGCCCGTCGCCCTGGAACGAAAAAGCCCGCCGGAAGGCGGGCTTTTTGCGTATGGCTGGGAGACTTTTCGGACTCGAATCTCCGTTCGACAAAAATCGTCTGGAACGATTTTGGACAACCGAAGGCCCCGCAGCGCGTAGCGTGGAGGGGTGGGCCCATGGATGAGCGAACAATCCTGCCCTTCCAATCAGCGGCAAGACCCGGCTTCGGCCTTTTTGTCACTGCAGCCGGATACGGCTGCCCCTTCAGGTATCCGCCCAAAGCCTCAACAGGTTGTGGTACGAAGCCAGTACCAGCTTCAGCTCCTGGCTGTTCGGGTTCTGTTCGCGCAACCTGTTGGCGGCGGCGTCGAGATCGGCCAGGATGCGGCGCTGGCCCGGGTCGCGGATCTGGCTCTGGATCCACAGCACGCAAGCCAGCCGCTTGCCCTTCGTTACCGGGGCGACGCGATGCAGGCTGGTTGCCGGGTAGGCAAACGCGCTGCCCGCGGCGAGCTTGATGCGATGGTTGCCGAGCCCGATATCTTCGATCTGCAGCTCGCCACCTTCATAGCTCTCCGGCGGGGAGAGGAAGATCGTCATCGCGATATCGCTGCGAATCGATCCCTGCCGTGTCTGCAGTACACCGCTGTCCACATGCAGGCCGTATTCCATGCCCTGCGTGTAGGCCGAGAACATCGGCCGCGAAACGCGCTGGGGGAGTGTTGCGCCGACGAAATCGTGCACATTGCGGAGATGCTTGAGGACCGCTTCGCCGAGCTCATCCGCGAGCGCCGATCCAGGGGCGAGCTGGGTGTTGTTCTTCACGATGCGCGCATTGCCGCTGGCGGTGATGCGTCCATCCACGAACTCTGCGGTGGCCAGGCGAGTCTGCAGCTCCTTGAGCAAATCCTCGGGGAGCAGGCGATCGATTCGTATCAGCATGGAATGCTTCCTGTTGGTTCAAGTCGGCGACAGCAAATCAGCGGCGCAGTCGCGGGCGACGTCAAGTAGTTTCTTGCGCCCGGCCAGATACCTGCAAAACGGCTCAACCCCTCAAATCCGCCACCCTCACACCAGGCTGGTGGCCACCCCGAACCCCACCGCCATCACCGCCGCCACCGCCAGACACGCGTTCCCTGGTCGCACGCGATGCGCATCCACCCGCGGCGTCAGCCGCCACACCAGCGCCACGCCGACCACCATGTCCACCACCAGCGCCCAGCGCAGCAGCCCGGAAGTGAGCAGCGGCCGGAACGGCGGATGCAGATGTCCCTCGTAAGCCGCCACGCCAACCACCAGCAGCAATCCAAGCAGCGTCCACAGCAGGCAGGCGAGGTAGACCCGGTTGAACACCACATTGCAGCGTTCGGTCCAGCGCAGCACCGACCAGGCGATCAGCGCGCAGAACAGCGCACCAATGCTGCCGTAAAGCACCCACCACACCAGCGAGCTGACCAGGGTGAGCAGGGAGTTCATACGGCGTGCTTGAAACCAAGCCGGCGCAGCAGCTTGGCCATCAGCCAGGCCGGGCCGATCAACAGGTAGGCGAGGTCGGTGAGGAAGCTGGGCTTGCGGCCCTCGAACTTGTGGCCGATGAACTGGCCGATCCACGCCACCACGAACACGCCGACGGCGAGCCAGCACAGGTCACTCGCACCAAGCACCCAGTACAGGAAGTTGGTGAGCAGGCCGAGCAGGGCGAACGCGATTAGCAGCGCCAGCGCCAGCCCGCGCGAGCGCTTCCAGTACCAGTAGAACGCCAGCACCATCACCGCCACCGCCCAGGCGCCGGGACGCAGCCACGCCTGCGGAACCGGGATCGCCCACAGCAGGGCGATCACCGACCACACGATGGGCGGCACGCAGCACCAGTGGAAGACCTGGTTCACCGGGTTGCGGTGGTCGTTGCTGTAGCTGTCCAGCCAGTCCTGCATGCTGCGCCGGCTTGCGTCGTGGGTGGTCATCAGTGCGCTCCGCTCTTGGACCAGAGGTTCAATACCAGCACGCCGGCGATGATCAGCGCGATGCCCAGCACGCCGGCCGCGTCGATCTTCTGCCGGAACGCCAGCGCACCGATCAGCGTGATCAGCACCGTGCCGACGCCCGACCATACCGCGTAGGCGATGCCCACGGGAATCTGCCGCAGCGCGAGGCTGAGGAAATAGAACGCGGTGCCGTAGCCTGCCACCACCACGAGGCTGGGCCACAGGCGGCTGAAACCCGCGCTGGCCTTGAGCGCCGAGGTGCCGATCACCTCGGCGAGGATGGCCAGCGCCAGCGGCAGCCAGGCGCGCATCGGATCAGTCCAGCCGGATGCCGGCGAGGCGCTGCAGCGCCTCGGCGTACTTGGCGGCGGTGCGCGCGATCACCTCGTCCGGAATCACCGGGCCGGGCGGGGTCTTGTCCCAGCCCTGCGCCTCCAGCCAGTCGCGCACGAACTGCTTGTCGTAGCTGGGCGGGCTGATGCCCACCTGGTACTGGTCGGCCGGCCAGTAGCGGGTGGAATCCGGCGTGAGGATCTCGTCCATCACGTACAACCTGCCGTCGGCGTCGGTGCCGAACTCGAACTTGGTGTCGGCCAGGATGATGCCGCGCTCGGCGGCATAGGCGGCGGCCCACTTGTAGATCGCCAGGGTGGCGTCGCGCACCTTTCCCGCCAGCTCGCGGCCTACCAGGTTCACCACGGCATCGAAGCTGACGTTCTCGTCGTGGTCGCCCACGGCGGCCTTGGTCGAGGGCGTGAAGATCGGCTCGGGCAGCTGCTGCGCCTGCTTGAGGCCGGCGGGCAGGGCGATGCCGCATACGGCGCCGGTCTTCTGGTAATCCTTCCAGCCCGAGCCGATCAGGTAGCCGCGGGCGATGCATTCCACCGGCACCGGCTTCAGCCGGCGCGTCACCACGGCGCGCTTCGCGTAGAGCGCGAGGTCGGTGCCGGGCGGCAGCACTTCGGCCAGTGGCACGTCCAGCAGATGGTTGGGCACCAGGTGCGCGGTCTTGCCGAACCAGAAGTTGGAGATCTGGGTGAGCATCTCGCCCTTGCCGGGAATCGGGTTGGGCAACACCACGTCGAACGCGGAGAGACGGTCGGTGGCCACCATCAGCAGACGATGCTGGTCCAGCGCGTAGACATCGCGCACCTTGCCGCGATGGATCAGTTCCAGGCCGGGCAGGTTCGATTGCGGCAGGGTGGTGGGCACGACGGCGGTTCCGTGGCGGGAGGGGAACGCTTATTGTAGCGGCTGGCATCGGAGGTGTTCCGCTGCATGGCGGGCAGCGCCGCTTACCGCTGCTAGAATCGGCGCCTTTCGACCCCAGCTCTTGTTGATGCGCATCCTGCTGACCGCGGCACTCTGCCTCATCGTCGCCTTTCCGGGCCTGGCACAAACGCCGCCGCCTGTCGTGGCAAAGCCTTCGCGGCTGGGCCTGTGCGCGGCCTGCCACGGCGAAACCGGCATGGCCGTGATGCCCGGCGCGCCGAACCTCGCCGGGCAGCGGCTGGATTACCTGCGCCAGGCGCTGAAGGACTACCGCGAAGGCCGCCGCGACGCGCCGGTGATGCGCGCCGCGATCGGCCCGCTCAGCACGGCCGAGCTGGACGCGCTCGCGCGCTGGTACAGCGCGCAGGCCCCGACGCCGGCGGGCCAGCCATGAGCTTCACCTACACGCTCTGGTTCGGCTTTCTGGGCCTGCTGGTCGGCCACCTGCCCGGTGCGATCACCGGTGCCGTCATCGGTTTCGTGTTCGACAACCTTCGTCACACCCAGCGCAAGCAGGCCACGCCGGAGGCGGGCGGCTTCATCGGGCCGCTGTTCGAACTGCTGGGCGCGGTGGCGAAGTCCGACGGCCGCGTGTCCGAGGCCGAGATCGCCGTGGCCGAGCGCATGATGGCGCGCATGGGCCTGGACGCCGCGCAGCGTCAGCAGGCGATCTCCAGCTTCAACGCTGGCAAGCAGCCCGAGTTCGACGTAGGGCCGACCATCGACGAGCTGCGCCGCTGGGCCGGCTTGCGCCGCGACCACGCGTTTCCGGTGCTGGACGTGGTGATCGAGACCGTGCTCGCCGAGGGCAACCCGCCGCCGGAAAAGATGGCGATCCTGCGCCAGCTCGCCTTCGCGCTGCGCGTCAGCGACATGGAGCTGATGGCGCTGATGGCGATGAAGGGCTACGCGTGGAACGCGAGTGGTACGCGCGGCCGCGGCGACCGGGGCTACGGCGGTGGCGGCTACGTGCCGCCGCAGCGCAATACCCGGGGGCCGGACCCCTACACCGTGCTCGGCATCGAGCGCAGTGCCGACGATCGCGCGGTGAAGCGCGCCTACCGCAAGCTGATTTCCGAACACCACCCGGACCGCCTCGGCGACCTGCCCGAGGCGATGCGCCGGCAGGCCGAGGCCCGCGCCAGCGAGATCAACGCCGCCTACGAGCGGATCAAGGCGGAGCGCGGCTTCAAGTAGGAGCGCACCTGGTGCGCGAATGTCTTGGCTTCGTTCAACATCTAGAGTGGTCGCGCACCAGGTGCGCTCCTACAGGAATCACCCCATGAGCAAGCAGAGCCCGATCATCGCCCCCTCCATCCTCGCCGCCGACTTCGCGCGGCTGGGCGAGGACACCGCCGCGGCGCTGGCCGCGGGCGCGGACTGGGTGCACTTCGACGTGATGGACAACCACTACGTGCCCAACCTCACGATGGGTCCGATGGTGCTGTCCGCGCTGCGCAAGTACGGCATCACCGCGCCGATAGACGTGCACCTGATGGTGAAGCCGGTGGACCGCATCGTGCCCGACTTCGCCAAGGCCGGCGCCACGCTGATCAGCTTCCATCCGGAGGCCAGCGAACACATCGACCGCAGCATCGGACTCATCAGGGACTCCGGCTGCCAGGCCGGGCTGGTGTTCAACCCCGCCACCTCGCTGGACTGCCTCGACTACGTGCTGGACAAGCTCGACCTGGTGCTGATCATGTCGGTGAACCCCGGCTTCGGCGGCCAGAAGTTCATCCCGATGGCGCTGGAGAAGCTGCGCCGCGTGCGCCGCATGATCGACGAACGCGGCTTGCCGGTGCGCCTCGAAATCGACGGCGGCGTCACCGCCGAGAACATCGGTGCGATTGCCGCCGCAGGCGCCGACACCTTCGTGGCCGGCTCGGCGATCTTCCACGCCGGGGACTACCGTGCCGAGATCGCGGCGATGCGCGCGGCGATCGGCTGAGCCCGCGCGGCAAAAAGCCCCGGCGTGGCGAGGGCCGCGCCGGGGCAAACGTCATTGCATGACGTGCGAGGAGACACCATTGACCGGCGCCGTGGCGCGAATCCGGCCGTCAAGAAGGGGAGGTCGCCGGCCGCATCGACACCATCCACGGCAATGGAAAGGCGCCAGTCAAGAAGTCTGACCGGGCCCGGCCGGATTGGTTCCCGTCAAAAAAATCCCCTCCGGTGGAGGGGGTGAAGGAACCACCATGCTGGAGGATCGTGGCGGATGGCCGTTGCCGGGCGCCTTGCCCCGCGACCGGCACGCGTCCCTGCGCGCCGGCCGCACTCTGGCCTTCCACGGAAAGGGTGTCAGTGCAGTCCCAGCAGCAGGCCGAGCAGCAGCGCGCCCAGCGCCAGCGTCACCCGCAGCGGCTCGAAGCCGCGCAGTTCGGCGTTGGGGTCGCGTTCGGCAACATTGTTGCGGGTCATGGCGGCATTCCGGCGGACGTTGGGTACATCTCACGTCCCGGCGCGGTCGTGCCGGCGGCGGGACAGGGGCCGCTTGCTGCCGGTTTGTGGCAAAACCAGGGCAGCAGGGGCGCGCGGCTTGCGCCATCGGCGCGCACATAGCACGCTGCGCGCCATCGCCACCGGGAGCCGCCCATGGGCCGCAGCATTGCCATCGTCGAGGATGAACCGCTGATCCGCGCCAACTACGTCGAGGCGCTCAACCGCTTCGGCTACGACACCCGCGGCTACGGCTCGCGGCAGGAGGCTTCGAACGCGTTCGCGATCAGGTTGCCCGAGCTGGTGATCATCGACATCGGCCTGGGCGACGAGCCGGAAGGCGGTTTCGACCTGTGCCGCGAGCTGCGCGCGAAGTCGGCCACGCTGCCGATCATCTTCCTCACCGCGCGCGATTCGGATTTCGACGTAATCTCCGGCTTGCGCCTGGGCGCCGACGACTACCTCAGCAAGGACACCAGCCTGCACCAGCTCGCCGCGCGCATCGCCGCGCTGTTCCGGCGCATCGAGTCGCTGAAGGCGCCGGCGGCCAGCGAGACGGTGATCGAGCACGGCCCGCTGAAGATGGAATCCGAGCGCATGCGCATCACCTGGAACGGCGCGGAGGTGCCGCTCACCGTTACCGAGTTCTGGATGGTGCACACGCTGATCCGCTTCCCCGGCCATGTGAAGAACCGCGACCAGCTGATGCGCGAGGCGGAGCTGGTGGTGGACGACGCCACCATCACCTCGCACATCAAGCGCATCCGCAAGAAGTTCATCGCGGTGGCGCCGGAGTTCGACGCGATCGAGACCGTGCACGGCGTGGGCTACCGGTGGAAACCGTGAGTCTGCGCGTGACGTGGAAAGGCCTGCTGGCACTGCTCCTGCTGGTGTTGTTTTCCGCCGGTGCTGCCGCGAAGGGCGACGACGTGCTGGCCCACGGCATGCGCGACGGCAAGGCGCCGGCCTGGGCGGTCGTGGTGGCGAGCCCGGTCGGCTGGACGCGCGACTGCTGCATGTACGCCAGGGCCATCGGCGTCGATGCCGTGCTCTACCAGGGCGAGTGGACCGGCAAGCCCGAGCGCGTGATGGTGCTCAACGTGTGGCCGCGCAAGCTCGCCACGCTGGCCGACGAACTGGCGGCCGACCGCAAGCAATACCTGCAGCGCGACCCGGCGAGCAAGTCCACCGCCATCACGATCCGCAACCCGCATATGCCTTGTCAGGGCGTGCTGCACCAGGGCAGCGACCATGTTGACGACATGGTGGTGTTCTGCGATCCGGGCGAGGCCAGCGGGATCCGGCTGAGCTGGTCGATGAGCTTCGCCGATGGCGACGCCGCGCGGCGCCCCCTGCTCGACGCCTTCATGCAGGTGGCGACGGACGCGCGTTACCAGCGTTACATCGCACCGTCCGCCCCCAAGCAGCCCTGACGACACGATGACCCTGCGTCGCAAGCTGCTGCTGGTCGCGCTGTGCACGCTGGCGCTGCCGGTGGCGGGCTGGCTGTACGTGCGGCAGATGGAGGCGCTGCTGCGCGAGGGACAGGCGCAGGCGCTGATCGCCTCGGCGCGCGCGGTGGCGCGCAGCCTGGTGGTGACGCATGCCACCCTGCCGCAGGAGGACGTTGCCTGGTATGTGGAGCAGGCGGTCAACCCGATCACCGTGGATGGCTACGGCGACGACTGGGCGCCGCTGACGCCGTGGAACCAGCCGTTCGGCACGCGCGGCAAGCTGCTGCTGGCCGAGGATGCGGGCGGGTTGTACCTCTACGCTGAGGTACGCGACACCCGGCGCACCCGTGCCGATGCGCAGGACGGCACGAATGCGCTGGCCGCCGACCATCTCAACCTGGTGCTGGGCAACGCGATCGGCCAGCAGCGCTACCTGCTGGAAAGCGATGCGCCCGGCGCAATCACGGCCCGCGCCCTGGGGCCAGCGGTGGCCGGCCTGCCCGCGGAATTTCCCGCGCAGTGGCAGGAGGACGGCAGCGGTTTCCGCATCGAGCTGCGCCTGCCGCGCAGCCTGCAGCTGCAGACGCTTGGCGTCGGCGCCTATGTTGCGGAGGCCGGTGGCGACCGCATGGCGGCGGAAACGCGGCCATTGCTGGATTATTCGGCCGCGCTTTCCGCTGAACTGGCCAGCCTCGCACCCGACCGTGTGCAGGCGCGCGTGCTGTCGCCGCAGGGTTGGCTGCTGGCGCGCAGTGGCCGGCTGGATACCGCGCCCGGTGCGCACGGCCAGCCGGGCTGGTTCGCCTCCCTGGTCTACCGCTCGCTGCTGGCCACGCGGCTGGAGGACGCGAACCTGTGGGCGGAAGACGTGCCGCGGCTGGATACGCCCGAGGTGATGCACGCCCGTACCGGCCAGCCGGTGAGCGTATGGCGCAGCGGCGAGGAACGCGGCAGCGTGGTGCTTTCCGCCGCGGTGCCGATCGAGCGCGACGGCAAGCCGGCTGGCGTGCTGCTGCTGGAGCAGGCCAGCCGCGCGGTGCCGCTGCTGGCCAACCGCGCATTGCTCGGCCTGCTGCTCACCAGCTTCGGCGTGCTGCTGGTGGCCGGCGCGATCCTGTTGCTGTTCGCCACCCGTCTCAGCCTGCGGCTGGCCCGCCTGCGCAACGCGGCCGAACAAGCCCAGCTCGCGGATGGACGTCTGGACGGCTCGTTCGAGCGCGGCCGCTTCCCGATGACGGATGCGCCGGACGAGATCGGCGACCTCGCGCGCAGCTTCGAGCGCCTGTTCGAGGCGGTGGGCGGCTACACCGACTACCTGCGCACGCTGGCTTCCAAGCTCTCGCACGAGCTCAACACGCCGCTGGCGATCGTGAAGTCCTCGCTGGACAACCTTGAGCACGCTGAGCTGCCGCCGGATGCCCAGCCTTACCTCGACCGCGCCCGCGACGGCGTGGCGCGGCTGGGCGCGCTGGTGCGCGCGATGAGCGAGGC
>DATEKS010000067.1:0-11362 GCA_035277325.1 Rhodanobacter sp.
GACAAGCTTACTCGGGTAGTCCCGCAGCCCGCCTCATAAAACAAAAGCCCCGCCGAAGCGGGGCCCTTGCAGCAGCTTCGGAAAGGATCAGGCCTTCACGACGCTGACGAAACGGCGGTTCTGCTCGCCGCGGACCTTGAACTCCACCTTGCCGTCCACCAGGGCGAACAGGGTGTGGTCGCGACCGAGGCCCACGCCGGTGCCGGCATGGAACTGGGTGCCGCGCTGACGCACGATGATGTTGCCGGCCTCGACGGCCTGGCCTCCGTACACCTTCACGCCCAGGTACTTCGGGTTGGAGTCGCGACCGTTGCGGGACGAACCTACGCCTTTTTTGTGTGCCATGACTGTTTACTCCGGCTGTATCAGGCGTTGATGCCCGTGATCTCGACTTCGGTGAAGTGCTGGCGATGGCCCTGCTGCTTCTTGAAGTGCTTGCGGCGGCGGAACTTGACGATGCGCACCTTGTCGGCGCGGCCGTGCTTGCGCACGGTGGCGGACACGGTGGCGCCGGCCACGGTCGGCGCGCCGACGGTGATGGACTCGCCTTCGCCAACCAGCAGCACCTGGTCGAACTTCACGGCGGCGCCTTCTTCGGCGTCCAGCAGCTCCACGCGCAGGACGTCGCCCTGCTGCACGCGGTACTGCTTGCCGCCGGTCTTGATGACTGCGTAACTCATGGGAATATCCCTTCTGTCGTTATTCTCTTGGGTTCCGTCACGGCCTTTCGGGCCGGACGAACCGCAGATTGTAGCCAGCCGGCGGGGCGCTGGTCAAATCGTGACCAGTCGGAAAGCGATGGACTTCATCAGGTAATAACTAACCTGTTCGGTTTGGTATAGTTCACTTTTCCCCTCGCGACCCCACGCCCCGACGCATGGACACCATCCGCATCCGCGGTGCACGCACGCACAACCTCAAGAACATCGACCTCGACCTGCCGCGCGACAAGCTGATCGTGATCACCGGCCTGTCCGGCTCGGGCAAGTCCTCGCTGGCCTTCGACACCATCTACGCGGAAGGCCAGCGGCGCTACGTGGAGTCGCTGTCGGCCTATGCCCGTCAGTTCCTCTCCATGATGGAGAAGCCCGACGTCGACCACATCGAGGGCCTGTCGCCGGCGATCTCGATCGAGCAGAAGTCCACCTCGCACAACCCGCGCTCCACCGTGGGCACGATCACCGAGGTGTACGACTACCTGCGCCTGCTCTACGCCCGCGTGGGCACGCCGCGCTGCCCCGACCACGGCATCCCGCTGGAAGCGCAGACGGTGAGCCAGATGGTGGATGCCACGCTCGCGCTGGATCCCGAGAAGCGCTACATGCTGCTCGCCCCGGTAGTGCGCGAGCGCAAGGGCGAGCACGTGCAGGTGTTCGAGCAGCTGCGCGCGCAAGGTTTCGTGCGTGCCCGCGTGGACGGCGCGGTGTACGACCTCGACGCGGTGCCGCCGCTGGGCCTGCGCATCAAGCACACCATCGAGGCGGTGATCGACCGCTTCCGCCCGCGCGACGACATCAAGCAGCGCCTCGCCGAGTCCTTCGAGACCGCGCTGCGGCTGGGCGACGGGCTGGTGATCCTGGCCGACATGGACGACGCGTCCGCCAAGGAGCAGCTCTACTCCTCGCGCTATTCCTGCCCGGTGTGCGACTACTCGCTGCCGGAGCTGGAGCCGCGGCTGTTCTCGTTCAACTCGCCGATCGGCGCCTGCCCGTCCTGCGACGGCCTCGGCGTGACCCAGGTGTTCGACCCTGCGCGCGTGGTGGGCCACCCGGAGCTACCGCTGTCCGGCGGCGCGATCCGCGGCTGGGACCGGCGCAATCCGCACTACTTCCAGATGCTGCAGTCGCTGGCCGCGCACTACGGCTTCGACGTGGACACGGCCTGGACCAGCCTGCCCAAGGCCACCCAGCAGGCGATCCTGTACGGCAGCGGCAAGGAGAAGATCGCTTTCCGCTACCTCACCGAACGCGGCGGCCGGGTGACCCGTGAGCATGCCTTCGAGGGCATCCTTCCCAATCTGGAACGGCGCTACAAAGAAACCGAATCCACCGCGGTGCGCGAGGAGCTGGCGAAGTACATCAGCGACCACCCCTGCCCCGAGTGCGAGGGCCAGCGCCTGAACCGCTCGGCCCGCAACGTGTTCGTGGCCGACCATGCACTGCCCGCGCTCACCAACCGCTCGATCGACGATGCTCTGGCCTTCTTCGCGGAGCTGGCGCTCACCGGCTGGCGCGGCGAGATCGCGGCGAAGATCGTGAAGGAGATCCGCGAGCGGCTGACCTTCCTCAACGACGTGGGCCTCAACTACCTCACGCTGGACCGCCAGGCCGACACGCTGTCCGGCGGCGAGGCGCAGCGCATCCGCCTTGCCTCGCAGATCGGCGCCGGCCTGGTCGGCGTGATGTACGTGCTGGACGAACCCTCCATCGGCCTGCACCAGCGCGACAACGAACGACTGCTCGGCACCCTCACCCGCCTGCGCGACCTCGGCAACACGGTGATCGTGGTCGAGCACGACGAGGATGCCATCCGCATGGCCGACCACGTGCTCGACATCGGCCCCGGCGCCGGCGTGCACGGCGGCGAGGTGGTCGCGCAGGGGTCGGTGAAGGACATCCTCGCCTCGAAGCGCTCCGTCACCGGCCAGTTCCTTACCGGCGAACGCGCCATCGAGGTGCCGAAGCAGCGCCGCCAGCCCAACGACGAGTCGTACTGGCTGCGCCTGCACGGCGCCAACGGCAACAACCTGAAGAACGTGGACCTGGCGATTCCCGCGGGCCTGTTCACCTGCGTCACCGGCGTCTCCGGCTCGGGCAAGTCGACCCTGGTCAACGACACCTTGTTCCGCCTCGCCGCCAGCGAACTCAACGGCGCCAGCGCGCAGCCCGCGCCGTTCAAGTCGGTGGAAGGCCTGCAGCTGTTCGACAAGGTGGTGGACATCGACCAATCGCCGATCGGCCGTACGCCACGCTCCAACCCCGCCACCTACACCGGCCTGTTCACCCCGCTGCGCGAGCTGTTCGCGCAGGTGCCCGAGGCGCGCGCGCGCGGCTACGAGCCGGGCCGCTTCAGCTTCAACGTGCGCGGCGGCCGCTGCGAGGCCTGCGAAGGCGACGGCATGCTGAAGGTGGAGATGCACTTCCTGCCCGACGTCTACGTGCCCTGCGACGTCTGCCACGGCAAGCGCTACAACCGCGAGACGCTGGAGATCCACTACAAGGGCCACACCATCGCCGACGTGCTCGACATGACGGTGGAGGACGCGCTCAAGCTGTTCGAGAACGTGCCCACCATCGCACGCAAGCTCGACACGCTGCGCGCGGTGGGTCTGGACTACATCAAGCTCGGCCAGAGCGCGACCACGCTGTCCGGCGGCGAGGCGCAGCGCGTGAAGCTCTCCAAGGAGCTCAGCAAGCGCGACACCGGCAACACGCTGTACATCCTCGACGAACCCACCACCGGCCTGCATTTCCACGACATCGAGCAACTGCTCGACGTGCTGCACCAGCTGGTCGACCAGGGCAACACCGTGGTGGTGATCGAGCACAACCTCGACGTGATCAAGACCGCCGACTGGATCGTCGACCTCGGCCCCGAGGGCGGCGCCGGCGGCGGCCGCATCCTGGTCGCCGGCACGCCGGAAACCGTGGCCGCCACGCCGGGCTCGCACACCGGCCATTTCCTCGCGCCGCACCTGAAGCCGGCGCGCCCCGCCAAGGCTGCCGTCAAGCGCGGCAAGGCCACCCTCAAGCACATCGCCTCGGCCGACAAGCACAAGCCGATGCGCGGAAAAAAGAAGAACTCATGAGCAAGACCGACAACGCGTCACCCAGGCCCGCACGCCGCGGCAAGGCCAAGACCGCGACTGCAGCGCCCGCCGTGGAAGTCGTTGAAGCCTCGACCCGTGCAGGCGCAGCCGGACCGACCACCGCTCCCGCACCGCTGTTCGTGGCCGAACTCGCTGCACGCTGGCGCGATCTCGACGCCTTCAACCACGTCAACAATTCCAACTACCTCACCTATCTCGAGGAAGCGCGGCTGCAATGGCTGAGCCACGTGCCCGGCCCGTGGTTCGACGAGCACAGCATGCCGGTGATGGCTGCCGTCCAGCTCAACTACCGCCGCCCGATCGAGTGGCCGGCGCAGCTGCATGTGCAGCTCTACTGCGAGCGCATCGGCAACAGCTCGATGACCATCGCCCACCGCCTGGTGGACGCCCACGACGCCGGCACGCTGTACTGCGACGGCCACGTGGTGATGGTGTGGATGGATCCGGCCACCGGCAAACCGGTAGCGCTGCCGCAGGCGATCCGCGACGCGGTCGGCTGAGGCCCGTCCCTTTTCGTGCAACCGTACTCGCCAGCAGGTATTTTTCGAACCGGAAGACTTGGGTATTTCCCGGCCACGGGGTGACGTCACAGGGGGCGTTATGTGGGGGTATTACGTTGCGCTGGCATGGCGGAGCAGTGCCCGAAGCAAGGCCTTGACGGCGCTGGTGATCGCGCTGCTCGCTTTCGGTGTGTCGGCCTGCATGGTGTCCTATGCCGTGTTCCGCGCGACCACCAGCGACCCCATTCCCGCCAGGTCTGCCCGGCTTTACGTGCCGCAGGTCGACAATGTCGGCCCGTCCTACACCTGGCAGGGCGAACCTCCTTACATGCTGAGCTACACCGATGCGGTCGCGCTGTGGCAGGCGCACAAGGCCAGCCGGCAGACCCTGCTCTACCCCGCGAAGTGGCAGGTGGAATCGGACAACCGATCGGTTCCCGCCATGTCGATGACCGGCGATGCGGTGACCGCCGACTTCTTCCCCATGTTCGACGTGCCTTTCCGCTTCGGCAGCGGATGGACGGCGAATGACGATGCACAGCACGCCACGGTGGTTGTCATCAGCCGCCGCCTGAACGAAAAGCTCTTCGGCGGACAAGACAGCGTCGGGCACGAGATCCGGCTGGACGGGAAGGTCTTCCGGATCGCCGGCGTGCTGGACGACTGGAACCCGAAACCCCGCTTCTTCGACATCGGCAACCTCAGTGTCGGGAACGCATTCGATGACGTGGGCGACATCTACATCCCGTTCACCCGCGCCACCGACATGCAGAAGGACAGCCGATACGCCAATTGCCCGACGGCGACGGGAAACCCGGGCACCACCGGCTGGGATGCCTATCTGCACAGCGAATGCGACCGGATCGGCGCCTGGGTGGAGCTTGCGACGCCAACCGACGTCGAACGCTACCGCGAATACCTGCGCAACTATGCCGAGGAGCAGCAGCGCCTTGGCCGTTTCCCATGGGCGCCCAATGTGCGCCTGAGCAATCTGATGGACTGGATGGCGAACTTGCGCGTCACTCCAAGGGCATCCAGCTTTTCCATGCTGGTTTCCGCCAGCTTCCTGCTCATCGTATTGGTCAACGTCGTCGGGCTGATGCTGGCCCGGTTCATGCGGCGCGCGCCGGAAATCGGCATTCGCCGGGCATTGGGCGCTTCACGTGCGGCCATCTGCCGGCAGTTCCTGATCGAGGGAGCAACCATGGGCTTTGCCGGCGGCCTGCTCGGCATGGCGCTGACGCTGCTGGGCCTGTGGAGTATCGGGGGACTTTTCGAGCCGAAGATTGCGCGTCTCGTGCACGCGGACACCTCCCTGATGGCACTTACCGTGCTGCTCGCAATCGCTGCCACGGTCGTTTCCGCCCTGTACCCGACCTGGCGGGCGGCGCAGACCCAGCCCGCCTGGCAGATCAAGATCAACCATTGAGGCTCCCTCCATGGCGCTCACCAGGGCATTCATGCAGTTGACCCCGATCATCGCCGCACTGCGCCGGCACAAGATGGCCACCCTGCTCATCGTCCTGCAGGTGGCGCTGACGCTGGCGGTGGCATCCAACGCACTGTTCATCGTTGCGACGCGCATCGTCCATCTGTCGCGTCCCACCGGAACGGACGAGGCCCATATCTTCGTCATCCGCAACGGATGGACGATCGGCCAGAACGCTGGCCAGATCGACGCGAACATCCGCACCGACCTCGACGCCCTGCGCCATGTCGCGGGCGTGCGCGATGCGTTTGCGAGCAACGATTCCCCGCTGGCATACGGCGACAGCGTCAACGCGATCCCGACGCGGGTGAAACTCAAGCCCGACCAGACCACGCGTCCGCAATTCGCCATGCTCTCCGTCGCCGACGAACACGCGATCGACACGCTTGGCGTATCGCTGGTCGCCGGCCGCAATTTCCGCCCTGAGGAAATCACCGCCATCGGCCCCGACGACAAGATGGCGCCTGCCAGCATCATCATCACGCGCAGCCTGGCCGACAAGCTGTTCCCCGATGGTTCGGCCCTGGGCAAAACGGTTTACCTGCCGGATGGGCCGGCCGCCATCGTCGGCATCCTCGCCAGCCTGCAGGGGCCACTCAGCTGGACTCAATCCTCCGATGGAGACAACGTGCTGATCCCCGCCCGCTATGTCGATCCACAGGGCGTCGATTACCTGGTACGCACCCGCTCCACCGCCATGGAACCGGTGATCGCAGCAACCCTGAAGGCGCTGCAAGAGCGCGGCGGCGTGCGCATCATCGACCCGAAAGAAGGCGTCGTCACGATGTCCCAGGCACGCGAACTCGTTTACGCAACCGACCACAGCGTGGCGATGCTGCTGAGCATCGTCTGCGGATTACTGCTGCTGGCTACCGCAGGCGGCATCGTGGGATTGAGCAGTTTCTGGGTCAGCCAGCGACGCCGGCAGATCGGTATCCGCCGTTCGCTCGGCGCGACGAGGGGCGACATCCTGGGCTACTTCCATGCCGAGAATTTCCTGATCGTCAGTGGCGGCATCGTGCTCGGGATCCTGCTTGCGGTCCTGGCGAATCTCGGCCTGATGAAGGTCTTCGACCGACTGCCCCACATGCCGCTCTATGTGCCGCTGCTTGGCGCGCTGCTGTTGTGGCTGCTCGGCCAGGTGGCCGTGTGGGGACCGGCGCGATATGCCGCAAAAGTGCCGCCCGTGGTCGCGATCCGCTCGGAGTGAGCCGGGCAGAAATGCCGGGTCCAGCTTTCTCGGATCTCCTCAGCGCGCCGACAACAGTTCCAGCGCCATGTACAACGTACCCGGCAACGGGTTGTCGTAGTACGGCAGCACAGGGTGGAAGCCCAGTTCGAAATACAGGCGCCTTGCAGCGTCCATGCTGGCCAGGGTATCCAGCACTAGGCGCGCATGGCCCGCCTCGCGGGCGCGTGCGATGACCGCTTCCGCCAGCCGGCGCCCCAGTGCCTGCCCGCGCGCGGCGGGGCGCAGGTACAGGCGCTTCATCTCGGCCGCGCCCGGCATCGCCGTCGGCCGCAATGCCACGCAACCCAACACCGCGCTTGTGACATCGCGGGCGAGCAAGATGTCGCCCAGTGGCGGCGCGTACTTGCCGGGCAGTTGCGCCAGCTCGGCGGCGAAACCCTGGAAGGAAAGGTCGATGCCGAGGCTGTCCGCATATTCCGTGAACAGCTCGCGCACCACTTCGTCATCCGCAGGAAAACGCGCCGACACGATGCTGATATCCGATGCAGCCGACATGCCCGATCGCCTCCGCAGCCTGATCCTGTCAGTCTGCCGGAAACGGTCGATACATGCTTGGATGATCCTGACCTCGCGCGCGTGCGGCCTGACCTACTTCACCAGGATCTCGTCCGCGAACAACCAGGTGTTCGTGGCGCCGTCGGGAAAACCGGCCGGCAGCGCCGTGTAGCGGTTCGCCACGACGCGAACGTAACGCGCGCTCAACGGCTTGGCCGCCTTGAACGCCACATGGAACTGGTGCGCGGTCGAATCCATCACGTCGGCCTTCGGCTGCTCGGTATCGACCGTGCTCCAGCGCTTGCCGTCGTCGGAAACCTGGAAGCTCACCACGTGCGGCGGCAGGATGCGCGAGCCGGCGTCCTGCAGGAAATCCACCGCGATCGCATGGATCGCCGCAGGCTTCTGTATGTCGATGGTGGCGTCCACGTCGGCGTCGTTCCAGCCCGACCACTGCCCGTTGTGGAAGTCGTCGCCACCCAGCACGCCATCCGTCAGCGCGGTGGCAGGCGCGTACTTCGGCGACACCGGCTGGGCGAGACTCAGCGGCTTGCCGGTGGCGAGGTTGTCCACCAGGGTGAAGCTCGCCGGGTTGTCGTAACGCAGCCCGTTGCGGAATGGCACCACCTTGAGCGTGCCGGCATGGTGCAGCGCCACCGCGTCGGTGAACGACGGCGAGCTGGCGGTGGGCGTGCTGCCGTCCAGGGTGTAGTGGTTCACCAGGTCGGCGAAGCCGCGCCGTGCGCGCAGCTGCCAGCCGCCCTGCGCATCCGCGGTCAGCGCGTACTGGACCACCAACTGATCCTCGGGACCGTAGGCCACGTGCCATGCATCCAACCGCGGGTACTGCGCCTGCAGGCGCTGCCGGAAACCCGCCCAGGCCGCGTCGTCGTGCGCGTTGCCGCGCCACAGGTTCTCGGCGAAGGCCAGCACGCGCGGATACATCTTGGATTCGGCGTTGTACGGATTCGCGCGCTCGCTCCACAGCGGCGCTTCGCCGCCCAGCAACTGCGCACGGTGCGCCGCGAATACAGCGGCATCCGTCTTCGCGTCGTCCGGGCTGCTGTCGTCGGCAATGTCGGTGCGGAAAACGTCCTGCAACGTCAGCGTATCCAGCGCCCGATCGATGTAGAACGGCCCGGCGACCACCACGCGATTGCCGTTGGCCAGCGCCTTGGCCTGCTCGTCTGCGCCACGCCAGGCTTCGATGATCGCATGCGTGTCGGCACCGCCTTCGAGGATCTCGTCCCAGCCGACCAGGGTCTTGCCCTTGCCTTCGAGCCAACGCTGGATGCGCTTGATGAAGTAGCTCTGCAGGCCGTCTTCATCCTTCAACCCAAGCTTGTGCATCAGCGCCTGGCAGGAGGCGCAGTCGTGCCAGTCGTCCTTGGGCACCTCGTCGCCGCCGATGTGCACGTACGGCGACGGGAACAGCGGCAACACTTCGTCCAGCACGTTCTCGAGGAAGGTGAAGGTACCTTCGTCGCCCACGCAGTCGATGTTCTTGTGTACGCCCCAGGCGGTGGTCACGGCCACCTGCTTCTTGCTGCACGACAGCTCGGGATACGCCGCGATCGCCGCCACGCTGTGGCCCGGCATCTCGATCTCGGGGATCACGGTGATGTTGCGCCGGCGCGCGTAGTCCACCACCTCGCGGATCTGCGCCTGGGTGTAGAAACCGCCATAGCGCGTGCCGTCCGACTCGGTGCGCCATGCACCGACGCTGGTGAGCTTGGGGTAGCGCTTGATCTCGATGCGCCAGCCCTGGTCGTCGGTGAGGTGCCAGTGGAAGGTGTTGATCTTGTAGTAGCTGAGAAGGTCGAGCTGCTTCTCGACGAAGCTCACCGGATAGAAATGCCGGCTCACGTCCAGCATCACGCCGCGCCAGGCATAGGCCGGCGCATCCTCGATCCGCACGGCGGGAATCTCGACGTGTTCGGCCTTCGCCACCGGCAGCAGCTGCCGCAGCGTCTGCACGCCCCAGAACAGGCCCTGGTCGGTGGATGCGCTGATCGTGACCTGCTTCGGCGTCACCGCGAGCCGGTAGGCTTCGTCGCCCTGCACGGCGGGATCGAGCTTGAGCACGATGGCGTGCGCACCGGCGCCCTCGCGCACCGCGACCCGGGTCTGCGCACGGATCGCGTCGCGCAGGAAGGCGGCGATCTCGCGGCTGCGGGCGTCCTTCGGCGCCTCCACGCGGGTGCGCGCATCCAGCCGGTAGCTGCCTTGTTCCAGCTGCAGGTGCTGAGGTTCGGGAATGATCGAGACGCCGGCCGCCATGACCAGCGCCGGAAGCAGTGTAGACATGCCCAGCAGGCATCGCGCAAGGATCTTCGACATCAATACATCCCCTCGTCGTTCGGACGGAGCTGCAGGCCATGGCGCAGGCCTGCGCATGGCGGTGGTCAAGAACCGGAACATTTCCGGCAGGCTGCCGATATCCGGAATTCACGGCCTCGGCACATTTACTCACTTGTAAATCATCGTTTCATATGTGCACACTAACCTGCAAGGCTGGCTGCGCGACGCCGCGCACGAATACGCAGCCTCGATTCCGCCGCCCAGCTGCCAGGCAGTGTCCGGCGGCACCACGCAGCGCAGGGTAAAAACATGACGCATGCCAGCGCAGACGCTGCATCGCCCCGTTCCGCGGGAGCGCCGGGGCGTGAGGCGACTCGTCGGTTGCCGCAGCTGTCCTTCGGTGGCGCGCCGATCGGCAACCTGTATGCCGGCGTGGCGGAAGGCGATGCCATCGATACCGTGCAGCACGCTTGGCGGCAGGGCGTCTGCCACTTCGACACGGCGCCCTACTACGGCTACGGCCTCAGCGAATCCCGTCTCGGTACGGCGCTGGCCGGCATTCCACGCGCCGACTACAGCCTGTCGACCAAGGTGGGCCGCCTGCTGCAGGACGCCGACGGCAGCCAGCCTGCGCCGGACGACGGCTTCGCGGTGAGCGGGCGGCAGGCCGTGTTCGACTACAGCCGCGACGGCATCCTGCGCTCGGTGGAATCCAGCCTGCGCCGGCTCGGCACCGACCACGTCGAGATCCTGCTGCTGCACGACATCGGCGCGCTGACCCACGGCGCGCAGCATCCCGCCATCCTGCGCCAGGCCCTGGACGAAGCGCTGCCGACGATGGCCGAGCTGCGCAGCCAGGGCGTCTGCGGTGCGATCGGCCTCGGCGTCAACGAGCAGGAGGTGTGCCTGCAGGTAATGCCCGTGTTCGCGCTGGACGTGGTCATGCTGGCCGGCCGCTACACCCTGTTCGAGCAGCGCGACAGCGCACAGCTGATGGCCGAAGCCGTGCGGCGCAAGGTCGCCGTGATGGCGGCCGGCCCCTACAACTCCGGCCTGCTGGGCGCCGACGACGCGCCTGGCCACACCTACAACTACGCGCCCGCCGACGCCGCAACACGCGCACGCGCGCAGCGCTTCTACGACATCTGCGGCCGGCTCGGCGCCAGCGTCGGCGCCGCCGCGTTGCAGTTCCCGCTGGCGCATCCCGCCGTCGCCACCGTGGTGTGCGGCCTGCGTTCGTCGGCCGAAGTCGACAGCGCTGTCCAGCGCATGCGTGCGCCGCTCCCGCCCACGCTGTGGTCGGAGCTGCGCCAGGCCGGCCTGATCGAAGCCGACGCGATCGCGCCATGACCCTGATCGACGCCCACCAGCACTACTGGCGCGTGGACCGCGGCGATTACGCGTGGCTGCATGACGCGCCCGCCTCGCTGCAGCGCGACTTCCTGCCCGCCGACCTGCAGGCGCAACGCGTCGCTGCCGGCGTGGCCGGCAGCGTG
>DATEKS010000068.1:0-3966 GCA_035277325.1 Rhodanobacter sp.
CGCCGGTGCCGCGCCCCACCACCGGGCGCAGCTGCGGCAGCACGCCGGCGCGGGCCAGGTCGGCGTTGGCTTCGGCGTACAGTTCTTCCAGCGTGGACAGCACGTAGCGATCGAACAGCTTGTAGATGAGCAGCTTGACGCGCATGTCCGCGCCCAGTTCCTTCAGCGCCTGGCGGAAGGCCTGCGACAGCGCCGCCGGGGCGATCGGGTTGCCGGCGTCGTCGATCTTGCGACCGCCGCAGATCACCGAGAGGCGCTGGTTGATCGCGAACAGGTCGCGCGCCAGCCGGCTCTCATGCTTGCTGCTCATGCTGGTGATCGCCAGCGATTCCTCCAGTTCGGAGTCGGCTACCAGCGACAGCTCGGCCATCGCCGGCGCCGAGGCGTTCGGTGAGGCCCGTCCGGCCAGGTTGCCCAGTTCCCGGTTGACCGTGGTGAGGAAGTTGCGCTCGACCGCCGGGCGGCGCTTGCGCACTTCGCGCATGCCGTCGAAGTAGTGCGTCTGGGTGGCGTTGTTCTCGGCCTTCTCGGCGAGGTCGAACAGCGCGTCGTCGACGTGCTCGAACAGGTTGCCCAGGCACTGCTGCAGGCGCTTGCCGGCGATGCTGCGCACCGCATTCAGCAGCTCGCCCACGCGCTCGCCGGCGGCGGCGTCGAGGCGCGACGCCAGGGGAACGACTTTGGGTGGTTCGAAGGCTTCGTTCATGGCCACACCGGGAGGTTGTCTTTGGCGCGGATGCGTCCTGCAGGCGAATGGTCGGTCCGTCGACGGGGATTCTGGGCGTGGGGACGCTTCAGGGGGCCGGGAAATCGTTCAACTGGGTGGTGCCGATGCCTTCTTCGGGCAGCATCACGGGGATGCCGTCGTCAACACGGTAGATCAGCTTGCGGTCGGTGGTGATGAGGCCTTCGTCGAGGCGCTCGCGCACCGGGCTGCCGGCCGTCGTGACCACGCCGCCGGTCGCGATCGCGCCATTGAGTGCGTCCATCTCGGCGCGGCCGAGCAGGCGCACCGGCGTCTTGCTCACCGGGCAGCACAGGATGTCGAGCAGGCGCTTGTCCATGGGGCGAAATCGTTGCGGAACCGGAAAGCCCGTACAATAACCACTTTTGGACGGCCGGACCATGACAGCAACGACGGAAACGCCACGGGTGGGCGTGGTGATGGGGTCGCGTTCGGACTGGGAGACCATGGAGCACGCCTCCGGTGTGCTGACCGAACTGGGCGTGCCGCACGAGGTGCAGGTGGTGTCCGCCCATCGCACGCCGGACCTGCTGTTCAGCTATGCCGAGCAGGCGGCCGGGCGCGGCATCCAGGTGATCGTGGCCGGCGCCGGCGGTGCCGCCCACCTGCCGGGCATGCTGGCGGCCAAGACCCGGCTGCCGGTGTTCGGTGTGCCGGTGCAGTCGAAGGCCTTGAACGGCATGGACTCCCTGCTTTCCATCGCGCAGATGCCGGCCGGCATCCCGGTGGGCACGCTGGCGATCGGCCGTGCCGGCGCGGTGAATGCCGGCCTGCTGGCGGCGGCGGTGCTGGCGTTGCACGATCCCCGCCTGGCCCAGGCGCTGGAACACTGGCGGGCCAAGCAGACCCAGGCCGTACTCGACCAGCCGGATCCGCGCGCATGAGCGCTTCGCGGCAACCCGTGCTCGGCATCCTGGGTGGCGGCCAGCTGGCGCGCATGCTGGCATTGGCGGCCGCGCCGCTGGGCGTGAACACCCTGGTAGTGGACAGCGCAGCCGACGCCTGTGCCGGCCAGGTGGCGCCGCTGGTCAAGGCCGACTGGACCGACTATGCCGCGCTGGAGGATTTCGCGCGCCAGGTCGATGTGGTCACCTTCGATTTCGAGAACGTGCCGGCCGAGACCGCGCGCCGGCTGGCCGAACGGGTGGCGGTGTTCCCGAACCCGCGCGCGCTGGCGGTGGCGCAGGACCGGCTGGTGGAGAAGACCACGTTCCGCGAATGCGGGCTGGCCACGCCCGAGTTCATGGCGGTGGATACCCGCGCCGACCTCGACCGCGCGCTGGCCACAGTGGGCGCGCCGGCGATCCTCAAGACGCGCCGGCTCGGTTACGACGGCAAGGGCCAGTTCCGTCTGAAGTCGACGGCAGACGCCGACGCGGCCTGGGCCGCGTTGGGCGCGCAGGCGGCGAAGCACGGGCTGATCCTGGAGGCCTTCGTGCCGTTCCAGCGCGAGCTGTCGGTGCTGGCCGTGCGCGGCCGTGATGGCGATTTCCGCACTTGGCCGCTGACCCGCAACTGGCACGTGGATGGCGTACTCAGCCTGAGTCTGGCGCCCGCGCAGGATATCGACGCGCTGCAGCCGCACGCCACCGCGCTGGCGCGCACGCTGGCCGAGCGGCTGGATTACGTGGGCGTGTTCGCGCTGGAGCTGTTCGTCAAGGACGGCGAGCTGCTCGGCAACGAGATGGCGCCGCGCGTGCATAACTCCGGTCACTGGACCATCGAGGGCGCGCATACCAGCCAGTTCGAGAACCACGTGCGCGCCGTGCTCGGCCTGCCGCTGGGCGACACCGGCGCGCGCGGCCTGTCGGCGATGTTCAACTGGATCGGCGAGCTGCCCGACCCGGCGCCGGTACTGCGAGGCGTCGACGCGCACTGGCACGACTACGGCAAGCAGGCGCGGCCGGGCCGCAAGGTGGGGCATGCCACAGTGTGCGCGAGTGATGCGGCGCAGTTGGCGCAGCACCTGGAGGCGATCGGTCGCGAGTTGGGCCGCGAGGAACAGGTGGCGGGGGCGCTGGGAGTGCTGCGGGGGTGAGCTGCGTGCCGTTTCGGTCATGAAAAAAGCCGCGGATGTCCGCGGCTTTTTTGTGTTTGGCTGTCTGGAAATCCAAAGCAGGAGCGTTCGTGCCTGTTGGTCAAAAAAGGGGCTCCTGCCCTTTTTGACTCGCCATGGTACGCAGGACGAACCACGGCTCCGCTGCGCGTGCGCCCATCCATGGGCGCAGGGCGCGCGGGGTTTGTCAGACCTGCATCGCCTTGGCGACTTCGGCCAGATAGTCTTCCTGCACCTTCTCGATGCCTTCGCCCACGGCCAGGCGCACCACCGAGATCACGTCGGCGCCTTCCTTCTTCAGCGCATCGCCCACGGTGACATTGGTGTCCAGCACGTAGGGCTGGCCGACCAGGGTGACCTCGGAGACGATCTTGTTGATCTTGCCCGCGACGATCTTCTCCAGGATCTCGGCCGGCTTGGCCTTCTCCTTGTCCGACATGGCGGCCAGCGCGATGTCCTTTTCCTTGGCGATGAAGTCGGCGGGGACGTCCTCGGCCTTCACGTAGGGCGGATTCATCGCTGCCACGTGCATGGCGATGCCCTTGGCCAGCTCCTCGGAGCCACCCTTGATCGCCACCAGCACGCCGATGCGGCCGCCGTGGATGTAGCTGCCGATGGTGCCGTCGCTCTCGACGCGGGCCAGGCGGCGCACTTCAATCTTCTCGCCGATGGTGGCGACCAGCGCCTTGGCGCCTTCCTCGACACTGGTGGCACCCGGATAGGCGGCGGCGTTCAGCGCGGCCACGTCGGCGGCGCCGGACTTCAGCGCGACGTCGGCGACGGTGTCGCTGAACTTCACGAAGTCGGGGTTCTTGGTGACGAAATCGGTCTCGCAGTTGACCTCGACCAGCACGGCCTTGTTGCCGGCCTGGGCGGCCACGATGCGGCCTTCGGCGGCCACGCGGCCGGCCTTCTTGTCGGCCTTGGCGAGGCCGGACTTGCGCAGCCACTCCATTGCGACCTCGATGTCGCCGTTGTTCTCGACCAGCGCCTTCTTGCATTCCATCATGCCGGCGCCGGAACGCTCACGCAGCTCCTTGACCAGTTGGGCGGAGATATTGCTCATCGTTGTTCCTCGAATGCTTGAGGCGTCGTGGCGGCATGCGCCACGACGCCGGGATGGCTTGTCGTTGCGGCGGCGGTTGCCCGCCGCCGTAGCGGCTTA
>DATEKS010000069.1:0-48490 GCA_035277325.1 Rhodanobacter sp.
GAGGCCGTGGCCAGCTCCACCACGCTCGCCAGCATCCGGTTGAGTTTGCCGCCGGCCTCGCGCAGCTCCGAAGCCAGGTGCGCGCGGATGTCGGCCAGGCGGAAACCGGCGAACTGCGCATTGAGGTAATTCGCCGCCTGCTCGAGTTCGCCGCCGTCCAGCGGGCGGGCCAGCTGGACCACGCGGTTCTGCACCTGGTTGTCGGAGAACACCAGGATCACCAGCACGCGGGCATCCGGCAGCGAGACGAAGTCGATGTGGCGCAGCGGGAAGTCGCCCTGGCGCGGCACGGTGACCACGCCGGCGAAGCGGGTCATGGCCGAGAGCAGGTTGGACACGTTGCCGAGCAGGTCGCGCGTGGTCGTCTGGTGCGGCGGCAGGCCGCCCTGCAGGCGCGCCATCTCGTCGCGCGGCAGCGGCTTGAGCTCGAGCAGGCTGTCCACGAACAGGCGCAGGCCGCGCGGCGTGGGGATGCGCCCGGCCGAGGTGTGCGGCGACGCGACCAGGCCGGCCTCTTCCAGGTCGGCCATGATGTTGCGGATCGTCGCCGGGCTCACGTCCAGCCCCGACGAGCGCGACAGCGTGCGCGAGCCCACCGGCTCGCCGTCCACCAAATACTGCGCGATCAGGCTGCGCAGCAGGCGCCGCGTGCGAGCATCGAGTTCATGGTCGAGGGGATGGGACATGCGCTGCCGTAGCAAGGGATGAGACGACAAAGAAATAAGGTCTGCGGGCTTGCGACGCAAGCCGCCAGCCGCATTGTAGCGGCTGGCCTGCCGCTACAATCACCCGACCACTTACGGACTGCCACCAGCCCGCCATGCTCACTTCGCTCCACGTCCGCCAATTTGCTGTCGTCGAAAAAGCCGAAGTCGATTTTGGCGCCGGCCTCACCGTGGTCAGCGGCGAAACCGGCGCCGGCAAGTCGCTGCTGGTGGACGCGCTGCTGTTGCTCGCCGGCGCCCGCGCCGACAGCAGCATGGTGCGCGCAGGCAGCGACCGCGCCGAGCTGTCCGCCGAGTTCGACCTGGCCGCCCTGCCCGAAGCCAGCGCCTGGCTGGCGCGGGAGGAACTGGACGACGGCGAAGCCTGCCAGCTGCGCCGGGTGATCCGCGCCGAGGGCAGCTCGCGCGCCTGGATCAACGGCCGTCCCGCCAGCGCCGGCCAGCTCGCCGAACTGGCCACGCTGCTGGTGGAAATCCACGGCCAGCACGAGCATCAGGCCCTGCTCTCCCGCGCTCATCAGCTCGCCCTGCTCGATGCCTTCGCGGGCCACGAGGCGCTGGCCGCCCAGGTGCGCGAGCTGGCCATGCAATGGCGCGAGCTGGGCACGCGCATCCGTCGCCTCAGTGGCGGCGAGGATCGCGAGCAGCGGCTGGAACTGCTGCGCCACGAACTGGAAGAACTGGAACAGTGGGCGTTGCCGCCGGCCGAACTCGCAGAGCTGGAGGCCAGCCACAAGCGCCTCGCCAATGCCGGCCGGCTCGCCGAGGGCGCAACCGGGGTGGTCGAACTGCTCGATGGCGACAGCGAGTTCGCCCTGCGCCGGGCATTGGGCCGCGCCCACGCCGAACTGGGCAAGCTGGCCGTGCTGGACGGCACCCTCAACCCGGTGCTGGAGCTGCTGGACGCCGCCGCGATCCAGCTGGGCGAGGCTGCCGACACGCTGGGCCGCTACGCGCAGGACGTCGACCTCGATCCCGAGCGATTCGCCGAAGTCGATGCCCACCTTGGCCGCCTGCACGAGCTGGGGCGTCGTCACCGTCTGCCGGTCGCCGAACTACACGACAGGCTTGCCGCGCTGAGCAGCGAACTGACCGAGCTGGAAGGTTCCGGCGAGGCGCTGGAAAAACTCGCCGCGCAGCGCGAGCGCGCCCTGGCCGATTACGACAAGGCCGCCGCAGCACTGGGCAAGTCGCGCCGCAAAGCCGCGGAAAAGCTCGGCAAGGAAGTCAGTGCCTTGATGGCCGAGCTGGGCATGGCTGGCGGCGTGCTGCAGGTCGAACTCGAGCCGGTCGAAGGCGGGGAACCTGATCCGCAAGGCCGCGAACGCTGCGAGCTGCTGGTGAGCGCCAACCCCGGCCAGCCGCCGCGTGCGCTGCGCAAGGTGGCCTCCGGCGGTGAACTGGCGCGCATCAGCCTCGCCATCGAGGTCGCCACGCTGGGCAAGGACAGCATCGGCACCATGGTGTTCGACGAGGTGGATAGCGGCATCGGCGGCGCGGTGGCCGAGGTGGTGGGCCAGAAGCTCCGCGCGCTGGGCAGCCAGCGCCAGGTGCTGTGCGTCACCCACCTGCCCCAGGTCGCCGCGCAAGGCCATGCACACCTGTACGTGAGCAAGCACAGTGACGGTGGCCACACCCGCACGCGGATCCAGTCGCTGGATGCCGAAGGCCGCCGCGACGAACTGGCACGCATGCTGGGCGGCGTGGAGATCACCCGCGAGACCCGCGCCCACGCGAAGCAGATGCTGGAGCGGGCGCAGGCCTAGCGGCGCAGGAGCGGAGTGACCGGCTGCTAGCCTCCGGCTGGCAGCAGCCCCCGCTCGCTGGCCATGCGGTACAGCTCCAGTTCCGAACCGGCGTTGAGCTTGCCCATCACGCTGGCGCGGTGGATGTAGACGGTCTTCTGGCCAATGCCGAGCTCGGCCGCCACCTGCTTGGGCGTGCGGCCGCAGGCCAGCAGCAGGAACACCTCGCGCTCGCGGGCGGTCAGGCGGTGCAGCGGATCGAGCGCGGACTCCGGCTGCTCGGCACGACGCTGGCGCAGGTCGGAACTCAGGAACTGCTCACCCTGCATCACCGCACGCAGCCCGGCCACCAGTTCCTCCGGCGCCACGCCCTTGGTCACGTAGCCGCTGGCACCGCGGCGCAGGGCTTCGGACACGTAAGGCTCGCCGTCGTGCATGCTCAGCACCACGATACGCGTGGACGGCGCCACGCTGCGCAGGTGCTCGATCAGCGGCAGGCCGCTGCCGTCGGGCAGCGACAGATCCAGCGCCACCAGGTCAGGCCGGTGCTGGCCCACCGCCTCCACGGCATCGTCGGCGCTGCGGCACTCGCCCACCACCTTGAAATCGGGCTCTAGCCCGATCAGCCGCTTGAAGCCTTCGCGCACGATGGCGTGGTCGTCGACCAGGACAATGCTGTACATGTCATTACTGTACACAGTGCAGCGGCCGGCGTGCGGACGCCTCCGGGGCGCGCATGTACCATCCGCGGATGCGCCTGAAACCGTTTCGCCCGCTGCACTCCGGCCCGCTGCTCGGCGTGCTTTATCTGTTGTTGTGGCTGCTACTGTGGCCCACCGCGCAACCGTACTGGATGCTGCCCTACGGCCTGCGCTTCGGCGCGCTGCTGCTGCTGCCCATGCGCAGTTGGAGCTGGCTGATCGGGGCGGAGCTGGTCGCCTCCGCCAGCATGAGCCTCCACGAAGGCTTGCCGATGGGCTGGAGCGGCTATTTCCTCGGCGAACTGCCCGAGCCGCTGGTGACAGTGGCGGGTCTGTGGCTGTTGCGCCGGCTCAATCCGCATGCGGGCGCGAACCTGCACAACCCGCAGGAGACGGCCCGGCTGCTGCTGGCCGCGATCCTGGTGGTGCTCTCTACCACCGCGGTGGACGTTGGCCTGCTCACCGTGATTCACACCGCCGCCGCCGAGGACGCGCTGATCCACATACTCGGCAACGAGCTGCTGGGCGGCTACCTGGGTGTGCTGCTGGTGGTACCGGTGTTGGTGTTGCTGCTGCGCGCGCCACCCGATCGACGCGCCTTGGCGAGCCTGGCGCTGGACGGCCTGCAGGTGATGCTGCCGGCGATGGCCATCCTGCTGCTGCTGTCCGGGCAGGCCACGTCAGAGCCGCAGTTCGCCCGCGCCCTGTCGCTGGCGCCTGTGCTGTTCTTCGCCTTCCGCCACGGCTGGCGCGGCGCCAGCCTGGCGATGATCATCTCCAGTCTCAGCATGACGGTGCTGGACCAGCAGCTCGGCCACACTCCCTCGGCGGCCGGCTACCTGTTTTTGGCCATCGCCGGCACCGGCACGCTGATGCTCGGCTCGGCCACCGATGCCCTGCGCCGCAGCAAGCTGCGGGTGGCCGAGCAGAACACCCACCTGGCCTCGGTCAACCGGCGGCTGGACCAGCTGGCGCGGCAGCTGCGCGCGGCCGCCCGCGGCAACCTGCAGGCCGACGAGAACCAGCGCCGCCACCTCGCCGCCGAGCTGCATGACGAGCTCGGCCAGAACATCACGGCGATCCAGACCCACGTGAAACTGGCGCAGACGCGGCTGCAGCAGGCCGGGCTGGAGGACATCGGCACTTCGATCAACGGCATCCTCGCCCACATGCGCCGCGCCCTGCACCGGCTGCTGGACGACCTGCGCCCCGCCGTGCTGGACGAATTCGGCCTGCTGCGCGCACTGGATGAAGGCCCGATCCGCGACCTGATGAACGCCGCGGGCATCAGCTACCACACCGAGCTGCGCGGCGACCCGCGCCTGCTCGACGACGACACCCGCACCACGATCTACCGGCTGGCGCAGGAAAGCGCGACCAACGCCGTCAAGCACGCCCGCGCCAGCGAATTCCGCCTGCGCCTGCGCATCGGCGAGCGCCACGGCACGGCACTGGCCCTGCTCGACCTGCGAGACAACGGCATCGGCCTGCCCGAGCGTCTGCCCCGTGGCGGCCGCGGCCTGCAGGGCATGCGCGACCGGGTCACCTCGCTGGGCGGCCTGTTCCGCTTGCGCCCTGTGCTACGCGGCGTGCACCTCCGCGTATTGCTGCGAAGCAACATCGAATCGCCGGTCACAAACCGGAGCACCTAGGAAATTTTCCGATACACAGACCGTAAAGGCTTCGTTACGATCGATCCATCGATGTGGGGGAGCCGCCATCGTGAGATGGCGTACCGGAGTCCTCGTGGGGACGGTGGCTCCGGAGAGGTGGCAGGACGCCATCTGGTCGTTACCTTGGACGCGCACGGCCCGAGCGAGCAACTCGCTCCCGCCGGACGTCCAGTGAGGTACCGAGGCAATCGCGAGGTGGACAGGAGTCCTTCCTCGCGATTTTTTTGTGCCCGAGTTCCCCGGTGGTCGTCCTTCGGGCCGCCGCCGGCGCGATGCCGGGAATCACCCAGGCGTTTTCCTGAGCGCGGGCCGGCTTCGACAACAGGAAACCCCGGGATCGCCCGACTCAGCTCTTGCGCGCGCGATGCTTGGGGCGCACGTACAGCACCAGGCTGTGGTCCTCGATCACGTAGCCGTGGCGGGCCGCGATCTCGTGCTGCAGGCGCTCGATCTCCTCGCTGACGAACTCGATCACCTTTCCGCTGTCCACATCGATCATGTGGTCGTGGTGCCGGCCACGGTCGAGTTCGTAGACGGCCTGGCCACCCTCGAAATTGTGCTTGATGATGATGCCCGCCGCCTCGAACTGGGTCAGCACGCGGTACACCGTCGCCAGGCCGATGTCTTCCTGATGGGCGAGCAGCAACTTGTAGACGTCCTCGGCGGTGAGGTGCTTGCCCTCCTCCTCGTCGAAGATCTGCAGGATGCGCATGCGCGGATGGGTCACCTTGAGGCCGACCCGGCGCAGTTCTTTCGTTTCCTGTTCCATCGTTGCCACCTTGCCCGGCGCGGCGATGCCGAACCGGTAGTGTATCATCCGACACCTTCACAATCTGGACGCAACACGCATGCAAAAGCTGATCACCCTGCCGGTTGTCGCCCTGCTGGCGCTTGCCGTTTCCGGCTGCCATCTGGTCTACACGCCGGACGTGCGCCAGGGCAACCTGCTCGACAAGACCATCGACCAGAAGGCGGTGGATCAGCTCAAGCCCGGCCTGACCAAGCGCCAGGTACTGCTGCTGCTGGGCACGCCCTCGGTGGCCACGCCGTTCGACCAGAGCCGCTGGGACTACGTCTCCACCTATTCGCACCGCGGCGGTCCGATGCAGGTCAGCACGATGAGCCTGTATTTCGAGAACGACACGCTGGCGCGCGTCGAGGGCAGCCCGTTCCTCGAGAACAACAAGAACCTGCTCAAGGAGAGCAAGAAGTACCACGTCGACTATCCGGTCAACGAGGCCAAGGGCGACAAGGACATCAAGGACAAGGACGACAAGGATTCAGGCGGCGATTCCGCCGGCAGCGACAGCCACTGATTTCCTACTGTCGCGTCACTCAGCCCTGGCCGGCGCGGCGCCGGCGCGAGGCCATCGGATCCAGCGCGAGCGGCCGGTAGATTTCCACCCGGTCGCCATCGCGCAGCACCTGATCCGCCTCGACCCGGCGTGAATGGATGCCCAGCCGCAGAGGCTCCAATACTTCCGCCGGCAGTTCCGCCAGCCAACCCACGGCCTCGACCGCCTGCATCACCGTGCTGCCGACCGGCAGCGTGACATGACGGCGCCGCACGCCGTGCATGCCGGCATGCACCACCTCCACGGTGACGCCCGGCTCAGCCATACACCTGGTCCGCTGCGCGGCAGAAATCGTCCACCATGCGGTTGGCAAGGCCCTGGAAACCCAGCTTGAGCACGCTGCCGCCGATGCCGGCGTAGTCGAAATCCAGCGCCAGCGCCACCTTGCAGCCATCCTCGCCCAGCGCGGTGAAGCTCCACAGGCCATCAAGCGAACGGAATGGGCCGTCAACCAGGCGAATGTCGATGCGTTGCGGCCGTTCGGCGGTGTTGCGGGTGGTGAAGCTGTGCCGCAAACCCGCGAAATGCAGGTCGAGCCGCGCCACCAGCACGTTGTCCGCGCGCTCGATCACGGTGGCCGACGAGCACCAGGGGAAGCGCTTTGGGTATGCTTCCACACCGTCGACGAGGTCGAACATCTGCTCCGGCGAGTGGCGCACCAGCGCGCTGCGGCGTATCTCGATCACGGTAGTCCTTGGTTTGTGCATTCGTCCCTGAATGCGAAGATCAAACGGGCATCCATCCATGGATGCACTCTATGGTTTTTGCATTCGTCCATGAATGCGAAGATCAAGTGAGCGTCCATCCATGGGCGCACTTTCAATAAATGCGTCGCTCCGATGGGGCGGCGGGCAACGGCCGCCTTGAGGCCGGAAGTTTAGCGGACATGGCCAAGAGCAAGGACAAGGACACCACCAAGGGCACCGGCACGATCGCGCTGAACAAGCGCGCCCGTTTCGAGTACCACATCGACCAGCGCTACGAGGCCGGCATCGCGCTGCAGGGCTGGGAGCTGAAGGCGCTGCGCGCGGGGCGGATCAACTTCGGCGACGGCTACGCGATCGTGATCAAGGGCGAGATCTTCCTGGTCGGCGCGTCGATTCCGCCGCTGATCAGCGCCTCCACCCACGTGATCGCCGAGGACCGGCGCACGCGCAAGCTGCTGCTGCATCGCAAGGAGATCGACCAGCTGATCGGCGCGGTGGAGCGCAAGGGCTACACCCTGGTGCCCACCGCGATGTACTGGAAGAACGGCAAGGTCAAGGTGGAAGTGGGCTTGGCGCGCGGCAAGCAGGAGCACGACAAGCGCGACACCGAGAAGCAGCGCGACTGGCAGATCGAGAAGCAGCGCACCATGCGCTCGCACAACCGCTCGGCCTGAGCCAGGCCTGGAGCACCCTCTTCCGATCGTGCCGGCGAGACGCGAGCTTCGCCGGCACGATTCGTCAATGCGCGCCGGCGGGCTTCTGCCCTGTCTTCGGCAGGCTGGCGTTCAAGGCCGCCAGCTCGCCGGTCTGCAAGGCCCGCCATTCGGCCAGCGTGGCGCCCAGCGTCTTCGACAGCAACGCATAGGAGGCCTGCGCGTCTGCGCTGGGGTCGGCGTCCGCGCCGTCCACCGCCTGCTCCAGCTTCATCAGGTTCATCGACAGCGCACGCAGGCTGTCGACGCGCTTCGGCGGCGCGCCCATCGAGTTGCGCGGATCGGGATGGGCGACCGCGCCGGACACATCGGCAATCTTGCCAACCACCGTTTCGATGCGGGTGCGGGTGGCGGCATCAGCATGCGCTTCGTGCGCCTCTAGCGACTTCAGCTCGGCGGTGGCGGCCTGGGTGGCCTCCATCGCCTGCGTGCCGGCGGCCTCGACCTGGCGGGCCAGCGCGAACTGGTGCTGGTAGGCGGCCGGCGGCAGGTGCACGCGCGGATCAGGCTGCACGGTCAGCGGCTGCCGCAGGCTGCGGCTGTCGACGCCAAGTTCCACGCTGTACTGCCCCGGCGGCGCCCACACGCCCTCCGCCTTCCGCTGCCGGCCCGTCTTGTGGTCGCCGGGTGGCGCATAGCGCAGGTTCCACACGAAGCGGTGCATGCCGGGCGCGGTGGACAGCCGCGCCGGCACCGGCACCCATTCCGGCGCGATGGGCAGTTTGGCCGCATCGGGCGCGGCGACTTTTTCGGCGCTGCTGTAGCTGCGCACCACTTGGCCCTGCGCATCGCGCACGGTCAGCGTCACCGGGCCGTGCACGCCGGCGGGCAGCAGGTAGTCAATGATCGCGCCGTCGGGCGGGTTCGCCGCCATCGGCTCGTCCTTGGGGAACGGCGTACCGGTGAAGCCGGGCGGCCGCACGCGCAGCGCCACCGCGGGCTTGAACAGGGTGGCGGCGTTCGCACGCGCGTCGGCCAGCTGCCGTAGTGCGGTGACGTCGTCCATGATCCAGAAGCCGCGGCCATGGGTGGCGATCACCAGGTCGTCGCCGTGCACGTCGATGTCGCGCACCGAAGTCATCGGCAGGTTCTGCTGCAATGGCTGCCAGTGCGCGCCGTCGTCGAAGGAGACGTACATGCCGCGCTCGGAGCCGGCATAGAGCAGCCCGCGGTGCTGCGGGTCTTCACGTACCACGTTGACGAAGCTGTCGCGAGGAATGCCGCTGTCAATGCGCGCCCAGCTCTTGCCGCCATCGGCGGTACGGTAGATGTAGGGCGCGTCGTCGTCGAGGCGGTGACGGTCGATCGCGAGGTAGGCCACGCCCTGGTCGAAGTGCGAGGGCTCGATGCCGGCCACCTTGGACCACGGCGTGAGCGGCTTCGGCGTGATGTCCTGCCAGTGCGCGCCGTCGTCGGCGCTGCGCCAGACCAGGCCGTCGTCGGTGCCTACCCAGAGCGTCTTCGCATCCAGCGACGAGGGCGCGATGCTGTAGATCACGCCGCGGCGCTTGCTTACGTGCTCGTCGTCGGCCGCGGTGGGCGCGTCGAGATTGGACGGGATGCCGGCGTCCTCGCGGGTGAGGTCGGGACTGATCGGCGCCCAGTGGTCGCCGCCGTCGGTGGTGCGGAACAGGCGCTGGTTGGCGAAGTACAGCGTCCGGGTGCCGCGCTTCGAGAAGGTCAGCGGCAACGTCCACGCGCCGCGGTAATGCGCCAGCGGGTAAGCGAGCGTGGGATCGACGCTGCGCACCTGTTCGGTGCGCGTGTCCAGCTTGTCCACCGTGCCGCCGTAGACGATGTCCGGATCGTCCGGGTCGGGCGCGATCATGCCGCTCTCGCCGCCGGGAGTGATCTCGTGGAACTGCTCCATGGTGATGCCGTCGCCGCTGCCGCTGCGGCTGGGCAACGCCACCGCGCCGGAATCCTGCTGCGCGCCGTACACCCAGTACGGGAAGCGGTTGTCGGTGCTGACGTGATAGATCTGCGCGGTGGGCTGGTTGTACCAGCTGCTCCAGGTCTTGCCGCCGTTGAGCGTGACCAGGGTGCCCTGGTCCACGCCGAGGATCTGCCGGTCGGAATCGGTCGGATCGATCCACAGCGTGTGGAAATCGTCGCCGGTGGGGTCGCCCTTCAGCGCGATGAAATGCGCGCCGCCGTCGTCCGAGCGCAGCACGATGGTGTCCATCACGTACACGCGGTCGGCATTCTTCGGGTCCGCCGTGATGCCGCTGAAGTACCAGCCGCGCTGCCACAGGCGCTGGTCATCGGTGACGTGCTTCCAGTGCGCGCCCGCATCGTCGGATCGGTAGAGGCCGCCCTCACCGTCACCGGCGTCCACCAGCGCGTAGACACGATCCGGCCGCGCCGGCGAGGTCGACAGGCCGATGCGACCCGGATGCGCCGCGAAGCCGTTGCCCTGCACCTGGCTCCAGTGCGCGCCGCCATCGTGCGACACGTACAGGCCGCTGCCCGGACCGTTCGAAGGCGGATACACGCTCCACGGCGGCCGGCGGGTCTGCCACAGCGCGGCGTAGATCGTGTCCGGATCGCCGGGCTTGAACGCGAGATCGATCGCGCCGGTATCGTCGTTCTTGAACAGCACCTTGGCCCAGGTCTTGCCGCCGTCGCTGCTGCGGAACACGCCGCGCTCGGCGTTCGGCCCGTAGGCATGGCCCAGCGCGGCCACGTAGACCACGTCCGGATTGCGCGGATCGACCAGGATCTTGCCGATCTGGTAGCTGTCCGCCAGTCCGATGTGCGTCCAGTGCCTGCCGCCATCCGCGCTCTTGTACATGCCGTTGCCATGGGCGATGTCCGAACGCATGTCGGCCTCGCCACTGCCCACGTAGATGACCTTGGGGTTCGACGGCGCCAGCGCCAGCGCGCCGATCGAGCCCACCGGCTCGCTGTCGAAGATCGGCTGCCAGGTGCGCCCCGCATCCTGCGTGGCCCACACGCCGCCGTCCACCGCGCCGAAATAGAAATGCCGCGCGTCGCCCGGGATGCCGGACACCGCCAGCACGCGTCCGCCGCGGAACGGCCCGATCGAGCGCCATTGCAGCGCCTGGTAGGACGAAGGCGCCACCGTGGCCTGCGCGGACCAGGCGGCAATCATTCCGAAGGCGAGCACGGCAACGCGGCGCGACAGACGCATGATCGATTTCCCCTTGGGATGGGTAGGGTCAAAGGGAAACTGTGGGTGCGACGTTGCGCGAGACTCAAGGGCCGGAAGTCATGGAGCTCTCGAAGAACCTGCACGCTCCGTCGCCCCGCCGGGCAAACTCCAGATGTCCAGCACGCCGCTGGTGGCATGGGCGTTGGCGTTGCCCTCGGGGAGGATGATCTCGCCCTGCAGCACGATGGGGCTGTTCCAGTGGCCCGCACCGCAAGGCAGCGTGGCGACGCGCTTGCCCGAGGCGGCCTCGTACACGTTCAGCCCGCCCTCGCGTGCGTAGACGTACAACAGGCCATCCGCCTCGAACGGGCTGGTGCCACTGGTGCCGTTCTTCCATTTTTCCCGAAGCCGGCCGTTCTCCACTTCCCAGGCCGCCGTGCCACCGTTGTCGGCGGCGAACATCCAGGTCTGGCCATCGTGCTGCCATACCGCCGGCTGGGTGAACAGGTCGGTGCCGCTGGGCGTGGCAACGATCTGCAGCTCATGGCCCTTGTGGGGAGTGGTGCCAGCGATGGCCTTGCGGCTGAGCAGGCGGATCTTGCCGTCCTTGCCGCCCTGGGCGATCAGGTCGTCGCCCAGCAGCACGGGCGAAGCGGAGCCCAGGTCGCGATCCTGCTCGTTCAGTTCATCGGTATTGGCCGGGGCGTAGTTGCCGAGCATTTTCGTGGCGCCGGCATCGAGCTCGATCACCGCGTCGCCCCAGTCCGTCGTGCCGTTCCAGTCGGCATTGCCGGTGGCGACGAAGATATCGCCGTCGCCGGGATCGATCACCGCGCCGGCGCGTCCCCAGATGGCCGAATCGCTTTGCGGACACGACGCCGGCTGCAGCAGGCCGGTGCGCTGGCTGCACAGCGAGTTCCACACCGCGAGCAGCTTGCCCGAGCTGCCGTCGAGCACGGCAACGTGGCCCTGGTAGGGTGGCCGGTCGCCGATGTAACCCGCGGTGACGGCGATCACGCGGCCCCGGAAGAACTTCAGCGGTGAGTCCATCTTCTCGCGCAACGGCAGTTTGGTGATGGCGGTGCGCCAGACGACGTGGCCGTCGCCCACGGCGAGCTTCTCGATATAACCATCGGGCGAGGCGGCATAGATGGATTGCCGGGAAGGATCCGCCACGGGAGTGGCGTTGGTGATCTGCCGCGTGCCCGCCAGCGCCTGGTAACCGGGCGGCGTGTATTCCCACAGCACGGCGCCGCTGTGGGCGTCGAGCGCCAGCGTCTTGCCGTAAGTGGTGGTGACGAAGATTGCGTCGTGGCGCGCACCGCGGATGGCGACGTCGTGCAGGTAAATGGGGCTGGCGTCCACGGTGCCATCCAGCCTGACCTGCTTGCGCACGAGCCCGGCGACGTTGGCCGCGGTGATGCCGGTGGGCTCCGGGTTGGCGCTGGTGCTTTCCACGTTGCCGCCGAACATCGGCCAGTCCTGCGCCGGCAAGCCCTGCGCGCACGCCACCGTGGACATGCCCGCGCCAAGCAGCAGGCAAACCGCGATCCGGCATGCCATGGCCGGGCGGGAAGCATGCGCGATCCCCTTCATGGCTTCACGAACCGCAGCGTCATCCGGTCCGACTCGCCGATCGCCTGCATCGCCGCATGCTCGCTGGCCGGACCGGCGAGATCGGGCGGCAGGCGGTGCACGTTGACGTCCTCGGGGTCCTTCGGATTCGCGTTGACCTCCGACACGCCGCCGAGGCGGAAGCCGGCCTTGAGGCCCAGTTCGATCAGGTAATCCTCGGGCAGGCGGTGCAAGGCCTTGCTGCTCTCCTGCGCATCGGCGAACGGCCTGGCGCGGTGCTCGGTGATGCCGAACACGCCGCCGGGCTTGAGCACGTCGTAGGCGGCCTTGAACACCGCAGCCAGTGTTTCCGGACTGCGGTTGAGCCAGTCGTGGGTGTTGCGGAACGTGAGCACCATGTCGGCCGAACCTGGTGCACCAAGGTTCACCTGCGCCGGCGGCTTGAACGGCAGCACCTGCGCGAAATGGCCGAACACCGCCGGGTCCGCCTTCATCCGCGCCATGAACGCGGGCGACGGCGACGGCGCCTCGACCAGGTGGCCCTGCCCGCGCAGGAACGGCGCGAGGATCTCGGTATACCAGCCGCCGGCGGGCGCCAGTTCGACCACGGTCATGTCCGGCCGGATGCCGAAGAACTGCAGCGTCTCGGCCGGATGGCGATAGCGGTCGCGCGCCTTGTTCGCCGCGGAACGCCAGCTGCCGTCCACCGCCTTCTGCAGCAAGGCTGCGGTATCTCCTGTCGATGCGGTAGCGGCGGAAGATGCCGCGGCCAGGGCGGGCAGCGGCAAGGCGAGCAGCACGAACAGCAGCTTGCGGGTTAGACGCAGCATGACGCGACCCTCCCGATGCGGAATGCCCAAGCCTACTCCCGCCGGCACGCGGCGATGTCGACGCCGCGTCATGGGTAAACGCCTGGCCTATGGCGATATGGCGGGGAATGCGCGATAACCCGACGTTCCCCATCGCACCCATTCCACGATGCCCCATCGCGCCGCCCTGCCCCTTGCCCTTGCTACGGCCCTCGCATTCGCCGCTTTCACGGCTTCGGCGCAACAGACCGACACAGCATCGGGCACTGCCACGACCACGCCGCAGTCGGTCACCAACCTGCCGCGCATCGATGTGCACGGCTACGACTGGCGCCAGTACGTGAAGGCCAAGTTGCAGCACCAGATGGCGGAAGTGGCAGGCACGAAGATCACGGTGACGAAGAAGACCACGGTCACCCATCTCGACCTGCAGCCCACCGTGATCGGCAACAACCTGCAGCAGCTGCTGGCGCGCTCGCCAGGCGTGCTGGTCTCGCAGCAGCCCACGCCCACGCAGTTCAACCTCAGCTATCGCGGCCTCGGCAATCCGCAGGAATCGGAATACGTGCTGGTGATGCAGGACGGCATTCCGCTGGAGAGCGACTGGATCGGCTTTCCCACGCTGTACGCGATGCCGCTGGCGCAGAGCCTCGACGAGGTGCAGCTGATCCGCGGCGGCTCCAGCCTGTTGTACGGACCGGAACCCGCGCCCGTGATCAACCTGGTCACGAAGCGCCCGAAACCCGGCGCGCCGTTCTCGGCGAGCACCGAACAGGTGGTGGGCAACCATGGCCTGTATTCCACCTACAACACGCTCGAAGGCAGCAGCGGCGCGTGGACGTTCCGCCTTGATGCCGCCTACGTGCGCAGCGACGGCACGCGGCCGAACGCGCAATCGCAGATGCGCCAGGGCGACTTCTATCTGGAATATCGCCCCGGCGACAGGAACGTCTGGTGGCTGGACCTGCGCGCGATCGCCGCCGATTCCGGCGACCCAGGCCGCCTGGGCTACCCGCAATGGCAGACCGATCCGCGCGCCACGCCCACGCCGTGGAACCGCGACTGGGTGGATCGCGACCAGCTGGTGCTGGGCCACACGCGCGAGTTCGGCGACGGCTGGCGCCTCACCGGCAAGCTGTGGTTCGCGTACCAGGACCTCGCCAGCCGCGCGGCGAACGGCGCGCTGGCGCCGCAGCCACCGCCCGCCAGCACCACGCTGCAGGACGAGCAGTTCCGCACGCAAGGGCTGGACCTCCGCGTGCGCAAGGCCTGGGACCATGGCAACGCGTTCACCGCGGGCACGGTGCTGTTCCACGGCAATGATCCGTTCCGCCAGTGGAGCAGTTCCGATCTCTACGTCGACCGCTACGACCGCAGCGGCACGCCGCGCCTGCGCCAGGCGCGCAGCTCGGATTACTACGCGGTGTTCGCCGAGAACGTGTTCCGCCTGCCGCACGAGATCCACATCGTGCCCTCGGTGCGGCTGGAGCACGAGCGCGTGGCGGTGGACGAGACGGTGCGGCCGCCCTTCCTCCGCCGCCCGCTGATCCACGAGGCCGACGCGCGCACCGTGCCGCTGTTCGGGCTCGGCATCGGCAACGACTTCGGCCACGGCAACGAGACCTACTTCAACGTGTCGCAGGGCTGGCGGCCGCTGCGCTACTTCGACATGGCCTCGCCGTTCGCCAACATCGTGCCCGGCCACGCGCCCGATCCGTCGAAATCGCTGTCGTGGGAGGCCGGCGTGCACGGCGTGCCGCTCACCGGCCTGTACTACGACGCCAGCCTGTTCTGGGTCGATTTCAGGAACCGCATCGAGGCACGGCACATCAACGCCACCGACGTGATCGAGGTGAACACCGGCGACACGCGCAGCCGCGGTTTCGAGGGCCAGCTCAGCTACGACTTCCTCGCGCCCACCGCGCTGGCCGCGCGCGGCAAACACCTGGAAGCGTTTGCCAGCGTCAGCCTGCTCGATGCGAAGTTCACCGCCAGCACGATACCCGGCCAGGTCGGCAAGGTGCCGGCCTACGCGCCGCGCTACCTCGCCAAGGCCGGCCTCAGCTGGCGCGTGGAGCAGCGCGTGAAGCTCAGCCTCACCGCGGTCTCGTCGGCGGCGCAGTACTGGCAGGACTCCAATCAACCATTCGGCAACGGCGCCAGCTACCTGCCCGCGCGCATCCCCGCCTGGACCGTGTTCGACGTGGCAGGCGACTGGCAGCTCAACCGCCACGTGAAGCTGCTGGCCGGCGTCAGCAACCTCGCCGACCGCCGCTACTACGACCGCGTGTGGCAGACCGGCCTGGAGCCGGCCTACGGGCGCTCCTGGTACACCGGCGTGCAGCTCAGGCTCTGATCGCCGAAAAATCGCCGGCAGCGGCATGCCATCACGCCAGCGATGGTCCGGGAGGCGGCCGCCAGGATCGCGACCGCAAAAAAATCCGGACGACCGGTGTCGATCCCTTGGATCGCCGTTCGTCGTACCTGTGAGAGCGCAGCCGGGGCCAGCCGTCCCGCCCGTTCCGCCCCACACAGGAGAGACGACGATGCGATGCATGGTGATCGTGAAAGCGGACCAGGACAGCGAGGCCGGCGTGTTGCCGGACACCGCGCTGTTCGAGGCGATGGGCAAGTACAACGAGGAGCTGGTGAAAGCCGGCGTGATGCTGGCCGCGGACGGGCTGAAGCCCAGTTCCAGCGGCGCGCGCGTGCGTTTCGACGGCAGGCAGCGCACCGTGATCGACGGCCCGTTCGCCGAGAGCAAGGAACTGGTTGCCGGCTTCTGGCTGTGGCAGGTGAAGTCTCTGGCCGAGGCGATCGAGTGGCTGAAGCGGGCCCCGTTCGATGGCGGCACCGAAGTGGAGATCCGCCCGCTGTACGAGATCGAGGATCTCGGCGCCGAATTCACGCCCGAGCTGCGCGAACAGGAAGACCGCTTGCGCGCTCAGCTCGACAACCGCCATTGATCCCCTTTCCATCGGACACCGGAGACACGCCATGCAATTCGTGAGTTACCTCACCTTCGACGGCAATGCCGAAGCCGCCTTCGAGTTCTACGCCCGCTGCTTCGGCGGCAAGATCACCATGCTCTCGCGCTATGGCGACGCACCGCCGGAAATGCCGATGCCGCCCGAGGTGCGCGACAAGGTCATGCACGTGCGGCTGGAGGTCGGCGACCAGGTGCTGATGGCCTCGGACGCGATGGCGCCGCAGTGCCCCTATGAGCCGATCAAGGGCTGCTCGGTGTCGGTCCAGCTGGACTCGCCGGCGGAGGCCGAACGCATCTTCAGCGCGCTGGCCGAGGGCGGCAAGGTGCAGATGCCGATCGGCGAGACCTTCTGGGCCGCGCGTTTCGGCGCGCTGGTGGACCGCTACGGCGTGCCGTGGATGATCAACTGCCCGCATCCGCAATGACGTCGTCGTTCCCGGAACATGGAGGCTGAAATGAGAAAGCTCAGAATCATGGAACACGTCTCGCTGGACGGCGTGATCCAGGCTTCTGGCGAAGACGGATTTCCCTATGCCGACTGGACCGCGCCCTACCGGACACCCGCCGGCCGGGATGAACTCTTCGCCGCGCACGGCGGGCACTTCGATCTGCTGCTCGGCCGCCGCACCTACGACCTGTGGTCGGGCTTCTGGCCGAAGGCGCCGGGTGGTCCGATGGCGGACAGCCTCAACGCGGCAACGAAATACGTCGCCACCCATCGGCCGGAAAGCCTCGCATGGGGTCCGTTCGAAGAACTCGGGCCGGACGTCGTTGCGGGCGTCCGCCGCCTCAAGTCGCAGGACGGGCCGGACCTCGTCCTGTGGGGCAGCTCCACGCTGACATCGGTTCTGCTCGAACATGGGCTTGCGGATGACATCCTGCTGGTCGTCTATCCGGTGCTGCTGGGTACAGGGAAGCGCTTCTTCGCGGAGGGCACTGCGCCACGCGCCTTCGAGCTCGCCAGCACCAAAGCCATGCCGTCCGGCATCATCCTCAACAACTACAAGGCCGCCGGGCCGCTGAAGTCCGGCTAGGCCGATGACGCGGCATCGTCCGTGAATACCGGCCCCTGGCTGTTCCTCTTGCCGCCGCGGAACGATGATGGTCTGATCGGTCGCCATGACGGCGACCGACACCCATCGCAGTATCGATGCCATCTGGCGGATCGAATCGGCACGGATCATCGCCGGGCTCGCGCGCATGCTGCGCGACGTGGGCCTGGCCGAGGAACTGGCGCAGGACGCGCTGGTGACCGCACTGGAGCAGTGGCCGCAGACCGGCGTGCCGGACAACCCCGGCGCCTGGCTGATGACCACGGCGAAACACCGCGCGATCGACCGCCTGCGCCGCCACCAGCTGATGGAGCGCAAGCACGAGGAGATCGCCCGCGAGCTGGAGGCCGAACAGGCCGATGCCATGCCCCGCTTCGACGCCATGCTTGACGACGACATCGGCGACGATCTGCTGCGGCTGATCTTCACCGCCTGCCATCCGGCGCTGCCGCCCGAATCGCGGGTGGCGCTCACCCTGCGCCTGCTGGGCGGCCTCAGCACAGTCGAGATCGCCCGCGCCTTCCTGCAACCGGAACCGACCATCGCCCAGCGCATCGTGCGCGCCAAGCGCACGCTGGCCGAGAAGCAGGTGCCGTTCGAGGTGCCGCGCGGCGAGGAGCTGGCCGAGCGGCTGGACGCGGTGCTCGGCGTGATCTACCTGGTCTTCAACGAGGGCTACACCGCCACCGCGGGCGACGACTGGATGCGTCCGGCGCTGTGCGAGGAGGCGCTGCGGCTGGGCCGCATCCTCGCCGGGCTGATGCCGCGACAGGCGCCGGTGCTCGGCCTGCTCGCGCTGATGGAACTGCAGGCTTCGCGCACGCATGCACGCAGCGGTCCGGGCGGCGAGCCGATCCGCCTGCTGGAACAGAACCGTGCGCGCTGGGACCGGCTGCTGATCCAGCGCGGCCTCGCGGCGCTGGAGCGTGCGCAGCAACTGGGTGGCGATGCCGAGCCCTACACCCTGCAGGCCGCGATCGCCGCCTGCCACGCCCGCGCGCCCACCGCGGAGCAGACCGACTGGAACCGCATCGCCGCGCTGTACGCCACGCTCGCCGCCGTCACTCCCTCGCCGGTGGTGGAACTCAACCGCGCGGTGGCGGTGGCGATGGCCAGCGGGCCGGCCACCGGCCTCGCCCTCGTCGATGCGTTGCGCGACGAACCCGCGCTGGCGAACTACCACCTGCTGCCCGCCGTGCGCGGCGACCTGCTGGAAAAGCTGGAGCGCCACGACGAGGCCCGCACCGAGTTCGAACGCGCCGCGGCACTCACCCGCAATGCGCGCGAACGCGAGCTTTTGCAGGGGCGCGCCGCGGCCTGTGCGCAGCACGCGGCGGCAGGCTGAAGCCGACCGCACCGCACCGCGCGACGCAAGATTTCACGCATGCGACGCATGTCGCCTGGCACCTGCATTCGCGCGGCATCGGCGTTATCTTCGCCGCCTACCTTCTCCAGGGGTCTTGCCATGTCGCTGCGTCGTGCCGTGGGTCCGCTGCTCGTGTTTGCCTGCCTGCTGTCGTCGGCAGCCCCCTCGTTCGCGGCAAGCGACACGCCACCACCGGCACCGGCGGCCGGTGCGCTGGAATGGCGGCTGGTGGGCCCGTTCCGCGGCGGCTGGGCGACGATGGCCGAGGGCGTGCCCGCGCAGCCGGACACGTTCTACATCGGCACCGCAGGCGGCGGCGTGTGGAAGACCACGGACGCGGGCCGCACCTGGCACCCGCTGATGGACCAAGTGCCGGCCGCCGCGATCGGCGCGATCGCCGTGGCGCCGTCGAACCCCGACGTGATCTACGCCGGCACCGGCCAGGTGGCCGCGCGCTACGACGTTGCCGCGGGCAACGGCGTGTACCGCTCGGACGACGGCGGCAAGACCTGGCGGCACCTGGGCCTGGACGACAGCAAGCACATCGGCAGAATCCTGGTCGATCCGCATCATCCGGATACCGTGCTGGTCGGCGCGCTCGGCCACTACTTCGGGCCGAACCACGAACGCGGCGTGTTCCGCTCCACCGACGGCGGCAAGACCTGGAAGCAGACGCTGCACGTGGACGACGACACCGGCGTGGTGGACATGGCCGCCGATCCCGCCAATCCGCAGGTGGTCTACGCGGCGACTTGGCAGGTGCGCAACTGGCCGTGGCTGTCGTACTACCTGCCCAACGCGGGGCCGGGCAGCGGCCTGTACAAGTCCACCGACGGCGGCGGGAGCTGGAAGCGCCTGGACGGCCACGGCTGGCCGACCGGCGACCTCGCACGCATCGGCATCGCCACCGCGCGCGGCAACCGCATCTACGCCGTGGTGAACGACGCCACGCATCGGGAACAGAGCGGCCTCTACCGCTCCGACGACGGCGGCGCGACGTGGCAGGCTCAGAGCCACGCCGGCTGGCTGCCGAACGACTACTTCAGCCGCATCACCGTCGACCCCACCAACCAGGACCGCGTGTATTCCGCCGGCCAGTCGATCCGCCGCTCCGACGACGGCGGCAAGACCTGGCACGTCTTCAAGGGCGCGCCCGGCGGCGACGACTACCACTACCTGTGGATCGACCCGACCAACACGCAGCGCATGATCACCGCCAGCGACCAGGGCGCGGTGGTCACCGTCAACGGCGGCAAGAGCTGGAGCAGCTGGTACAACCAGCCCACCGCCCAGCTCTACCACCTGGGCGCGGACAACCAGTTCCCGTACTGGGTCTACGCCGGCCAGCAGGATTCCGGCACCGTGGGCATCGCCAGCCGCAGCGACTACGGCTCGATCTCCTTCCGCGACTGGAACCCGGTGGGTGGCGACGAGCGCGATTACGACCTGCCCTACCCGGGCGACCCCGGCATCGTGTTCGGTTCCGGCCTCGGCGGCCGCGTGTCGCGCTGGAACCGCAGCACCGGCGTGGTGCAGAACGTCACGCCGTGGCCGGTGAGCAGCTACGGCCAGCGTGCCACCGACTTCAAGTACCACTACACCTGGATCACCCCGATCGCCTTCTCGGCCAAGCCGCCGTACGCGCTGTACATGGGCGCGCAGGTGCTGTTCCGCAGCACCGACCAGGGCCAGCACTGGAGCGTGATCAGCCCCGAACTGAACGGCAAGACGGCCAACGCGCAGAACTGCAAGGGCAAGCCCACGCCGCAGGAAGCGCGCGACTGCGGCTACGGCGTGATCTTCAGCATCGCGCCCTCGCCGCGCGACAACGACGAAATCTGGATCGGCACCGACGACGGCCTGGTCCAGCTCACCCGCGATGGCGGCAAGAGCTGGCACGACGTCACGCCCAAGGGCCTGCCGAGCTGGGGCAAGGTCGCCTCCATCGATGTTTCCGCGCTGCAGCCCGGCACGGCCTACGTCGCGGTGGACAACCATCGCCAGGCCGACTTCCATCCGCACGCCTGGCGCACCAGCGACTACGGTGCGCACTGGACCGACATCGCCGCCGGCCTGCCTGCGGACGATTTCGTCAGCGTGGTGCGCGCCGACCCGCAGAAAGCGGGGCTGCTCTACGCGGGCACCGACCGCGGCGTGTATGTCTCCACCGACGACGGCGCGCACTGGGCGTCGCTGCAACGCAACCTGCCCACCGCCTGGGTACGCGACCTGCTGGTGCACGGCGATGACCTCGTCGCCGCCACCCAGGGCCGCGCCATCTGGATCCTCGACGACGTGAGCCCGCTGCGCCAGGCCGGCACCAGCGCTGCCGTGCAGTTGTACGCGCCGGCCACGGCGATCCGCGTGCGCGCGAACGAGAACAAGGACACGCCGCTGCCGCCCGGCACGCCGCTGGGCACCAACCCGCCCACCGGCGCGATCATCGACTACCGCCTCGCACATGCTGCCCACGGCCCGGTGACGCTCAGCATCTACGACGACAAGGGCCAGCTGGTGCGCCGCTACGACAGCGACGAACAGCCCGCCCATCTCGACGCCAACCGTTACTTCGAGAAGGGCTGGCTGGGCTCGCCGCGGCAACTCTCGGCCGACGCCGGCATGCACCGCTTCGTGTGGGACCTGCGTTATCCGCGCCCGCAGGCCATCGAATACGGCTACAGCATCGCCGCCACCTGGGACAGCGATACCCCGCTCACGCCGGAAGGTCCGCTGGTGCTGCCCGGCAACTACCAGGTGGTGCTGCATGCGGACGGCAGGGACTACCGCGCCCCGCTCACCGTGACGATGGACCCGCGCGAACACGTGGCCACCGCCGACCTCGCCGCCGGCCTCGCGTTCTCGCGCCGCATCGGCGATACCCTGCAGCAGGTCAAGAGCAACTACGGCGAGGTGCAGGCACTGCGCAAGCAGCTGGAGGCATTGCACGCGAAGCTGGCCGGCGACGCCGCCCGCAAGCCCCTGCTCGACGCGGTCGATGCGCTGGACGCGAAAGCCAAGCCGCTGACCAGCGGCAGCGGCGAGTACGCCTCGAACCTGCACGCGATGAGCGACGCGCTCACCGCCATCGCCACCGATGTCGAAGGTGCCGACCGAGCACCCACCGACGGCCAGCAGCAGGCCCTCGCCGAATACGACGCCAACCTCCACAAGGCGCTGATGCTGTGGCAGTCGATCCGCGACACCGACCTGCCGCCGCTCGACCGGCAACTCCAGGCGGCGCATCTTCCCGCACTGAAGATCGCGGCAACGGGCACGCGACCTGCCGACAACGATGACGAGTCGCAGGACATGCCTTAGCTGCCGCTGTCGCAACCGCCAGCAAGCAAAAGGGCCGCCCGATGGGCGGCCCTTTTGCAAGGAGACAACGAAACTCAGGACTGGCTGTCGTCGGCAGGCGCGGCATCCGCGTCGTTCGATTCGGCCTCGCCTTCCTTCTTCTTGCCCAGCGCCGACTCCAGCGCCTCCGCGCCCTTGAAGCCGGCCACGGCCGCGAGGCCCTTGGTCAGCAGGCCCGCATTCGGATCCAGCTTTTCGGCGCCTTCGACCGCAGCCACGGCACCAGCCACTTCACCCAGGGTATCCAGAATTCCCATGACGACCTCCCGCGTTGGTTGGAGCGCCGAGCATGTGGCCGGACGTATTACGGGCAAATGAATTCCGGCGCAAGTTCAACCGCCGAAAATTTGCGGGAACGCGGTGAGCCAAGCCAGTGGCCTGATGTAACTGCGCGACGTCCATCGCCGGCCACGCACCGCAATCCGCCGCAAAGGCAGGGCATGGACCGGCCTTCATCGTTCCTTCCGGTTCGCATCACACTTTGGCACATCCGATTACCGCTGGAACTCTCAATCGCAGCATACTGAAATCGGACGGCAGTCCGGTCCGGACATCGCTCCAGGGTGTGCAAGGCTTCTTCCCCCAGCCCGGCACCTGTCGAACTACCAGACACCACTGCCCCGAGTTGAACCGAGACGGATCTACACGCGCTTGCAGCGTGCGGGCCAGTGCGTCCCAAATCCGCCCAATCATGGGAAGACCATAGCCATGAAAGCACGCCGACCAACAAGAATCCTCTGCATATTGGCGATTGCGGTTGCCGCCAGCGCCCTTGGCAATGCTCCCGAGTCCTGGGCGAGACCCATCGGGCACCAGGACACGGCAGCGGCGGGCAACACAACCAGCCGGGCCACCATGCCCGATGGCAACGGGAAGTTTCGTTCGCTGTCCGCCATGGCTGCCACCAGCGGCGTGATTCCCCGCTACGACCACGTCGTGATCGTCGTCATGGAGAACGCCAGCATCGCCAGCATCGTGGGCAATACCACCGATGCGCCCTACATCAACTCGCTGCTTTCCAGCAGCGTGTACTTCACCCAGTCCTATGCGGTGACGCACCCGAGCCAGCCAAACTACCTGGCCCTGTTCTCCGGCTCCACCCAGGGCATCACGGACGACAGCTGCCCGCACACTTTCGGCACGGACAACCTTGGTCAACAGTTGATCGCCGCCGGCTACAGCTTCGCCGGCTACTCGGAGACGATGCCGTCGATCGGATACACGGGCTGCGCGTATGGAACATCCGGGTATGCTCGCCGGCACAACCCGTGGGTGGACTTCAGCAACCTTCCGTCGTCGACGAACCTGCCCTATACCCTGTTCCCGAGCGACTACACCCAGTTGCCGACAGTGTCGTTCGTGATTCCCAACCTGTGCGACGACATGCACGACTGCTCCGTGTCGATCGGCGACAGCTGGCTGAGCACGCACATCAGCAGCTACATCACCTGGGCAAAGACCCACAACAGCCTGCTGATCCTCACCTGGGACGAGGACGACGACCTCACCCAGGCCAACCGGATCATCACGTTGTTCGCCGGCGCGAACATCGTGCCGGGCACCTACGGAGAACAGATCAATCACTACAACGTGCTGCGGACACTGGAAGACATGTACGGCCTGGCCGCACTCGGCAATGCCTCCGCCGCAACACCCATTACCGACGTATGGAGTCCGGGGGCGCTCGACTTCGGCATCACCACGTCGCCGACCTCGATCGGCATGAGCCAGGGATCGCAGGCCACCGACACGATCACCGTCTCCAGCCTCAACGGCTTCGATTCGACGGTCGACCTGTCTGTCTCCGGGCTACCGAGCGGCGTGACCGCAACGTTCTCCCCCGCATCGCTGTCGCCCGCGAGCGGCGGAAGCGCAAGTTCCGTGCTGACGCTGTCCGCGTCGCCGACGGCCAGTGCCGGCAGTACAACGCTAGCCGTGACCGGTACCGCCGGCTCGCTCACCCACAACAGCACCATCAACCTCACCGTCAATGCGCCGGCCGGCGTGGCGTACTGGGTGAAGAGCGTGAAGTCGGGCATTGTCGTGGACGATCCCAGGAGCTCGACTACCAGCAACACGCAGCTGATCCAGTATCCGAAAACCGGCTACAACAACCAGAAATGGATACTTGCGCCGGCCGCCAACGGCTCGTGGACCCTCAAGAACGTACTGAGCGGGCTGTGCATGGCCGCCGAGAACGCCTCGACATCCATCCGCGCACCCGTGGTCCAGGCGACCTGCACGAGCGGAGCCGAACAGGAATGGCAGCTCCGGACCCAGAGCGGCAGCTACGAACTGGTCAACCAGAACAGCGGCCAATGCCTCAATGTGGCCAACGGTTCAATCTTGGCGGGTGCCACGCTCATCCAGTACCCATGCCAGGGCACGGCCAACGAGCTATGGACGCTGATGCAGGCGAACTGAGGATGCCTCACCGGAAACGGCGAAGACGCACACAGGGCATGGACGGGGCAGACCGCATGGTCGAATGACATCGCGGGCATCGTCCGTCTTTGACGAGGGCAGCCTGCCGTGGCAACGGGCACGAAGCCGTCGCGCGGGCGATCCTGTGCATGCGGAGCCGGTGGCTCGGATCGCCGGCTCCGCATGGCAACCGGAGATGGTCCCGCAACTCCAGACAAAACGGCGTGAAATTCCATGCGTGGCCGCTTCCATTGTGCGCATCGCGATTCGCGGCAACTGCGGGGAGCATTTGGCTGTTGTTCACTGACTGGCAATCCGGACGTGCAATCATCGATACCCTTATTTCGATCAGCCGATCGACAAAGCAACCACGGCTTGCATTCGAGACATCGACGTCTCTTTGGCAATGCCGGAAGCGAAATAATTAGGCGGGCACTACGACCGCCTGCGATTCACCTTTGAGCCTCGTTGCGAGGCATGCGATTCGCAATTCAAAACAGGGCCACGAAACTCGTTAAACGCGGGTTTCCCTGATAGTGACAGGAGGCCAGGACCGCCATTTCTAGCATCCATGGATCGACGCCGATTCGGGATTCGGGAGCATGACGTCGCTGTGTTTGAACGGATACTGATCGTCTGCATGGGTAATGTCTGCCGCAGCCCCACGGCGGAGTACCTGTTCCGCCAGCGCACCAAGTCCCATCACGTTTCATTCAGCAGCGCAGGACTTTGCGCGCCGGCCGGCAGCCCCATGGATCCGACCGCCCTGCAGTTGCTTGCCGAGGACGGCATCGACGGCACCAAGCATCGCGCCCGTCAGCTGACACCCTTGATGCTGCGCGAAGCCGACCTGGTACTGGGCATGGAAAAGGGCCAAGTCGAAGCAATGATGCAACTTGCACCCGAAACACGCGGAAAGGTCTATCTGCTAGACAAATGGCTGAACGGAAATGACATTCCCGACCCCTACCGCCAGCAGCGTACGGCTTTTGAATATGTGCACGAAATGATCGCAAAGGGGGTCGACAGCTGGCAGCTTTATCTGTGATTCACGTTTTCACGTCATGAGATGGCAATCCATATGACCGGCACACTAGTCCCATTGCAACGCGACAACGAAATAGACCTCGGCGAGCTGCTCGGTACGCTTCGCGACCACAAGTGGTTTATCGTCCGCATTACCGTGGTTTTTATCGTGCTCGGCATCATCTATGCCATTGCGGCCACGCCCGTCTACCAGGCCACCTCAACAGCGCAGGTGGAACAGAAGGTGCCGGACCTGCCCGGCTTGAGCGCGCTCAGCCAGACGCTGGGGGCGTCGGATCCCGAGGCATCCACCCAGTCCGCCTTGATCACGTCGCGCATGGTGGTCGGTGCCGTGGTCGACAAGCTCAAGCTCACGATCGAAAGCAGCCCTGAGCGCTTTCCCGTGTTCGGCAACTTCATCGCCCGCCTCTATGCCTCGCACAACCGCGGCCAGGTGGCCGCTCCCTGGTTCGGGATGATCGGCTACGACTGGGGTGGCGCGAAGCTGGACATCTTCCAGCTGGACGTGCCCGACAGTCTGCTGGACCAGCCGCTGACCATGATCGCGGGCGAGCATGGCAGCTACGTCCTGGTGGACGACGACGACAACATACTGGTCACCGGCAAGGCCGGGCAATCCGACAGCGGCCACGGCGTGACCATCCAGGTCAAGACGCTGAGGGCCAATCCGGGCACGCGCTTCCGCGTCTTTCGCCACAGCCGGCTGACCGTGACCAACCGGTTGCGGAAGGCCATCAACGTGAACGAGCAGAGCAAGGACTCCGGCATCCTCGACATGACCTACGACAACACCAACCCGGTGCTGGCGCAGAACGTGCTGGGCCAGGTCGGCGAGCTCTACGTGCGCCAGGACGTGGAGCGCAATTCCGCGGAGGCGGCGAACAGCCTGCAATTCGTCCGCGAGCAGCTGCCCAAGGTGCGCAGCCAGCTGGAGAAAGCCACGGCGGCGCTCAACGCCTATCAGCTCAAGGCACATTCGGTTGACATCAGCATGCAGACCCAGAGCCTGCTGAATCAGGAAGTCGCGATCCAGACCAACATCCAGCAGCTTCGCCTGCAGCAGGCGGACATGCAGCGCCAGTACACGCCTGCACACCCGGCCTACAAGGCGTTGATGCAGCAGATCGGCCAGCTGGAGGCGAAAAAGGGCGCGATCGACAAACAGGTCGGCAACCTGCCGAATACCCAGCAGGAACTGCTGAAGCTGACCCGCGACGTGCAGGTGAGCAACGACACCTACACCGGCCTGCTCAACCAGGCCCAGCAGCTGGACATCGCCCGCGCAGGCACGGTGGGCAATGTGCGGATCATCGACAAGGCGGCCGTGGACGTGACGCAGCCGATCTGGCCGCGGAAAACCATCGTGGTGCTCGGCAGCGCGTTCCTCGGCGGCTTCGTGGCCCTGCTGTGCGTGTTCATCCGCCAGGCGCTCAACCGCGGCATCGAGGACCCCGCCGTCATCGAGAACCTCGGCCTGCCGGTGTACGCCTCCATCCCGGTCAGCCTGCGCGAGCGGGCCCTGCACGACAAACGCGTCCGCGGCTACGGCAAGCAGCGCCTGCTGGTCATGGACGCACCGGCGGACATGGCTACCGAGGCCTTGCGCAGCCTGCGCACCAGCCTGCATTTCGCCCGTCTGGAGGCCAAGAACAACGTGCTGATGATCACCGGGTCCAGTCCGGATGTCGGCAAGACCTTCGTCTCCGCCAACCTGGCCACGCTGGTCGCCCAGGGCAACCAGCGCGTGCTGCTGATCGACGGCGACATGCGCATGGGCACGTTGCACAGGATCATGGGCTGCCCGGCCGAAATCGGCCTGTCCGAACTGATCGCGGGCCAGGTCGACCTGGATGCTGCGGCCCGCCCGATCGCCTCCTCCGGGAACCTGCATTTCATCAGCCGCGGCAAGGTCCCGCCGAATCCCTCCGAACTGCTGATGAACTCCCGCTTCTCCACGCTGATCGACCATGTGCGGAAGATGTTCGACCTGGTCATCATCGACACCCCGCCGATCCTGGCGGTGACCGACGCCGCCATCATCGGCCACCACGCCGGCACCGCCCTGCTGGTGGTGCGCTTCGGGCTCAATCAGGCACGTGAAATCGCGCTCGCCAAGCAACGCTTCGAGCAGAACAACATCCCCCTCAGGGGAGCGATCTTCAACGCCGTCGAGAAGCGCAGCAGCGGCTATTACTCCTATGCCTACTACGGCGTCGGCAAGGAGGCCGGGTGAGCGTCTCGACCCGGGACAGCGACAGGCGCTCCGGGCACGACTTGCTGCAGCCACGACGGAACGCGAGCGGAAGCGCGGGCGGGGCGAATGGCGCCGGCCGCAACCGCGGTACGGACAAATGGAACCAGCGACCACACGACAGCCGGCAAAGGCCGCACACGCACAGGAGCAGGATCCGTTTTCATGACCACCTCGTCGAAGAACTTCGCCCTCATCGGTGCCGCCGGCTACATCGCACCCCGCCACATGCAGGCCATCAAGGCCACCGGCAACCGGTTGCTGGCCGCCTTTGATCCGAACGATTCGGTCGGCGTCATCGACAGCCATTTCCCCGATGCCGACTTCTTCACCGAGTTCGAGCGCTTCGACCGGCATGTCGACCTGCGCCGGCGCGCAGGCCATGGCGGCCAGATCGACTATGTCTCCATCTGCTCGCCGAACTACCTGCATGACTCGCACATGCGCTTCGCCCTGCGCTCCGGCGCACACGCGATCTGCGAGAAACCGCTGGTGCTCAACCCCTGGAACATCGACGGCCTGCGGGAGATCGAGCGCGAGACCGGCAAGCGCGTCAACACCATCCTGCAACTGCGCCTGCATCCGGCGATCATCGCCCTGCGCGAGCGGGTCCGGCACGGACGGCACGACACCAAGCACGAAGTGGACCTGGCCTACGTCACCTCGCGCGGCCACTGGTACCTGCAAAGCTGGAAAGGCGACCCGAAGAAATCCGGCGGCATAGCCACCAACATCGGCGTGCACTTCTTCGACATGCTGCACCACATCTTCGGCGCGCTGCAGGTCAACCAGGTGCACCTGCACAGCGAGACCAAGGCAGCCGGCTACCTGGAATACGAGAACGCCCGCGTGCGCTGGTTCCTGTCGGTGGACATCGAGGACGTGCCCGTTCCCCTGCGTGAAAGCGGGCAGCGCACCTACCGTTCGATCACCGTGGACGGCGAGGAGATCGAGTTCTCCGGCGGCTTCGCCGACCTGCACAATCGCAGCTATGAGGAAATCCTCGCGGGTCGGGGTTTCGGCCTGGAGGAGAACCGCGTCGCGATCGAGACCGTGGCCGCGATCCGCACCGGCAGCGTCGCGCCCGCCGCGGGCGACAGCCACCCCTTCCTGAAACGACCGGCCTGACAGGGCGAACCGCATGGACCACTACCAGCACCCTTCCGCCGTCGTCGATGAAGGCGCCCGCATCGGCCCCGGTTCCCGCGTCTGGCACTTCGTGCACGTCTGCGCAGGCGCCCGCATCGGCCGGGACGTCTCGCTCGGCCAGAACGTGTTCGTCGGCAACAAGGTGGTCATCGGCGACCGCTGCAAGATCCAGAACAACGTCTCGGTGTACGACAACGTGACGCTGGAGGAAGGCGTCTTCTGCGGCCCCAGCATGGTGTTCACCAACGTCTACAACCCGCGCTCATTGATCGAGCGCAAGGACGAATACCGCGACACCCTGGTCAGGAAAGGTGCCACGCTGGGCGCGAACTGCACGATCATCTGCGGCATCACCATCGGCGAGTTCGCCTTCGTGGGTGCCGGCGCGGTCGTCAACCGGGACGTGCCGGCCTATGCCCTGATGGTGGGTGTGCCGGCGCGGCAGATCGGCTGGATGAGCGAATTCGGCGAGCAACTCGACCTTCCGCTGGAAGGCCACGCCGAAGTCGCCTGCACCCGCACCGGCTGCCGTTACGTGCTGTCCGGCAACACGCTGCGCAAGCGGGGTACCGGCGCATGATCGATTTCGTCGACCTCAAGGCCCAGCAGGCCCGCATCAAGGAACACCTCGTCACGGGGATCGCGCGCGTACTGGCGCACGGCCAGTACATCCTCGGGCCGGAAGTGGCCGAGCTGGAGGCGAAGCTTGCCGCCTTCGTCGGCGCCAGGCACTGCATAAGCTGCGCGAACGGAACGGATGCGCTGCAGATCGCACAGATGGCGCTGGGTATCGGCGCCGGCGATGAAGTCATCATGCCCGGCTTCACCTACATCGCCACCGCGGAGACCGTGGCGTTGCTGGGCGCCAGGCCGGTGTACGTGGACATCGATCCGCGCACCTACAACCTCGACCCGACCGGGCTCGAGGCGGCGATCACCCCGCGGACGCGCGCGATCATCCCGGTTTCGCTTTACGGGCAATGCGCGGACTTCGACGCCATCAACGCGATCGCGGACAGGCATGGCATCCCGGTGATCGAGGATGCCGCGCAGAGTTTCGGCGCGCTCTACAAAGGGCGGCGTTCGTGCAATCTGAGCATGGTCGCCTGCACCAGCTTCTTCCCCAGCAAGCCGTTGGGCTGCTACGGCGATGGTGGGGCGATATTCACCAACGACGATCAGCTTGCCCTGGTGATGCGGCAGATCGCGCGGCACGGCCAGGATCGCCGCTACCACCATATCCGCGTCGGCGTGAACAGCCGGCTGGACACGCTGCAGGCGGCGATCCTGCTGGCCAAGCTGGAAGTGTTCGAGGACGAGATCGAACTGCGGCAGCGCGTCGCGACTCATTACGACACGCTGCTCGCGCAAAGCGGCGCGGCCGCTCCACCTCATGTCGAACCGCACAACACCAGCGTCTACGCCCAGTACACCATCGACGTGGACGATCGCGAATCGGTGCAGGCGCGACTGAAGGACGCGGGCATCCCCACCGCGGTGCACTACCCGATCCCGATCAACCGGCAGCCGGCGGTAGCGGATGCCGGCGCGAAACTTCCGGTGGGCGACGAGGTGGCCGGGCGGGTACTCAGCCTGCCCATGCATCCGTATTTGACCGAGCCGCAGGCGAGCCTGATCGTGAAAAGCCTCGTCGCGGCATCCATGAAACAGGCTCGAACATGTTCGATCTCCTTGCCAGGTTGATAAGCGGCACCGTCAATTGGGCGCAGCGCAGAAGCCACGCCCGCCGCATGCGGGAGTACAGCGGCATATCGCCACGCGCCACGATCGGCCTCGGGTCGAAGCTGATCGGTCCCAAGCATCATTTCGTGGTCGGGGAGCAGAGCTACCTCAACCAGGCGCACCTGTCGTGCGGTTCGCATTCCAAGGTCGTCATCGGCCGCAGTTGCGCGATCGGCTACAACGTGTCGATCAAGGCGATCACGCACTCGCTGGACAAGCCGACCCACAACGCGTCGGGTCCGATCGTCCATCTGGAGCGCGACATCATCATCGGCAACGACTGCTGGATAGGCGACAACGTCTATATCCGGGAAGGCGTCACGCTGGGCAACAACGTGATCGTCGGCGCCAATTCCGTCGTCACACGATCGGTACCGGACAACCACGTGATTGCGGGCGCCCCAGCGAGACTCATCAAGGAGCTCTGACATGCACGCATCCCTCACCCCGGCATGGCATAGGTACAGGCCTGACGACATCGGCAGCGGCTTTCCCGGAGGGTACGCCCTCGCGCCGTATCGGCACGCGTGCGGGGTCCGCGCGGGCCGTCCGCAGCCGCGCCCCATGCAGGAGCGGTGTGCATGAAGAAAATCATCTTCGGCAAGTGCTATGCGTTTTCCGGCGACGAGAGCCTGGAGCAGCTGCTCGCGGAAAGCCTGGAGTTGTATCCGGACGCCGGCGACCGCGAGCCCGAGGTGAGCGTCCGCATCGGCCACGCCGCCATCACGCACGCGCCGTCGTCGATCAATCCCAAGGTGCACAAGACCTTCGAGCACGGCATGCTGACCTCGTTCCCGCAGGTCGATGTCTACTGGGAGCGCACCGGCGACGGCCATCTGCAGGTGGAAGCCGTCATCAAGCCGCGTCGCGGCATCCGGCGTGCCGTGCACAAGCTGCTGTCGATGGAGTATCCGCGCGGGGCCGAGGCGTTCGAGCAGATCCTGCACGAATTCGTGCTGGTGCCCTCGGTCTACTTCTTCAAGGACGTGGTGCCGATCCACGCCGCGTCCGTGATGATCGGCGGCAACGCCTGCCTGCTTGCCGGCACCGGCGGCGCCGGCAAGTCGTCGGCCATGCTGGCGCTGCGGAGCAACGAGGATGTCGCCTTCGTCAGCGACGACATCGTCATCATGTCCGACACCGCCCATGTCAACGGCAACATGGCGTGGCCGAAGATCTACGGCTACAACTGCATCGGCAACGCGATGAAGAGCGAGATCCTCGCCGGGCGTGGATGGATCGACCGCGCCCATTTCAACATCAAGAACCACCTGAATTCCGCCAACGTGCGGCGCAAGATGTCGCCCGACCGGCTGTACCGCCGCGTGGAGCCCGCCTCGGTGCCGCTGAGCCGCGTGTACTACGTGGTACGCGAGGACGTGCCCGAGATCCGCGTGTCCGCGCTGGAGCTGGCCGACGCCGTCGACATGACGATCGCCGTCATCAGCGCCGAATACAGCGTCTTCCACGACCACCTCTACTGGGAGGAGTACAACGCGCTGGCCACCGCGCGCCCCGCGATGCTGACCATGGCGGAGGTGACCGCGAACTGGCGGCGGGTGCTCGCGGCGAGCTTCGCCACGGTGGGCTGCTTCAAGATCAGCGTCCCGTTCAAGGTGGACCACGCCATCTACCAGGGCAGCGTGAGCGGCCTCGTCATCGCGGACATGACGACGCAGCCGTGAACATCGCCATCCTGACCAACGCCTATCCCTACCTCCCCGGTGAACAATTCATCGAGGACGAGATCGGCTACTGGGCCGCGCACGCCGGCGTCGACGTGACCCTGCTGCCGGCGCTGGCCGCGGGTACGCCACGCCCCGTGCCCGCGGGCATCGCGGTCGACCTCGGCATGGCGCGTTCCGCGAAGGCCGTGCGGCTGTGGTTCGTGCTGCGGGCACTGGGCTCCGCGATCTTCCGCCGCGAGCTGCGCTATCTGTGGCGCTCGCGCAAGACTAATCCGCACACCGTCGCACGCGCGCTGCTGCATGTGTCCAAGGTGCTCGAACAGGCTGCGCAGCTGAAGCGATACGCCCTGGCCCATGGCCGGATCGACGTGGCCTACTGCTACTGGAACGAGACCCAGGCCTGCGCCGCCGTGCTCGCCAAGCGGGCCGGCGCGGTACGCAAGGTCGTCTCGCGCGTGCACGGCTACGATCTGTACGAGGCGCGCCGCAGGCATGGCTACATGCCGCTCAAGCGGCAATTCATCGCCGACCACGATGCGATCTTCGCGCTCTCGCGCGAGGCGCAGGGCTACCTGCGGCAGACCTACGGTGCGCCGCCGGAAAGCATCCGCGTCAGTCCGCTGGGCGTGCCGCTGGCCGGCACGCTCGCACGCCCGAGCCCGGCCGGCTGCCTGCACGTGCTGTCGGTTTCCTTCTGCCTGCCGGTGAAGCGGCTGGACAGGATCGTCGACGCCGTGGAACTGCTTGCCCGTCGCCATCCGGACGTCTGCGTGGGCTGGACGCACATCGGTGGCGGCCCGTTGCTGGAGGAGATCCGTGCGCTGGCGCAGCGGAAGCTGTCGGGCCTGGGAAACGTCACCTGCATGTTCGCCGGCGAGCTGCCCAACCACGCCGTCAAGGCGTACTACCGCGGCATCCCGGTGGACATGCTGGTCAACGCCAGCGAATCCGAAGGCGTTCCGGTCTCCATCATGGAGGCCATGAGCGCGGGCGTGCCGGCCGTCGCTCCCGACGTGGGCGGCGTGGCCAGCCTGGTGTCCGATCGCTGCGGCGCCCTGCTGAGCGCGTGTCCCGATGCCGGGGAAATCGCCGATGCGATGGAGCGGGTCGCCTTGACGGACGAGCGGGACAGCCTGCGTGCGCATGCGCGGCAGACGATCGAGTCCGGTTTCGACGCCGCCCGGAACTACCGCGACTTCGTCGCCAGCGTCATCGCCATCGGCGCGGCGAACGAGCGGGAACCGGCGCGGTCCCTTCCGCGGGCGCCCTACCCGCTCCGGCAGGCGACACGACGGTGACCGTGGCAAGGACCCAACGAGACAGGACGACGGGTGAACATACGAACCGTGCTGGCATTTGCCCTTGGTCCCATCGTCACCGCCGGGCTCGGACTGGTGACGGTACCGGTGATCGCGTGGGTCTTCCCGCCCGCCGACGTGGGACGGCTGAACATCGTCCAGATCGCGGTGTCGTTCGGCGTGCTGCTGTTCAACCTGGGGCTCGACCGCGCTTACGTGCGGGAGTACCACGAATGGAGCGACCGCGGCGCGCTGCTGAAAGCCTGCTTCACGCCGGGGCTTGCGCTGCTGCTGCTGGCGATGCTGGTCACGCTGCCGATCGCCGAACAGCTGGCCAGCTGGCTGTTCGGCCTCGGGCACGTCGCGTACTACTGGACGCTCGTGGCCTGCGTGGTCGCGAGCTTCATCTCGCGGTTTCTCTCGCTCATCCTGCGCATGCAGGACCGCGGCATGGCGTTCTCCGCGAGCCAGATCCTGCCCAAGGTGGTCCTGCTGCTGGCCGTCGTGGTGCTGGCGTTGCCGGTCTTTTCACGAACGTTCTGGGAGCTGGAAGCGGCCTACCTGCTTTCCTTGTTGACCGTCCTGTTCATCTACAGCTGGAACACCTGGCGCGAATGGGTCCCGGCCCTGCGCGCCCCGGTCTCCCGCACGCAGGTCAGTGGCCTGATCAGCTACGGCGTGCCGCTGATCTTCGCGGGTGTGGCCTACTGGGGACTGGACGCCACCAGCACGCTGGCCCTGCGTTCGCTGTCCACCCTGTCGGAGCTGGCGATCTATTCGGTGTCCATGAGCTTCGCCGGCGTGGGCGTGGTCTTCCAGACGATCTTCTCCGTGCTGTGGGCGCCGATGGTCTACAAATGGGTGGCCCACGGCGCGGACATGCGGCGGGTCGATCACGTCGCCCAGCAGGCCCTGGCCGTGGTCTGCGTCATCTGGGTGCTGAGCGGAGCCCTGTCGTGGCTGATCGACTTCGTGCTGCCCGCGCACTACGTCCAGGTGAAATACCTGATGCTGTGCTGCATCGGCGAACCGCTGCTGTACACCCTCTCGGAAGTGACCTGCGTCGGCATCGGGATAACGCGCCGCTCCATGCTGTCGCTGTGGTCGACCATCGCGGGACTGGTCGCCAACGTCGCGCTCAGCGTGTGGCTGGTGCCCGGCCACGGCGCCGCCGGGGCCGTAGTGGCCAACGCCATCGCCTTCCTCGTCTTCTTCGTGGCGCGTACCGAAGCCTCGGCCCATGTCTGGCGGCCGTTCCCGCGCGCCCGGCTGTATGCGTTCGTCACGACCGGTGTGGGCCTCTCCATCGCCACGCTGGTGTACGGCCCGCGCGCGCCCTTCCATTTCAGCCTGGTCTGGCTGGCGCTGCTGCCGGTCGTCGTCTGGTGCTTCCGCGACGAATGGAGCGGCATGCATCACAAGCTGCTCGACACGCTCAAGTCGCGGCGCGCCTATCCGCAGCCCGACGAGGAACCCGGGGCCCTGCCATGAGCGAGACCAAGCCGCGCGCCGCTGCGGACAACCTGGAGCTGCGACGATGACGAAGATCAATCTGTTCGTCTTCGCGGCACACCACCTGTCCGGCAACATCGCCGCGCAGCGCTTCAAAGGCCTGCTGAAATACCTGGACCCGGCGAAATACCGGATCTTTGTGTTCGCCCGTGAGCCCGCATCGGGAGCGCCAGCGGCCGCAGTGCCGTCGACGGCCGGGATCACCATCTTCCCGCTGCCCGGGCATTGCGTGGGCAGCGAATCTTCCGCCACTGCCTCGCTGCTGACCATCGCGGCGGCCTTCGTGCGCCCGCTGCCGTTCCTGCTTGCCGGGGACGCGGGGCGCGAGCAGCCATGGCTGGTGCAGGCGCTGGCCGCGGCCGACCGGCTGTGTGCCGAAAAACTGGCCGCGGGCGAGCGCTGCGTGGCGATCGGCACGTATTCGCCGATCGACTCCCTGGTCGCCGCCGCGAGCCTGGCCAGCCGCCACCGCATCGGCTGCCTGCAGGACTTCCGCGACGGGCTCGTGTTCGAACCGCTTGGCAGGCCCGGCCGGCTGCGGACCTGGATGCGCAAGCTGATCGAGCGGCGCGTGGTGGCCGCGGCCGGCCTGGTCACCTCGGTGAGCCCTCCGCTTGTCGCCGATTTCCAGCGGCGCTATCCGCGCAAGCCCGCGGCGATCCTGCCCAACGGCTACGACCCGGCCGACTTCGCCACGCCGGGCACGGGTGACGACGATCCCCGCGTCGCCGCCATCCTCGCGCGGCAGGTACCTTCCGGCGCGCTGCTGATCGGGCATTTCGGGCGCATCGGCGCCAGCGACAGTTCCGCATCGCAAAGCCTCGATTTCCTCGTCGATGCGTTGAACGCATCCCCCGCGACCATGGCGGACAAGCACGTGATGTTCGTCGGCGAACTGACGGAAGCCGAGCGGAAGACATTGGAACGCGCCCGGTTTTCCGTCAGCGTGCTCGGCCCGGTCGAGCGCTCGCTGGCGCTGCAGCTGATGCAGCGCTGCGACAAGCTGCTGCTGCTGACCGGCTCGCGCGCCAGCTGCGCCACCGGCAAGCTGTTCGAATACCTGGCCGCGGGGGCGGACATCGTCTGCGTTTCCGGCGTGCGCAATGCGGCCACCGCCATCCTTGCCGAGACGGGCGCGGGGCGCAGCCTGCTGACCGGCGAAGGCGCGGCGACCGGCGACGCCCTGCGGGCCGCGCTGGCGCCCTGCGCTGCCGACGCGCAGCGCGACATCGGCCCTTACAGCAAGCGGGCGCAGGCCGGCATGCTCGACCGCTGGATCTCGGAGATGGTGCAGCCATGACGCCCGGCCACGATCCCTCGCCGACCGCACCGGCAGACCTGTACCTGCCGCCGCCGGCACCGCTGGACGCGGGCAAGTACCGCTTCACCGTGGGCCACATGTTCCTCGGCTCGGCTTTCCTGCTGCTGTTCCTGGCGGTAGTCATCCCGAATTCCCTGCCGATCCCCACCGCAGCGGCCATGGGCCTGGCCTTCCTGCTGGCGCTGCCGGGACTGCGCATCAGCGCCGGCTTCTGGAACTTGCTGATGATGTACGTCGCCACGGTGGTCGTGACGATCGCCTACATGGTCGTGGGCGGCATGCATGATGCGCCGCGGGAGGCCCTCGTCCAGGTGGCGGCGATCTACATCGTCTCGCCCCTGCTGTGGACAATCATTGCCGAGGCCCTGCTGCGATGGCTGGGCACCGACCGGCTGATCGGCTGGCTCGTCGTGCTCAGCCTGCTATGCGCGGTCAGCGTCGCCCTGTTCTTCTACCTGTACTTCAGGCACGGCGCGGCGGCCGTGGCGTTCTTCTTCCAGGGCGCCAACATCAACCAGAACCAGGGATTTTCCGGCGCCACGATGCACGTGTACGGCTCGCTGATCTTCCTGTGCGGCGGTTTTTTCAGCTCACCCGAACTCATCCGGAGCCGGCTGCTGCGGCTGGTCATGCTGGCGGCGCTGCTGATCTGCGCGCTCACCTCCGGCCGTTCGGCGCTGATCCTCTCGGTGCCAATGGGCTGGCTGCTGGGCCTGATGCTGACGTCGCGTACGACCGAGCACCCGCACCGCTCGATGTTCACCAGCGTCATCCGCTACGGCGTGCCGGTGCTGGTCGCGACGGCGCTGGCGCTGTTCCTGCTGCAGGCCTACACGCAGATCAGCCTGAGCGCGGTGCTGGACGTCGTCACGAACAAGCTCGCCTCGGGCGGCGGCGAGGCGCGCGTACAGATGGGCCATTCGCTGCTCGCCGGCATCTTTGACAACGGCGGCTTCGGCTCCGGCCATGGCGTCGGCGTCAAGTACGTCAGCGACCCCATCCATCCCTGGCGCTACGAGCTGGTGTGGCTGGCCACGCTCTATCGGGTGGGCATCCTCGGCACGGTGATCTATGCGTTGCCGTTCGCGCTCTACATCCTCGCGGCGCTGCGGCTGGCGTGGCGCAACCGGCTTCCGACGCGGCACAAGTTCATGTTCAGCGGACTGGTCTGCGCGCTGCTCGCCACCAACACGAACCCCTACATCGAAGCGTTCGCCTTCCAGTGGATGTATGTCTTTCCCCTGGTGACGCTGTTCATCGAGTATCCGGACTGCTTGAGGAAGGCTCCGGGATGAGACGTCTCAAGGTGTTGCTGTTCTCCAGGTATTCCAGGCTGGGCCCGAGCAGCCGGCTGCGCAGCCTGCAGTACCTGCCCCTGCTGCGGGATCGCGGCATCGACGTCGAGGTGCATGCGCTGTTCCCGGACGCCTATCTCGAGAACCTGTACGGAAACCGCTCCGCGGCCGCCCGTTTCATCGCGTGGCAATCCTGCGCCCGGCGCGTCGCGCAAACCCTGCGTCGCGGCACGCACGACCTCGCGTGGATCGAGGGCGAGCTGTTCCCCTATCTGCCGTACTGGCTGGAATCGATGCTCGCACGCTCCACCAGGCCCTACGTCGTCGACTACGACGATGCGCTGTTCCACAAGTACGACCTGTCATCCCGCCCACTGGTGCGGCGCCTGCTGGGCCACAAGATCGACCGCGTCATGCGCGGGTCCGCCTGCGTGGTCGCCGGCAACCGCTACCTCGCCGCGCGTGCTGCACGGGCCGGCGCCACGCGGATCGAGATCATCCCCACCGTGGTGGACGAGAAGCGCTACGCGGTGGTGGACCATGCGGACGTCGACGCTCCGGTCATTGGCTGGATCGGCTCGCCGGCCACCGAGGAATACCTGCTGGACAACCGCGAGGTGCTGGAGCAGGTCTGCACCAGGCACCATGCCCGCCTGCTGCTGGTCGGGCCGCGCACGGAGGTGGCCAGCCAGTTCGGCAGCCTGGTGCCTGAGGTGGTGGCGTGGTCCGAGGACAGCGAGGCCGCCACGATCGCCCGGATGGACATCGGCATCATGCCCTTGCGCGATGGCCCGTGGGAACGCGGCAAGTGCGGCTACAAGATCATCCAGTACATGGCCTGCGGTCTGCCGGTGGTTGCCTCGACAGTCGGCGCCAACCTCGACATCGTGCACCATGGCGAGAACGGCTTCCTGGCGGACGGAACGGCCGCGTGGCGGGATGACCTCGAACAGCTGATCCGGAACCGCGCCCTGCGCACGCGCATGGGCCTGGCGGGCCGCGCACGCGTCGAGCACGAGTACAACGTGGGCGTGCAGGCGTCGCGGCTTGCAGATGTGCTGCACAGCGCGGGGGGGCGCTGATGTGCGGCCTGGCCGGGTTCTGGCAGCGGCGCGGCGGCGTGCGGGACGCGCTGCTGGAACAGGTGCGGTCGATGTCGGACCGGCTGATCCATCGCGGCCCCGACGACAGCGGTGCATGGTGTGACGAATCGACCGGCATCGCCCTGGCGCAGCGACGCCTGTCCATCCAGGATCTCTCGCCGGCCGGCCACCAGCCCATGCTCTCGGCCTGCGGGCGCTACGTCCTGGTGTTCAACGGCGAGATCTACAACCACCTCGACCTGCGCCAGCGCCTGCTCGCGGAAGGCGCGGCACCAGCATGGCGCGGGCACTCGGACACCGAGACCCTGCTTGCGTGCTTCGTCGCCTGGGGCGTCGAACGGACCCTGCAGGCCTGCACCGGCATGTTCGCGTTCGCATTGTGGGACCGCCGGCAGCACGCGCTCACGCTGGCACGCGACCGGCTCGGCGAGAAGCCGCTGTATTACGCCTGGCAGGGCGACATCCTGCTGTTCGGCTCGGAACTCAAGGCACTGAAGGCACACCCGGCGTTCCGGGCGGAGGTCGATCGCGACGCGCTGGCGCTGTTGCTGCGCCACGATTGCATCCCCGCGCCCTATTCCATCTATCGCGGTGTTCTCAAGCTGCGCCCGGGGCATCTGCTGTGCGTCACCGCCGATGCGCAGCGCAGCGCGCAGGCCGTGGCGTACTGGCGCTACAACGACGCCGTCAGCGCGGGACTCGGCAACCCGCTGCGCGGGTCGGATGCCGAAGCCACCGATGCACTGGAGCAGCAACTGGGCGACAGCGTCAGCGCGCAAATGCTGTCCGACGTGCCGCTCGGCGCCTTCCTCAGCGGCGGCATCGACAGCAGCACGGTCGTGGCCCTGATGCAGGCGCGCAGCAGCCGCCCGATCAGGACCTTCACCATGGGATTCGGCGAGGCCGGCTATGACGAGGCCGCGCACGCCAAGGCCGTGGCCAGGCATCTCGGCACCGAGCACACCGAACTCTACGTGCGTCCCGACGACGCGCTGGCGGTCATCCCGAAGCTGCCCTCGGTCTTCTGCGAACCCTTCAGCGACAGCTCGCAGATTCCCACCTTCCTGGTCAGCCAGCTGACCCGCCGCGAAGTGACGGTGGCGCTGAGCGGCGACGGCGGCGACGAACTGTTCGGCGGCTACAACCGCTATCTCGGCGCCCGCACCACCTGGGAGCGGATGCGTCGCCTGCCGCAGTTTGCGCGGCTCGCCGGCGCCGGCATCCTGCGCTCCGTGTCGCCGAATGCGTGGAACCGCTGGTTCGAACGCGCCAAGCCGCTGCTGCCGAAACGCTGGCATCTGGCCACGCCGGGCGACAAGGCGCAGAAGCTGGCCGAAGTGCTGCCGCTGACCAGCGGCCACGCCTTTTTCCTGCACCTCGCCAGCCAATGGAAGCATCCGGGCAGCATCGTGATCGGCGCCCACGAACCCGCGACGCTGCTGACCGATTCCAAGGCCTGGCCGGACACCCAGAGCCTGGCGCAATGGATGATGGCGATGGATGCGCAGAGCTACCTGCCCGACGACATCCTGGTGAAGGTCGACCGCGCCGCCATGGCCAACAGCCTGGAGACCCGCGTGCCCATGCTCGACCATCGCGTGGTCGAACTGGCATGGCGCATCCCCTTGCACCAGAAGATACGCGACGGCCAGGGCAAGTGGCTGCTGCGCCAGGTGCTGTACCGGCACGTGCCAAAGGAATTGATCGAACGCCCCAAGATGGGTTTCGGCATCCCGCTGGACAGCTGGCTGCGCGGCCCCCTGCGCGACTGGGCTGAAATCCTGCTCGACGAGCAGCGCCTGCGCCGGGAAGGCTATTTCCATCCTGCACCGATCCGGCGGAAATGGCAGGAGCACCTGAGCGGCCGGCGCAACTGGCAGCACCCCTTGTGGAGCGTGCTCATGTTCCAGGCCTGGCTGGACGAGAACCGGAGGGTGTCGCCATGACGTTGCCGCATGCATGCCGCACGAGCAGTGCGCTCGCCGTTCCGCAGGAGGCAGGCCCATGAAAGCCGTGCTGTTCGCCAACACCGACTGGTACCTCTACAACTTCCGCCGCGCGCTGGCGATGTCCCTGCAACGGCAGGGCTACGAGGTCCTGCTGATTTCCCCCGCGGGGCCTTACGGCGACAAGCTGCGCGCCCTCGGCCTGCGCTGGGAACCGTTGCCGATGGCGCGGCGCAGCCTCAATCCGCTGCGGGAAGCGGCGCTGCTATGGCATCTCGTTCGGCTGCTGCGGCGCGAGCAGCCGGCGCTGGTCCACGGTTTCACCATCAAGTGCGCCGTGTACGGCTCGCTGGCGGCGCGGCTGGCCGGCGTGCCAGCGCGGGTGAATGCGGTGGCCGGCATGGGCTACGTGTTCACCAGCCCGCAGTTGAAAGCGCGGCTGCTGCGGCCGGTGGTGCGCGCCCTGCTGCGTCTCGCGCTGGGTGGCGAGGGGGCGCGGCTCATACTGCAGAATGCGGACGACGTGGCGTTGTTCCGGCAGGCCGGGCTTGTCGACCCGGAGCACATCCGCCTGATTCGTGGCTCGGGTGTGAACTGCGCGCAGTTCGCCGCGGGAACAAGCACGCGCCCCCCGGGCGACGGACGCATGCGTGTGCTGCTGGCCAGCCGGCTGCTCTGGGACAAGGGCCTCGACGAGTTCATCACCGCGCTGCGGCAGCTCCGTCGGCAGGGCTGCGTGGTCCACGCCCTGCTCGCCGGCACGCCGGATCCCGGCAATCCCGCCACCGTGCCGGAAGCGACGGTACGGGAGTGGGCGACGGAGGGGCTGGTCACCTGGCTCGGCCACGTCGACGACATGGCCGGCCTGCTCGGCTCGGTCGACGTGGTGGTGCTGCCCAGCCACCGGGAAGGATTGCCGCGGACACTGGTCGAGGCGGCCGCCTGCGGGCTGCCCCTGATCACCACGGACGTGCCCGGTTGCCGCGAGGTGGTGTCCGATGGCGTCGACGGCCTGCTTGTCCCCAAGGGCGACAGCAGGGCGCTGGCGCGGGCCATCCGACGGCTGCAGGAAAACCCGGAGCTTGCGCAGCGACTGGGCGAGGCGGCTCGCCTCAAGGCGCGATCGCAGTTCGACGAACGCATCGTCATCCAGCGCACGCTGGAAGTCTATGCGGAACTGTGCGACTCGCCGGTGGCATCCACCGAGTCGCTCCTGTAGACGTCCGCTTTCCCTGTCATGCGTATCCTGTCATGACACGCCCATGCGCCGTTCGGAGAACCGCATTCGCCCGCGAAGGAATCACTGACGGGCTTCGCCGGAACCGCTACCGCCGTTCCCGAAGCCATGCACGATCGGAGGCCCTGCCATGCGCTCCCCACCGCAAGTGACGAATGTCCTGGACTTCCTGCCCGCGGAGGAACACGCCGCCATCCGCGCAGGCAACAGTAACTACGACTGCACCAGCGGCATCCAGGCGGCGATCGACCGGGCCGCCAACAAGGTATACGTACCCGCCGGGACCTATCCCGTGAAGCAGCTCGATCTCAGGTCGGACATCGAGCTGTACGGCGACGGGCCGGCCAGCGAGCTGAGGGCGCGCGACGACACGCTGGCCTGCGAGTTCATGCTCGCCACCCATGTACGCGACGGCGGCACGCCCAATGTCGCCGATAACATGCGCAACATCCATCTGCACGACCTCAAGCTCAACGGACGCGTGGAGGAATTCGGCTACCAGCAGTTCTGGTATCTGCTGGCCGTCAACGCCACGTCGGACCTGACGGTCGAACGGGTGACCTTCCACGGTTTCCGCGGAGACGGCATGTATGTCGGATCGGGCACGCTCCGCGGCACCGAGCGCCACAACCAGCGCATCGTCGTGCGCGACTGTGTGTTCGACGGCGCGGTGAAGAACAACCGCAACGGCCTGTCCATCATCGACTGCGACCACCTGACGGTCGCGAACTGCATCTTCCGCAACATCGGCAACGCGAAACTCTCCCATTCGGTGGGCGGCATCGATTTCGAGCCCGACCACAACTGGAGCGTGTATCGCCACGTGACCATCACCCACTGCAAGTTCATCGACATCGACACCGTGAACACGGCTGGCATCACGTTCTTCAATGGCCACCAGACGGGCGACAACATCCACGACTGGGTCGTGTCGGACTGCCAGTTCACGAACTGCTACTGGGGCATCTACTCCGCGACGAAAGCCAAGAGCGCCACGGACGTTGCCGACAACCTCTCCGTGCTCAACTGCCACTTCCTCAACTCGGTCCGCGTCGACATCGCGGTCAACGGATTGAGCGGCACGCAGATCAGCGGCTGCACCTTCCAGCGCTCGCCGCCGGGGTCCGGCCCGGGTGGCGATGCGATAAGGCTGGGATCCTTCGCCTACCGCACCAGCGAAAACGCCATCCACACGGTGATCACGGGAAACACGTTCATCGGCATACGTCCGCAGATGGGTGCGATCGGCGTGCTCGGCGCCGACGGGGTGGTGTGTGCGGGCAACCTGTTCATCGACATCCACGGTTCCTGCATCAATTTCGCCGAGGGCAACACTCCCGACCACAGCAGGGAGATCGGGGCGGTGATCATCTCCGGCAACCGGATCAAGCGCAGTGCACAGGCGGCGCGGGGTGCCTCTGCCATGTCCTTCCTCAGCACGAGCGACCAGATGCGCATCACCCGGGGTCGCCTGGTGCTGCAGCGCTCCATCGAATACGCCAACGCTATCGACGACGACATCAGGCACGTCGCGAACGGCGCGACGATCCAGCTCGTGGGACTCAAGTGACCGCCATCACGACGACCGCACGCCACCGTTGCCCGCCAACCGGTCCATGGAGTTCCGCCGGTTAGCAGCGGCGAGGGGGCTGCGCGCGGTCAGCGGCGGTTGGAGTTTTCCGCCGCGCGGTATGCCCCGTTCTTGCGGCCGCCCACCCCGCCCCTGTCCTCCCGGCCCCGCGCAACGACATCGGCCGGGAGCAGTGACCGGTTCGTACCGGACGAAATGGTCTTCGCGCCGACGCCGGGCTGTGGGCCAGACGCGGCGGCCTGCCGACGCGCCTCCTGACGCTGCCAGATGCGCGTCACCATCGTCATGTACACGCCAAGGATGAGACAAAACGCCGTGAGATTGGCCCCCGCCGAATGGGCCACGCCGCTGACGATCGCACCGATGGACGCCAGGCCGACGGCAAGCACCACCAGCGTGACCAGGGTGGCTCGCGGCCCCAGGCCGGCTCCCAGCAGGATGTGGTGGATATGTCCGCGATCCGGCATGAATGGCGACTGGCCCGCACGCATGCGCCGATACATCACCGCGAGCGTGTCGAGCACCGGCAGCGCCACGCACCACAGCACGTCGACGGGCGACAAATGCGTCTCGGGCATCTGGCTCAGGCGGATGAGCGCCCACGCCAGTAGATAGCCGATCACCGTGCTGCCTGCATCGCCCAGAAAAACCTTGCCGCCCGCGAAGCCGAGGTTGACGACCAGATAGGGCAACGTGGCCGCGGCCAGCAGGACCAGCAGCATGATGACCCCGCGCAAGGGTATGGGAGAGGCGAACACGATGACGGAAGCAATGCTGACCAGGGTCAGGCTCCCGGTCAGGCCATCGATGCCGTCCATCATGTTGAACGCATTCATCAGGCCGATGACCGCGAGCACCGTCATCGGCACGCCGAGCCAGCCGAGCACCACATCCTGGCCAAAGATGTGTCCAAGCGTGTGAATGTAGACGCCGGTACTCGCGATCACGGTCAATATCGCGATGGTCTGGATCAGCAGGCGGTCCCGCACGCTGAGGCCGAAACGATCGTCCAGTGCGCCGAGCAGGGCAAGCACTGCAGCGGTTCCGAGCAGGCTCCGCTCGAATCCCTCGAAGGCGCCGTAGCTGGCCGCTCCCGCGATCACCCCCAAGAAGATCGCCACGCCGCCAACCAGCGGCACTTCGCCGAGATGCTGCTTGCGCTGATCGGGATGATCAACCAGGCCCAGCACCGGAGCGAATCGGCGCATGACGACGATGACTGCTGCAGACGTGCATGCGGCAACCAGGCCATCGAGGAGCAACCGCAGTTCCTGCATGGGACCTCCGCCTCCTAAGCTGTTCGAGCGGTCCCCCAAGGTCCGATCGAGTTCACGGTGATTGATTCGGCCGACAAGCGGCGAAAACCTTGTTGTTCTGTGCCCACGAATCGTGAGGCCACCAGGGCGATGCTTCCGCCTGGCCGGATCAATCCTGATCCAATGAGTCGTACGAAGTGATTAGGTGACAAATGCACATGGAGCTAACGCCGGGTTTTTGAAACTAACACCTTTGGAGGTCGATTCCGTTACATCACCTGCACTCTATTCAGCCACAACGCGTTTATATGAGCGCCGCATGAACTGAACGTTGGAATGACGTTCCATGAAATCCGTGCATGAACAGACCATGCGGCGCGACGCATGAATCCATCATTCGGACAGGCAGCATTTCAGGATCTCGTGGAAGGGGGCATTCGGGCAGGCGCGGCGCGCAAAAAATGCCGGTTGGAATGGATTGCTGCCCCGGGGAGCACACGTGCGATCGGCGCAATGCCACCAAAGTGCGTCGGCTTGCGCTTCCATGCAGCTGGAACGGAATGCTTCCGACGCCCTGCGCACCCTGCCGTCGCGATTCCAGCAGTCGCTGGCGACAGCGTGCGGTGCCTGAGTCCAGGCCACCAACATGCATCGCGTTGGTGGCCTGGATTCGGGCCGTCCATGGCCATCGTGGATCGATGTCAGGATTGGATCAGTGGTTTGCGCTGTAATTTGCAGCAGCCGCACTGCTGACCAAGGTCGCCGAAGGCAGCAACTGGCTCAGGAAACGGTTCCAGCGCGTGATACCGGCCGCTCCGACGAACACCACATCACCCGGCTTCAACCTGAAATCGTCTCCAAGCGCAAACGCGGTCGGCGAACGGGCATCCAAATGGAAGACCTTGGCTGGAGTATTTTCCAGATTGTTCGCACCACGTATCACATAGACCGCCCGGCCATTGGATGTCACCGGATTCAGGCCTCCGACGCGACCAAGCGCCTGGGTCAGCGTGATGTAGGAAAGCGTCCGGAAGGTGACTGCCTGGGGACGCATCACCTCTCCCATCACGTACACCTCCTCGGAGTCGTTGAAGGGAAGCATCAAGCGATCCCCCGGCTTCAGGTAGATGTCCTTGGCCAGCCCCCGGCTGTCGTACAGGGCGGCAAGGTCCAGATGGTAGTTGTGTCCGTCACGGTTCAAGACCAGATCGGACATGTTGGCCTGGTCGGCATTGATGGTTGCCGTACCGAGCGCCTGTGCCAGGGTCAACGGAACCGAGGTAATCGACAGCGGATCGGTCTTCATGAAAGCGCCCTGGAGCAGCACATGCTGGCTGTTGTAGCCGACGATGCTGACATCCACCTGCGGCCGCTCCACGAATTTCGCGAGCTTCTGTTCGATGGTCTGGCGCACTTCCTCGATCGTCTGTCCCGCGACCTTGATGCTGCCCACATAGGGATAGAACAGGGTGCCGTCCGAACGCACCAGACGCCCGTTGGCCGCCGTCTGCTGTTGCGTACCCGCAGGCGACGTCAGCTCCGGATGATCCCAGACCGTGATGTAGAGCGAGTCTCCGGGGCCTATGCGGTACGGTGCCGGCTGATAGGACAACAGTTCCTGCGGCACCGTAGCGGTCAACACCGGCGAGCTCTTCTCGGCGACCAGTTGCGGGGTAATCGTCACCAGCTGAACCTGGCTGCTGTCGCTTGGCGTACCGCGAACCAATCCCTTCTCGGACATATCCTGGCCCGGCGACCACACACAACCACTGGCAAGCAGAGTGAACCCCAGAATGGCAAAGGCACAGGTCTTTTTCATGGTCAACAGATCCTCCAAGGGTTCGTACTGCCGTTAATGTCTGAAACCGCCGCTTGGCGCGGCGACATGCCACGACCCCCTGTTTGCTCTTTTTGGCCACACGACCTCCGCCCGGAAAGCAGGTATCCGTCTTTCCAGACCAGCAACTGAACCAAATCGTTTAATAACCGCAGTGAAAATCATCCAACTGAATAATTGGACTGAATGTCATGCCACATAGAGCGTGAAAGAATCATCACGATTTATAACCACATTTATAAACCGTACACATGACCACTTCATCAACCGTTAACCGACCAGCATCAAATCCGACATGACTGTGACAGAAAATCCATGTAACCAATTAAACCGCCATGTTTTTCCTTGTCCGACATCATTCACTGCCGGACCTGATTCCCTGAAATATCCGGCCTTCAAACGCTGCTCCGTGGCTCGGCACCAGCGCGCGCCGCTGACAAATTTTGTCCTTGACTGACTCACTGCGCCTCGCAGCACACCCGGCACCCGCACCGTGCGGACGGCGGCCTGCCGCGTCCCTGACGTCAGGCATGCCGTGGCGGCACTCGGTGACGCTTGCCCAAGCCACCACACCAGGCCACAACCGCGATATCCATCGCAAATCCGCGCCTTGAGCCGCGACATGCATGGCTCGATCGCACCAAGGCATTCGTTTGGCACGATACTGGCTTGGATTGAGACTCCCGACCACCTGTTCAGCCAGCCCTACGGATGCAGACAAGCATGGAAAACAACGAGAACAGGCCATTCTGGGGAAAGAACTCCCCGGGATTCTGGCTCATCGTTTGCCTGACGATCAGTGCGTTGGCCGGCTGGGTGATGTTTCACGTCGATATTCTCCATTGATCACGGAATTCCAGCCGCAAAATTGCCGGTCGGAATTTGCCTTGGCGCCTAGCGTCAAAGCCGTGGCTTGAATCATCGATCCGACGCGCCGACCTGATGGCCGAAGCGCGCAACCGCAGGCATGCGGCACGGGAATCTGCAGTGGTGCGCACTGCAGTCAAACAATCGGAGTGTCATACAACGACACCGCACATTAACTCGAGATGACTCCGCTTCGTCCGCAGGAACATGCTGAGCCTGCGCACGATATACCTTGGCAGTCACCGCGCCTGCTCAAGTGCAAGCGCAAGCATGCAGCTCCGTCGAAACGCCGACGCACGCCGCATGCATTGCAAGGCGCCTGTCCAAGAACATCTCGGGATGACGGTATGCGGAAACTGGAAAACTTCAGACTCGCAATTGTGGGTCTCGGCTACGTCGGCCTGCCGCTGGCGGTGGAGTTCGGCAAGCACTACGACACGCTCGGCTTCGACATCAACCGCACGCGCATCGACGAGCTGCGCGCCGGCGAGGACAAGACGCTGGAAGTGGATGCCGCCGAACTGGCCACCGCCAAGCGGCTGAGCTTCTCGGCCACGCTGGACGACCTGCGCGCCTGCAACGTCTACATCGTCACCGTGCCCACGCCGATCGACCAGGCCAAGCGCCCCGACCTCACGCCGCTGGTCAAGGCCAGCCAGACCCTGGCCAAGGTGCTGAAGAAGGGCGACATCGTGGTGTACGAATCCACCGTCTACCCCGGCTGCACCGAGGAAGTGTGCGTGCCGATCCTCGCCGAGGGTTCCGGGCTGGTCTTCAACCGCGACTTCTTCGCCGGCTACAGCCCCGAGCGCATCAACCCGGGCGACAAGCAGCACCGCGTCACCGGCATCCTCAAGGTCACCTCCGGCTCCACGCCCGAGGTGGCCGACTTCGTCAACCGCCTGTACGGCTCCATCATCACCGCCGGCACGCACCCGGCCAGCTCGATCAAGGTGGCCGAGGCCGCCAAGGTGATCGAGAACACCCAGCGCGACCTCAACATCGCGCTGGTCAACGACCTGGCGATCCTGTTCAACAAGCTG
>DATEKS010000070.1:0-24597 GCA_035277325.1 Rhodanobacter sp.
CGAAACCCCGGTGCTGCGCGCCCTGCTGGGCCAGTCCCCATGAAAACGGCGCGCCCGCGTCGCAGGCGCGCCGTCCGTGCCGATCGTCTGCCTTAGTGGTTGAGCAGCAGGTCTACGATCACGCCGGTGGTGATCGCCACCAGCAGGAAGTCGCCGTTGTCGCTGCGCACCCAGTGGTAGCCACGCGGCGGCTCGCGCAGGTGGTCGGCGCGCCAGTCGTAGACCACGTAGCGGGTGCTGCGATATTCGACCGGCAGATAGCCGCCGCGCCTGTACCAGCCCTCGTGTTCGCCACGATCATGCCAGTTCTTGTAGTGGCCGTAGGCGTGGCCGCGGCCGTGGCCATGGTCGTCGCGCACGTAACGATCGCCGTCGTCGTAGCCGCGGCCGCGATCGCCATCGTCCTGTTGACTGTCGTGCCCCCGGCCGTGCCCGTGACCGTGGTCCTGCGCCAGCGCGGAGCCGCCGGCCAGCATCAGCAACACACCGCACGCGACAGACAGACTCTGCAGCTTGTTCATATCGACCTCCACCCGATGATCATGGAACCCGTCCGCATCATACCGGCGGCCGCCCGGCTCCCTCGTGCGACCCGGCACAAAACTCGTCTCGGACGCCCCAACCCTGCATGAATCGACCGAGCCCGACGGGTCTTGCGTTCAGCCTGCAGCAACCGCCGCGGCTCGGCTAATATTGTCTGCTTTCGGCATCTGTTTCGGGGACTTCCATGCAGCTCAATCAGGTCAAGGCGATCATCACCGGCGGCGCCTCCGGTCTCGGCCATGCGGTGGCGCAGCACCTCGTCGCCAACGGCGGCCAGGTGGCACTGTTCGACGTCAACGAGGAAAAGGGCCAGGCCGCCGCCAAGGCGCTGGGCGAAGCCGCGCGCTTCTACAAGACCGACGTCACCAGCGAGGACGGGGTGACCGCCAACGTCGCCGCCGCGCGCGAGGCGATGGGTGGGCTCAACGTGGTGATGAACTGCGCCGGCATCCTCGGCGCCGGCCGCGTGCTGGGCAAGGAAGGCCCGATGCCGCTCAACACCTTCGCCACCACCGTGATGGTGAACCTGGTCGGCAGCTTCAGCGTGGCCAAGGCCGGCGCGGCGCTGATGCAGGGCAACGAGGCGGGCGAGGATGGCGAGCGCGGCGTGATCGTCAACACCGCCAGCGTGGCCGCCTACGAAGGCCAGATCGGCCAGGCAGCCTATTCCGCCTCCAAGGGCGGCGTGGTCGGCATGACCCTGCCGATGGCGCGCGAGCTTTCGCGCTTCGGCATCCGCGTGGCGACCATCGCGCCGGGCATCTTCTGGACGCCGATGGTGGACGGCATGCCCGAAGCCGTGCAGCAGTCGCTGTCCGCCTCGATCCCGTTCCCCTCGCGCCTGGGCAAGCCGGAGGAATTCGCACAGACCGTGGCCTTCATCCTCGGCAACCGCTACATCAACGGCGAGACGATCCGCCTCGACGGCGCGGTGCGGCTGCAGCCCAAGTAACCCAAACCGATTGGAGAGGCGCACGATGGAACGTACGCGTTGGCTGGTTCGCAGCAGTCAATGGGAAGTCATTCGCAAGCAGGGCTGGTTCCGCTACGTCGTACTTCGGAAAGCCATCCCACTTGGGCTGGGCGGATTGCTGGGAGAGGCCATGGCGAGCCACCTGTTCCACCACGACCTGCACGAAGTCCTTGTCTCCGCCATCGGAATGTTCACCATCATGGCTGTTCTCGCGGCCGCTCACTGGATGCTCAACGAGCGCCGCTATCACCGTTCTCCTTCATCTCCGCAGGACTCCTCTCCGTGAAAGCTTCCGACGTCAAGAAAGGCAACGTGGTCGAGCACGAAGGCACCGTGTACCAGGTGCGCGACATCGAGCGCAGCTCGCCTACCGCGCGCGGCGGCAACGTCACCTTCCGTTTCACCCTGTACTCCATCCCCGGTGGCCGAAAATTCGACTTGAGCCTGCGTGCCGACGACGATCTGAAGGAGATGGACCTGGTGCGCCGCGCCGCCAACTTCTCCTACAAGGACGGCGACGCCTTCGTGTTCATGGATGCGGAGGACTACACCCAGTACCTGCTCGGCCCCGAACTGGTGGGCGACAACGCCGGCTACGTGGTGGAGGATGTGGAAGGCTTCTACGTGCAGCTGATCGATGATGCCCCGGTGGGTCTGCAGGTGCCGACCAGCGTGGTGCTCACCGTGGTCGACACCGCGCCGGAGCTGAAGGGCGCCAGCGCCACCAAGCGCACCAAGCCCGCCAAGCTCAACACCGGTGTGGAAATCCAGGTGCCCGAGTACATCACCAACGACGAGAAGGTATGGGTGAACACGCTGACGGGCGAGTTCGCCGGCAGGGCCTGATCGCCACGAGCGAAACCAGGGGAATGGACGGCAGGCGGTTTTTGCCATACTCGCCACTCCCCGTTCATCCAGTTCCGCCATGCCCGCCAGCGGCTATTCCCTGCGAGCCCAGCTCGTCGAAAGCCTGACCCTCATCAAGCGGCCGGACGTGCCGCTGTGGGTGGTGCTGCGCAACACCCTCGCGGTGGTGCTGCCGCTGGGCGCAGGGCTGGCACTGGGCTATCCGGAGGTGGGTCTGGGCGTCGGTGCCGGCGCGCTGGACACGATGTTCTCCGACCAGCCCGGCCCCTATCGCCAGCGCATGCGCCGGCTGCTGCTGGCAGCACTGGTGGCGGGGCTTGCCGCGCTGCTGGGCTTCACCATCGGCGGCCAGCTGCTGCCGATGCTGCTGGCCACCGCCGCGTTCGGCTTCTGTGGCGGCATGCTGGTGGTGTTCGGCGCGGACGCCGGGCGTGTGGGTATGACCAGCATGATCCTGCTGGTGATCGCCGCCGCCACGCCGATCTCGCCCGGGAACGCCCTGCTCGCTTCCGGTCTGATCGCTTGCGGTGGCCTGCTGCTCACCCTGCTCGCAGTAGCCGCGTGGCCGCTGCAACGCTACCGGCCGGAGCGCCAGGCCTTGGCCGAGGTGTATGCGGGCCTCGCCACGCTGGCACGGCAGGCCGGCCAGGACAACGACGCGAATCCCGCGCTCACCGACGCGATGACCGCGCTGCAGCACACCCTGCTCGGCCGCTACCGCGCACACGGCCGCGCGATGGAAGCGTTTGCCGTGCTGCTGGAACTGGCCGAGCGCATCCGGCTGGAACTGATGGCTATGCCGGAGCTGCACGCCGACTCCGCGATGCTGGCGCGCTGGCGCGACGATGCCGCGCGCGTGCTGGAGGCGGTCGCGCACGCGCTGGAAACCGCCGAGCCGCCGCAACAGGCAGAACACGCGCTGGAGGACTTGCGCAGCGATACCCGGGTGGTGCCCGGCGGCATGGCCGCGCACCTGCGTGCACTGGACGGCCAGCTCGCCGCCGCGGTGCGCAACGCAAACTGGGCGGGCAGCCGCGGCGAACTGCGCGCCGCCGCCGCGGAAACGCAGCTGCCGCGCACGCTGCAGAGCGGCTCGGTGCGTGCCATGCTGCGCGCCAACCTCACGCCACGCTCGGTGGCGTTCCGCCACGCCGTGCGCATGGCGGTCTGCCTCAGCGTGGCGCTGCTGGTCTCGCGGCTGTTCCAGCTGCCGCACGGCTACTGGCTGCCGATGACCACGGCGATCGTGTTGCGCGCGGACTTTTCCGCCACGTTCAACTTCGGCCTGCTGCGCGTGGTCGGCACGGTGCTTGGCCTGCTGCTGACCACCGCCCTGCTGCACCTCACACCCGACTCGCCATGGGCGCACCTCGCGCTGATGGCACTGCTGTGCATGGCGTTCCGCTGGCTCGCCAACGCGCACTACGGCATCGCAGTGGCCGCGCTCACCGGCACGGTGGTGATCCTGCTCGCGTTCGAGGGCGTGGATTCCGGCGTGGCGGTGACCGACCGCGTGATCAACACCGCGCTGGGCTGCGGCATGGCGATGCTGGCCTATCTCGCCTGGCCCACCTGGGAGCGTGGCCGCGCGCACGATGCACTGGCCGAGATGCTGGACGCCTACGCCGGCTACCTGCGCGCACTGGCCCAGCCGGAACAGCGCGAGGCGCAGCGCGAGACGCGCAGCCTAGCGCGCACCGCACGCAGCAATGCCCTGGCCTCGCTGGAACGCATGCGGGCGGAACCGGGCACACCGCAGTCGCTGCTGGAGCTGGCGCGGGCGCTGTTCGCCAACGGCAACCGTCTGGTGCGCACCGCGATGGCGCTGGAGGCGCTGGGCGACGCGTCGCCCTCGCGACCCGCCGACGTGAACGCGTTCGTCGCCACCTGCGCGGATGCGGTACAGGGTGTCGCCGCCGCCCTGCGTGCGCAGCGTGCGCCCGATGCCTTGCCCGACCTGCGCACCCTGCAGCAATCGTTGCTAGCCTCGCTGCAGCAAGCCGACAAGCCCGCCGGGACCGAACCGCTGGTCCGGCTCAGCGACCGCCTGACCGACAACATCAACACCCTGGCCCACGTGCTGCGGCGCGCGCATTCCGCAACCGGCAGCGTGTGATCCGAACGGTCCGGGGCGGGCTGCAGCCATGCCGGCCCGGCGTTGTGCGCTCGCCGCACGACGCATATGCCGCCAGGTTCTAAACTGCGCGGATGCTCAAGATCGACACCCACGCCCACATCCTGCCCCGCGACTGGCCCAATCTCGCCGCCAAGCATGGCGACGAGCGCTTCCCGGTGATGACCCACACCGACGGCCGCCATCGCATCTACAAGGACGGCAAGTTCTTCCGCGAGGTGTGGGATTCCGCCTTCGACCCGCAGACCCGCATCGACGACTACGCCCGCTTCGGCGTGGACGTGCAGGTGATCTCCACCGTGCCGGTGCTGTTCTCGTATTGGGCGCCCGGGCACCAGGCGCTGGAGCTGCACCGGCACTTGAACGACCACATGGCCGGCATCTGCCGCGACTTCCCGCGCCACTACGCCGGCATCGGCACGGTGCCGCTGCAGGCGCCGAACCTCGCCGTCCGCGAGCTGGAGCGCTGCATCGACGAGCTGGGCCTGCAGGGCGTGCAGATCGGCTCGCACTGCAACGACTGGAACCTCGACGCGCCGGAGCTGCTCCCGTTCTTCGAGGCCGCCGCCGACCTCGGCGCCGCGGTGCTGGTGCATCCCTGGGACATGATGGGCATGGCCAGCATGCCGAAGTACTGGATGCCGTGGCTGGTGGGCATGCCCGCCGAACAATCGCGCGCGGCCTGCTGCCTCGCCTTCGGCGGCGTGCTGGAACGGCTACCCAGGCTGCGCGTGATGCTGGCCCACGGCGGCGGCAGCTTCCCGTGGACGATCGGCCGCATCGAGCACGGCTTCAAGATGCGCCCCGACCTGGTGGCCACCGACAACCCGCGCAACCCGCGCGAATACCTCAAGCGCTTCTATTTCGACTCCTGCGTGCACGACGACCAGGCGCTGCGCTGGTTGCTGGATGTGACGGGCGTCGAGCAGGTGATGCTGGGCACCGACTATCCTTTCCCATTGGGCGAACAGGAGCCTGGCAGCGGCATCGAGGCCCTGGGGCTGGACCATGTCGCCCGTGCGCGCCTGTTCCACGGCACCGCACTGGAATGGCTGGGCCTGCCCAAGCACCGCTTCGCACCCGACACCACCACCTGAGGATTCCGCATGGGTTACCTGCGTTCCACCGTTTCCGCCGTCGTGCTCGCCATCGGCCTGCTGGCCACGGCTCCCGCCCCGGCCACCGACATCAGCATGGCGGGCGGCAGCGTGAACTTCAGCACGCCGGACGGCTGGCTGGACATCATGCAGACCGACGGCGACCCGGAAGTGCGCGCGTTCCAGGTACCCGATCCTTCGCCCACCGGCCATGTCGTGCTGGCTCGCGTCACGGTGACGGTGAAGCAGGTGCCCGACATCAACGGCTTCCGCGCCTGGATGGACCAGGCCACCGCGACGGCGATGGCACTCCCCGGCTACCAGGCCGCGGCCAAGGCGCCCGAACCGAATAGCTTCAGCTACACCGCGCGCGAAGCCGGCGTGGCCTCCAGCTACCGCGAGCGCTACTGGTTCAAGGACGGCCATGCGATCCAGCTGCGCTGCGTGCGCCCCCAGCAAAGCCAGGCGGGCGCCGCCTGGATCGCCGCCTTCGACCGTGGCTGCGACGCGATCGCCGCGCGGCTGCAATAAACCTGTGGGAGCGCCCCCTGTGTGCGATCGGCTCTCGTCTTGATCGAGCGCCGGAGCCTTCGCGCACAGGGTGCGCTCCTACGATCAGCACATGCCCATGCAGGAACCCCGATGTCCGACTACCAAGCCACTGCCGCCTGGGCCCAGGCGGCCGATGCCGCCGATCCGCTGCGCGCGTTCCGCGACGAGTTCCTGATCCCGCCGCACGCAGGCAGCGACAGCGCCTATTTCTGCGGCAACTCGCTGGGCCTGCAGCCGCGCGCGGTGCGCGCCGCGCTTGCCGCCGAGCTGGACGACTGGGCGCAGCTCGGTGTGGAAGGCCACTTCAAGGGCCGCCTGCCGTGGATGGACTACCACGAGTTCGTGCGCGACCACCTGGCCGAAGTGGTCGGCGCGCAGCCGTCTGAAGTGGTGGCGATGAACACCCTGGGCGTGAACCTGCACCTGATGATGGTGAGCTTCTACCGCCCCACCGCCGAACGCCCGGCGATCCTGATGGAAGCCGGCGCCTTCCCCACCGACCGCTACGCGCTGGAATCGCAGGTGCGCTTCCACGGCTTCGATCCGGTCGAGGCACTGATCGAACTGCAGCCTGACGAGGCGAACGGCACGCTGTCGATGGCGGCGATCGAGCACGCGCTGGCCGAACACGGCCCGCGCGTCGCGCTGGTGCTGCTGCCCGGCGTGCAATACCGCAGCGGCCAGGCCTTCGACCTCAAGGCGATCACTGAACTGGGCCACCGGCACGGTTGCACCGTGGGCTTCGACCTCGCCCACGCCGTGGGCAACCTGCCGCTGCAGCTGCACGACAGCGGCGCCGACTTTGCGATCTGGTGCAGCTACAAGTACCTGAACTCCGGTCCCGGCGCGGTGGGCGGCGCCTTCGTGCATGAGCGCCACGCGCGCGCCGCGCTACCGCGCTTCGCCGGCTGGTGGGGCCACGACAAGTCGTCGCGCTTCCTGATGGGCCCCGAGTTCGTGCCCACGCCCGGCGCCGACGGCTGGCAGCTGTCCAACCCACCGATCCTTGCGCTGGCGCCGCTGCGCGTGTCGCTGGAAATCTTCCATCGCGCCGGCATGGCGCGGCTGCGCGAGAAGTCGCTCAAGCTCACCGGCTACCTGGAATGGCTGGTGCAGAGCCAGCTTGCCGACGTGCTCGAAGTGGTGACGCCCGCCGATCCCGCGCGCCGCGGCGCCCAACTCTCGATTCGCGTGCTCGGCGGCCGCGAACGCGGCCGCGCGCTGTTCGAACACCTGATGGAACACGGCGTGATCGGCGACTGGCGCGAGCCCGACGTGATCCGCATCTCGCCCGCGCCGCTGTACAACCGCCATGCGGATTGCCTGGCGTTCGCCGAGGCGGTGCGGGCCTGGAGCCGCGGCGACTGATTAAACCGGCACGGCCAGCCCGACCTTGTCGCGCGCCATCACCACGCGGGTGGTACGGCCAGCCCGACCTTGTCGCGCGCCATCACCACGCGGGTGGTGTAGCGGCGGATGTGCTCGTTGTCGAGCAGGAGGCGCCGGGTGAAGGCCTCGAAGTCGGCCGTGTCGCGCGCCACCACGATCAGCACGAAGTCCGTTCCGCCGGTGACGTAGTAGCACTGCTGCACGTTGGGATCGGCGCGCGCCTGCCGCCGGAACGCGTCGAGCACGTCGGCGCGCTCACGCTCCATCTCCACGTCGACGATGAAACCCATCGCCTGCCCCACCGTCGCCGGATCGACGACCGCAACCTCCGCGGCGATCACGCCGAGCTGGCGAAGACGCTTCAGCCGCCGCTGCACGGCCGCTGCGGAAAGGCCGATGCCGGCGCCGATGTCCTCGCCGGTGGCACGGACATCGACCTGCACGCGGCGCAGGATCATGCGGTCGAAATCGTCGAGCAGGGATTCTTCAGCCATGCCGCAACATATCCGTTCAAATCGCGGCCAGGCAACCGCGAACGGCCGGATTGCGCGGTCGGGCCGCAGCACGAACCGCGATCATGCCTGCGGCCCCGGAGACGGGATTCCCCGATGCCGGCGCGCTGCATGCCGGCCTGTCACCCTCTGGCAGGAACTCATGATCGACCATCTCGAACTGCAAACCCGCAACCTTGACGCCAACCTGCATTTCTACGGCGACGTGCTCGCCCCGCTCGGTTACGAGCGGAAAATCGACGGCGTGGCCAAGGGCTACGGCAACGGCCGCGACCTGGATTTTTTCATCGTGGCAGGCGAGCCGTCGGCGCACGTCCACTTCGCGTTCGGCGTCGCGAACCGTGCGCTGGTCGACCGGGTCTACGCGACGGCAAAGGCCGCAGGCCATCGGCTCGACCGCGCCCCGGCCCTCGCGCCGCACATCCACCCGAACTACTACGCCGGCTACCTGCGCGATCCCGACGGCCGCCTGATCGAGTTCGTGTGCCACCGGCCCGAGTGACGCAGACATCTACGACCGTCCGGCGGAGACACTGATGAACGCGATCCGGATCGGGTTGCTGTTCCTGCACGGTCATGGCCGTGACCCGTAACTGGCCTGCCGATTGGGCCGGCCGCAACCGCATTCTCCCGGCAAACGGGGCAGCCAGCCCGCTCCGGATGCGCCTACAGGCGTTCCGCCAGCGGATACAGCTCCCGGTTCTCGCGCTGCACGCGCAGGTGCAGTGCCTTGAACACGCCGTTGGCGTCGTCGCGGAATCCCTGCGGGTCCGCGGCGATCTTGCCGGTCAGGTTCCAGCGCGTGGCGAACGCCAGGTAGGTGGCGGCCAGCCCGCCCATTTCCTCCTGGAACTGCCGGCCGGCCTGCGCGACCGCTGGATCGGCCGCCTTCATCAGGGCCGGATAGAGCACCCGGTCCTCCGCGGCGAGGTGCAGCTTGATCGCGGAGCTCATCGCCGCCAACTGCCGGTGGATGGCTTCGGCCTGCTCGCCGACCCCGTGCTGCACCAGCCCGCGCAGGGACGTCACGGCCGCCAGCAGGTCCACGTGCTCCCGCTTGAACCTTTCGATATCCACGTCGCGTCTCCCCTGCCGGCCGGCATGGCCTCCCGTCCGTTGTATCGGCGGAACCGCGGCAGCACTTGAGGGTTCGCTCAACGGCTCGCCGCAGCCACGGAGTGGATCCGAGCTGGCGTCTATGCCGCTCCTTCCGCCAACAGGCCCTGCGCGAATTCACGCACGTAGTCGAGGAAGCGCCTCTGCACGGTGTTCAACGGACTGTCCGAGCGGCAGGCGGCATGCAGGGTGACGTCGATCTGCAGCTTCAGCGGGCGCATCTGCAACGGCTCCTTGCTGCAGCGGGCGGTGAAGGGATCCACCAGCGCCAGCCCGCCGCCACGCGCGACCAGCGCGCAGGCCAGCTGGTAGGTCTGCACCCAGACGTTGGTGCGCGGCGCGGGATCGATCTTGGCCAGGTGCCCGTGCAGCATGTTGCCCAGCGCATCCTGCACCGTGATGCCGATCATCGGCTGGCCGGCCAGTTCGCTGATCGGCAGCGGTCGCGCGAGTTCGCGGTCCGACCACCAACCCGGCGGCGCGACCACCATGATGTTGCCGTGGCAAAGATCCTGCTGGAGCAGGCCGTGATGGCTCAGGTCCTGCAGGGTGAGGCCGATGTCGGTTTCGCGCAGCATCAGCGATTCGCACATCACCGCCGAGTGCTGGGTGTACAGCTCGACGATGGTGCCGGGATAGACCTTGCCCAGCCGGGCGATCGCGTCGGGCACCACCACCTGCGCCAGCGTGGGCGTGCAGGTCACGCGCAACGGATGGCTCTCGGGTCGGGTGATGTTCGCCGAGAGGCGCTGCAGGTCGTACATCTCCCGCATGATGCGGTCGATGTGATGGCGCATCAGCAGCGCCTGCTGGGTCGGCTGCAAGCGGCCGCGCACCCGGCTGAACAGCGCGAAGCCCAGGTGGTTCTCGGCCTGCTGCAGGGCCTTGCTCGCGGCCGGCTGCGAGATGTTCAGCAGGCTGGCCGCCCCGGTCAGGCTGCCAGTGCTCAGCACGGCATGGAACAGCTCGATGTAGCGCAGGCGCATACCCTTCCCGTCCGGTTCGCGGCGTGACCCGTTCGAGTGCAGCACATAACGTTTTTGCAGGCAAACCCGCGCCAGCACCCGATGGCGGATATTGCAGCATCCACAACCGTCGGTTATGCCCTCCTGCCGTCTTTTCATTGGCGGCGCGTGGCCGCCGCTGACTATGCTCGGCGCGCTGCGCAAGGCAGCCCGCAACCGATGGAGTCACGGCCCACATGTCGAACGAAGGCGCAGAAACCGCAGTCCGATGGGGGCCGCCGTACCTGCTGTACCTGGGCAGCGCAACCGACGATCTCTCGATCAAGACGGCGCGTGGGCTGGCGCACTGGCGGGCAGAGCAATGCCTCGGCCAGCACCGCCGCCCTGCCTGCGCGGTGACGCTGGGCCTGCCCGATCTCGGTTTCGCCCAGGCCAAGGCCATGGGCGCCGACACCATGGTGATCGGCGCGGCGAACGCGGGCGGCGTGATGGGCCCGGAGATCGTGGCCGATGCCGTCGCCGCACTGGACGCCGGGCTCAACGTCATTTCCGGCCTGCACCACAAGCTGCGCGACAACGCCGACATCGTGGCCGCCGCACGCCGCAATGGCCGCGCGTTGTTCGATGCGCGCGCGCCTGGCCCGAACATCGCGGTCGGCAACGGCAAGCCGCGCGCCGGTCGGCGCCTGCTCACGGTGGGTACGGATTGCTCGGTCGGCAAGATGTACACCACGCTGGCACTGGAGCGCTCGCTGCGCGCCCGCGGCCATGCGGCGGATTTCCGCGCCACCGGGCAGACCGGTATCCTGATCGCCGGCGCGGGCATCCCGGTGGATGCGGTGGTGGCGGATTTCATCTCCGGCGCCGCCGAGGCCATCTCGCCGGCGCGCGCGGACGGCGGCTGGGACCTGATCGAAGGCCAGGGTTCGCTGTTTCACCCGTCCTTCGCCGGCGTGTCGCTGGGTTTGCTGCATGGCTCGCAACCCGACGCCATCGTGCTCTGCCATGAGCCGACGCGACAGCACATGCGCGGCTTGCCGCACTACCCGATCCCGGAGCTGGTCGCCTGCATGGAGGCCAACCTGGCCGCCGCGCGCCTGACAAATCCCGCGGTGCGGCCCGTCGGCATCGCGCTGAACACCTCGAAGATGCCGGCCGGCGAGGCGCAGGCGGCCTGCGAACGGGTCAGCTCGCTGTTCGGGCTGCCCTGCCAGGATCCGGTCACCATGGGCGTCGAGGCCATCGTGGACAACCTTGTTGCATGCTTCCCGGAGTGAATTAGAGCCTGTTCAATGTCTCCGCGTAGCTCGCGTCGCCCTCGAATGGCCGTCAGGTGGTGGCGCGTGGCGCAGCGCCTGCCTGGCTGGCAGGCCAAGCCGCGCGCTTCCGCATGGCGGCCATTCGAGGGCAGCCCCTGCACCCATAAATTCCGGGGCCGGGTCTGTTTGCCTGCATCCCTGCGTCATCACTCGGTCGTGGACGGACGTCCACTTCCTCCTTCTTCCTTGGTCTGCGTGCAAACAGTTCCCGGCGCGGGCCACGCGGAAACATTGAACAGGCTCTTACGGCATAGTGCAGGGATGATCGCCGTCGCCCGGGACCACTGCGCGTGCTGACACTCGACTCGATCCAGACACTGGCCTGCGGCGGCCTGTTCCTGCTGGTCGGCTATGCGATCCGTCGGCACGTGCCGCTGCTGATGCGCTTCAGCATTCCCGCGCCGGTGATCGGCGGCCTGCTGGTGGCGCTGTTCATGCTCGCGTGCAGGCACTGGGGCGTCACGCCGGTGCGCTTCGACACCGCGTGGCAGCAGCCGCTGATGATCGCGTTCTTCACCGGCATCGGCTTCAACGCCAGCGCGACCCTGCTCAAGGTCGGCGGCCGCCAGATCCTGCTCTTCCTCATCCTGGCCAGCGTGCTGGCGGTGGTGCAGAACCTGCTGGGCATCGGCATGGCCAGGGCCTTCGGCCTGCCCCCGCTGTTCGGCGTGATCACCGGTTCGGTCACGCTCGCGGGCGGGCCCGCCACCGGGCTGGCTTTTGCGCCGCTGTTCGAGAAGGTGGGCGTGCACGGCGCGCAGAGCGTGGCGCTGGCCAACGCGATGGCCGGCATCGTGCTCGGCTCCATTTTCGGCTCGCCGATCGCGGCGATGCTGATCAGGCGCTTCAACCTGCGCCCGGCCGATGCAGCCGGCGATGCCGGTGCGGACACGTCCGCAACAGTCATGGCGCCGGCACCCCCCGGACGCACCATCGACCCCGCCTATGCGGGACTCAAGAACCTGGTGTTCATGCTGCTGGCGATGGGCATAGGCGCATGGATCAGCGACGGCCTGAGTCGGCTGGGCGTGACCCTACCCGGCTACATCGGCGCGATGCTGGTCGGCGCGGCCGTGCGCAACATCGACGACACCCTGGGCTGGTTCGGGCTGTCGGCGCGCGGCATGGAGCTGATCGGCAACACCGCGCTGTCGTTGTTCCTCGTGGTGGCGCTGATGAACCTGCACCTGTGGGACCTCGCCGGCCTGGCGCTACCGCTGCTGGCGAACCTGGCAGTGCAGTCGATCCTGGTGCTGGCGTTCTGCTGCTGGCCGCTGCTGCAGCTGATGGGGCGTGACTATGATGCCGCGGTGATGGCCAGCGGCTTCACCGGCTTCATGCTGGGCACCACTGCGAATGCCGTGGCATGCATGAGCTCGCTCACCGAACGCTACGGACCGGCGCCGCGCGCCTTCCTGGTGGCACCGGTGGTGGGGGCGTTCCTGATCGATTTCACGAACGCGATCATCATCACGGGGTTCGTCAATTTCTGGCATTGACGCCGGTCTTTGGGGCGTATCCCCCTGGTCGACTGACGCAACATTCCACTCGCCCCTCTCCCGCTTGCGGGAGAGGGGCTTGCTCTTACGCTTTCGCAAGGTTCAAAGCGGTTTCGGCCGCCTGCCGGCGCCCGAGTCACTTCTCTTTGCTGGCCCAAAGAGAAGTAACCAAGAGAGAATGGCCTGATTCAATCCGCCGACACTACAAGCCGGTTGTGTCGAGGATTTGGGAGCCACTCCCGCCTACGCGATACACGATGCGGCCACACCGCGCCGTATCTGGAAACCGAAGCCCTTAACGCTCGTCATTCCGGCGCAGGCCGGAATCCAGTGGCTGCAAGGCATGAACGTGCGTGACCGCTACTGGATCCCGGCCTGCGCCGGGATGACGAGTCGAAGCGTGGACGCCACGCCCTGCTTTGGCTTTGCGCTGCTCTGGCCGTTGCTTCTGCGCGCTGGGAGCGCGCTGCTTTTCCGGGGCCCCTGGGCGGCGGTGAGGCGGGGACGATCAGGCCGCGCAGCGGGCGTTGCCGGGGAGGGCAACGCCTTTTCGCGCGGGCAGGAGCCCGCTCGAAAAGCCCGGCCTCGCCTCACGCACTCGCAGGGCAGGATGCCCGGAGAGCGCCAACCGGGGTGGCCTTCTCTTTTGGTTACTTTTCTCTTGGCCACGCAAGAGAAAAGTGACTCGGGAGCTGGCAGGCGCACGAAACCGCTTTGAAACTTGAGAAAGCGTGAGAGCAAAAGCCCCTCTCCCCAACCCCTCTCCCGCAAGCGGGAGAGGGGAGAAAGGCGCTGACTCACCGTTTCGGCGCAAGGATCTCGCCCAGGTAATCCGTCGTGCCCGGCATACGCACCAGATGTGGATACTTCAATCCGCCGTCGTAATGCACCGCATACGTGCGGCTGACCCCGTCGATCTCCGCCCGGACCTGGATCGGCTGCCTGTCCTTCTGCGCGCGCACGATCGCATCACGCAGGACACGCGGGGAATACGCGTGTCCATCGACCGCCTGCAGTTTCATATCCGGCGCCAGTCCGGCCTTGAAGGCCGGCCCTTGCCACAGCACGTCCATGATGCGGCCGTCGTGCCTGATGAACAGGCCCACCGAGAACGTCTCGTCGACGCCTGACGGCCCCAGTTCCTCTGGACCGACGTTCTCTACGGCGTTCTGGTAGCGCGAAGGCGTGTCGGTGTAGACCAGCTTCCAGCCGCTCTGCTCGATGCCCGACAGCAACGGCACCTCGTCGCCCACGCCGTCCAGCCAGCCGTGCAGGAACTTCGCCCAGTCCCAGGGCTGCACCGCGTTCAGTCCGGCGATGACGTCGTCGAAGCTGTAGGTTCGGGTAACGTAACTTCCATCGCCCTTGCCGAAGAAGCGCTGCGCGAAATCGTCCAGCGTGCGCTTGTCGTGGCTGAGCGCACGGATCTTCGTGTCCACGGCCAGCCACAGCAGCTGGCCCTCACGGTAGAAATCGGTGGCGCGACGCCAGTTCACCCAGCCCGGATCGCCGCCGTACAGCAGTTGCGCGGCCCGGGTGGTATCCGACAGCGGCCGCCATTCGCGGCCGGGACGGTGCGCGAGCGCGGCCGCGCGGTAGGCCACCGCGTCACGCCAGTCCTGCGTCGACCACAGGCCGCTGCGCGCGGTCAGCGCGTCGCCCAGGTAGACCGTGAGGCCCTCGTACACCCACAACCCGTCGCCGATCTGGGGCTGTTCGAAGTCGGGCTGCCACAGGCCTTCCGGGCGCATGAACTTCCCGTTCCACGAATGCGTGTACTCGTGCGGCAGCAGCGAGCCGTCGAGCATGAAATGGTCGGGGTCGGCGAACATGTGCGAGCCGCCGCGCGCGCGGTCGTCGCTGGACTGATGGTGCTCCAGGCCGCCGACCGAAGTGTGGTCGCTCAGCGTCAGCAGGAAGTGGTAGTTCGTGTAGTGGTGCGACCGGAACAGCGCCTGCGCCTGCACGACCAGGTTGCGGTAACCCTCGAGCTGTTCGGGCTTGATCTGCAGCGCGGCCTCGCTGTCGCCCACCATGTCGAGCCAGCGATGCACGCTGGAGTTCGCCGGGGTGACGTCGATCTGCCGGAAGTGCTTGCCGGCGATCACCGGCGAGTCGACCAGCGTGTTGAACGGCACGGGCTTGAAGCGTATGTGCCCGCCGTCGCGCGCGGCGGTTTCCAGCGCCGTGCCGTAGCCCCAGTCCGCCGGCATTTCCAGCGTGGGCTCGAACATCTGCGACTTGGTCGGCTCGCCCGCGCGATACAGCGCCACGTGATCCCAGGTGAGATCCATCAGGTTCGGCGTGATCCGGTCCGTGTCCGGAAACTGGAAGCTGATGTCGATGCTGTCCACGCCGGCCGGCACATCCAGGTGGAAGGTGAACATGTCCACGGCGTCGCGCTGCCACGCGATGCGCTTGCCACCTGCGCTGATCTGCAGGCCCATCATCGTGCCGATGGGACCATCCGGCGCGTGGTCGCCTGGGATGTACTTCGGGTAGTACAGCGTGAGCTTGCCCGGCGCGACCGGCATCGTCTCGTGCACGTACAGCACTTTCTGCACTGGGTCGGGCAGGTTCACCGTCAGTTCGACGGGCTTGGCGGGAGCCCCAGCATCTGCATGCGAAATGCAAGGTGCGGACGCGGCGAGGGCAAGCGTACCCAGCAGCAATGGCCATTGTTTCATGCGTTTCCCCGGTGCGCGATTGGAAGGCTTGAGCGCCGAATGGAACGCCTTGCGGAAAAAATTTCAAGCGCCGGATGGCACGCATAACCCTCAGTTATGGCGCGCGCAAGATTATTCATTGGCGGCTTTCGCTTGCCACGGACTACGCTCGTTGACGCACTGTGGGCATGGAGGATGTCCGCTCGATGTGCATCGCCGCCGGGCGCGGGCTTCGTCCACTGGACGTTGCCGCGCCGTTCCATGCCGCGATGCCGCCGTGTTCAGGCCACGCCATGCCCGTGCTCGACCTGCCCGCCCCGCTTCTGCCGTGGCCGGCACGCAAACCATTCATGGCAAGGGGTCATCGATTGGCAGACAAGGCGGCGACGGCGGCGACCAACAGGGTCACGCAAGCCCTCGCCCCGCACGCGACGCGATGAAACAACAGGCCCTGACGGGCCGGAAGCCGCTGCACCTGGCGTTTCACCACAGTGGAGTGCATACATGAAGGGCAAATCCCGGCGCTCGCCGTACCGCAACGACGTCCTCAGGCGCAAGGCGCTGCCTCTCGCCATCGGCCTGCTCGCCTGCGGCGCCGCGGGCACCGCCTGGGCACAGGCGACCAATGGCACCATCTACGGCTCCGTGCCGGCGGCACCGGGCGAGACCATCCAGATCACCGGCGGTGCGGGCTTCAACCGCAGCATCCCGGTGAGCGGCACCGGCAGGTACTCGATCACCCTCCCGGTCGGCACCTACACGGTATCGCTGCTGCAGGACGGCAAGGTCGTGCAGAGCCGCACCGGCGTCACACCGGTGGCGGCCGGCGCGGTGGCCGTCGATTTCTCCTCCGCCACCGGCGGTCCCGCGAACGCGGTGAACCTCAATGCGATCAATGTCACCGCCAGCGCCATCCCGCCGATCGACGTGACCACCACCAACCAGGTCACCACGATCACCTCCAAGCAGCTGCAGCAGCTGCCGCTGGCACGCACCGCCGAAGACATCGCCCTGCTCGCGCCGGGCGTCAACATGGGTTCGCCCGAGCTGGGCACCGGCCCGCTGGGCACCCCGATCAACGTGTTCGGCGGCGCCTCCGCGGCGGAGAACGCATACTACGTCGACGGCATGAACGTCACCGAGGCGCTCAACAGCATGGGCGGCGTCACCCTGCCCTATGGCGCCATCGACCAGCAGCAGACCTACATCAGCGGCTACGACGCCCGGTATGGCCGCTCCATCGGCGGCGTGATCAACCAGATCGGCAAGAGCGGCAGCAACGACTGGCACTTCGGTGCGCGGGTGCTGTGGCAGCCGGCCAGCCTGCGCGCCGCCCCCGACAACCTGCACTACGCCAACCCGCTGATGGCAGGCGATCCGGCTTATTCGCCGGGCGACCTGGCCGTGTACCGCAAGGGCGACCGGTCCTGGGAGGCGATCTACGACGCCTACGTCAGCGGCCCGCTGATCAAGGACAAGCTGTTCTTCTTCCTGAGCGCGGAAAAGGACGACAGCCGGTACCGCAACACACCGGAATTCGGCAATGGCGTCACCAGCTCGTTCAGCGTGCATGACCCCAAGCTCTACGGCAAGTTGAACTGGAACATCAACGACAGCAACGTGCTGACGCTGAGCTACCTGCAGAACGCCCACCAGACACAGGGCACCTACTACAACTTCGACTACGACACGCTGCAGAAAGGCGATTTCGCCTACCTCGGCCAGTACAACAAGACCGTGTTCAAGATGGGAGTGCTGAACTACACCTCCTACCTCACCGACGACCTCACGCTGAACGCGACCTACGGCAAGATGCACGGCCAGTACTACTCGACGCAGCCCGCCTATCCGGGCTACGACCCGGAGCTGCCGCACATCGCCAGCGCGTCCATGCAGGATCCGCGTTTCGCCCCGCCAGGCGGCATCATCAACGCGCAGTCCAATTCCACGCTCGCCGATCCCGATCATCGCGAGTCGATCACCAACTATCGCCTCAGCCTCGACTGGAAGCTCGGCAACCACGATCTCCAGGTCGGCATCGACAACATCAACTCCTACGACATCAACGACGGATCGCAGAACACCGGCCCGGGCTATCAGTGGATATACGGGGCGGCCGATCCGGGCACACCCGTGTTCGGCCTCGATCCCAACGTGCCGCCTTACGTCGCGCCATCCAACCAATGCACCCTCGGCTCCGACGGCAAGACCCATTGCTACTACGTGCAGCAGCACACCGACCTCAGCGTCGCCAGCGTGCGCGTGACGCAGCGCGCCCAGTACGTCATGGACAACTGGCAGGTCACCCCGAACCTGCTGCTGAACCTGGGCCTGCGCAACGACCAGTTCACCAATTACGACGCGTCGGGCGTGCCCTACATCCGCGAGACCAAGCCGCAATGGGCGCCGCGCCTGGGCTTCAGCTGGGACGTGCACGGCGATTCCACGCTGAAGGTGTTCGGCAACGCCGGCAGATACTACCTGGCACTGCCCACCCAGGTGGCCTTGTCCATCGCCGCGCCGGTGACAAACGCCGGCATCTACGGCACCTACACAGGCATCGATCCGGTGACCGGCGTGCCGACCGGCTTCACGCCCCTGCCGCAAACTCCCTCGACCGGCGTGTCGATCGACAACGAGTACGGCCAGGCGAAGGACCCGCGCGTCTCCGCGGCACGGAACGCCAGGGCCGAATTCTCCGACAACTACGTGCTGGGCCTGCAGCAGCAGTTCCACATGCTGGGCACGAACTGGGTATTCGGCGCCACCGGCACCTACCAGCGCATGAGCCGCATCATCGACGATTTCGACGACGAGCAGATCGAGTGCGCGGCCGGCCGTGCGCAGGGCTATGCCTGGATGACGCCGGGGGACTGCTCCGACTACGCGCAGAGCCTGGTGCTGGTCAACCCGGGCGTGACCAACTATCTCTGGATGAAGGACCCGAACGGCGGTCTCGTGCCGGTGACGCTCAGTGGGGCCGACCAGCACTTTCCGAAGGGGCCGGAACGCCGCTACTACTCGCTGGACCTGTCGCTGGAACACGCATGGGACGGCAAGTGGTTCGCCAAGTTCGACTACGTTTTCGCGCGCACCTGGGGCAACACCGAAGGTCCGGTAAGCACGTATTCGCAGCAGGGCGGCTCCTACGAGTCCCTTACCACCGCCTGGGACTTCCCGGAGCGCATGGACTGGTCGGGCGGCGTGCTGCCGAACAGCCGCAAGCACCAGTTCAAGATCTTTGGCGCCTACGCGCTCACCCCGGAATGGACGGTCGGCGCCAATCTGTACATCACCTCGGGCACCCCGGTGATGTGCCGCGGTGCTTATGGCCCGAATCAGGTCCGCCTGCATGGTTCGCGCACCTATTACTGGTGCGGCGGCGTACCCGTGCCGCCGGGTTCGCTCGGCACCACGCCGTGGGTGCACGACATCGATCTCAGCCTGGACTACAAGCCGGCATGGGCGCAGCACAAGCTCGACTTCAACCTCTCCGTGTTTAACGCGCTCAACGACCAGACGACGATCTTCTACAACGACTTCTACGGCACCACCAGCAGCCCCAACCCGGACTACGGCCGCGTGCAGGACACCCACCCGCCACGCAGCGTCCGCTTCTCCATTGCGTACGACTTCTGAGCCATCCCAGGGCTCTCCCCCCTGCGCCGGGCTCGCACCCGGCGCTTTTTTTGCGACTGCATTTTTGCCTTCATCCATGAACGCGAAGATCAGCAAGCTGCCATCCACGGCCACACCCTTCAAGAAGAGCCGCTAATCATCCCCCGGCGATTCTTTGCGGCTTTCAAGCGACTTGTGTAGCTTGACGGCATGAGCAATGAAACCGTGCATTCCGCGTCCCTGCCGCCCGCAGCCGCCCAGTGGCTGGCGAGGGCGCGCGAGGAATGGCGGCGAAGGCAATCCGATGCCGCCGAACGCTCGATCCGGCAGGCACTGGCGCTGGCGCCCGACAGTGCGGATGCGTTGCGCATGCTCGGCATCATGGCTCAGCACCGCGGCGACCATGCCACGGCCGCCGACTGCTTCAGGCGCGTGCTGCCGGCATGGCCCGATGATTCCGACCTGCGCGTGGGGCTGGGTATCGCCCTGCACGAACGCGGCGAGGTCGACGAAGCCAAGTCGCAGCTGCGGCGTGCCTGCGAACTGGCGCCTGCTTCCGCATCGGCATGGTTCAATCTTGGTGAGGCACTCTGGCGGCAGGTGCATGCGGAGGAAGCGATCTCGGCGTTGCGGCGCGCGCTCGAACTCGCTCCCGCGCACCTGCCGGCCCGGCTGTCGCTGGCCAAGGCGCAGGCCAGCCTGGGCCAGGTCGACGCCGCCGTGGCCGCTTTCCGCGAGGTGTTGCGCCTCGATCCCGGCAACGCCGAAGGCTGGTTCGGGTTATCGAACCTCAACACCGTGCGCTTCGACGCTGCGGATGTGGCCAGCCTGCGCCAGGCCATGACGGCAGATGCACAGTCGCCACGTCACCGCGAACTGCTCGGTTTCTCGATGGCCAAGGCACTGGAAGACCAAGGCGACTACGCACAGGCCTTCGAGATGTTCCGGCAGGCCAATGCCTCGCGGCGCCAGCGCGTGCACTGGAACGCCGCGGGCGAACGCCGACGCGTGGAAGACATCCAGCGCATCTTCACGCACGACACGCCGCCGGCGCTGGACCCCACGCTGGGCCGCGAAGCGATCTTCATCGTCAGCGTCCCGCGCTCCGGTTCCACCCTGGTCGAACAGATCCTCGCTTCGCATCCAGAGGTGGAGGGCGCGAACGAGATCAAGGACATGTCACAGGTGGTCGATGCGGAAACGCGCCGCCGCCACTCCGCGTTCCCGCTGTGGGTGCCGCACGCCAGCGCGGCGGACTGGCAGCGCCTGGGCAGGGAATACCTCGCTCGCACCGCGCCGTGGCGCCGGAACAAGCCGCGCTTCACCGACAAGAGCCTGGTGACCTGGTACCTGGTGGGTGCGGCGCTGGCAATGCTGCCGGCGGCGCGCGTGGTGGTGGTGCGGCGCGACCCGGTGGAAACCTGCCTGGCCTGCTTCCGCCAGCTCTTCACCGAACAGAGCAGCTTCACCTGTGACCTCGACGAGATGGCCGACTACTGCATCGACTTCATCCGGCTGACGCGCTTCTGGCTGGAGCGCTACCCCGGCCAGGTGCTCGATCTCGAATACGAAACCCTGGTCGCCGAACCGGAGCCGACCATCCGCCGCCTGCTGGATTTCTGCGGGCTGCCGTTCGACCCGGCGTGCCTGGCATTCCACAAGACCGCGCGCGCCGTGTTGAGTGCGCCCAGCGCGGCGCAGGTGCGGCAGCCCATGCGCCGCGATACCGCGCGCAGCGCGCGCTACGGCGACAAGCTGGACGGCCTGCGCCGGCGTCTGCGCGATGCCGGCATACCGGTGGATTGAGCCATATCCCAGGCCGCGGAACACGGCCCACGCGTCCACAATCGCCGGTTATGCCACATGCCCGTCTTTTCATTGGAGCGGCCAACGCGCGTGTGACTATGCTGGCTGGACATGACGTGGAGATCGAACGCATGGCCCACCGCGACACGGCGCAAGCCCAAACGGGATCAAACCGCACAACGCGCAGGCATTGCGCCCTTCCGGGGTGGCGACGCCATCTGCTGGCAGTGGCCATCGCCGCATGCTGCCTGCCGTTGCACGCCCGCGATGCCGCCCCCAGGACTCCCGCAATCGCCAGCGCACCTGCCGCCACCCAGGCGGCGCTGGCCAAGGCGAAACCGGTCACCGCGAAGCAAGGCATGGTGGTGAGCGCGCAGCATCTGGCCACCCTGGTCGGGCTGGACATTCTCAAGCAGGGCGGCAACGCCATCGACGCCGCGGTGGCGGTCGGTTACGCCGAGGCCGTGGTGCATCCCTGCTGCGGCAACATCGGCGGCGGTGGCTTCATGACCATCCACTTCAAGGACGGCCGCAACGTCTTCCTCGATTTCCGCGAGAAGGCCCCGCTGAAGGCCACGCCGACCATGTTCCAGGACGCCAAGGGCAACCTGGTCCCCGGGCTCAGCACCGACACCTACCTCGGCGTGGGCGTGCCCGGCACGGTGATGGGGCTGAACGAGGCGCTGAAGAAGTACGGCACGATGTCGCTGCGGCAGGTCATCGCGCCGGCGATCAGGCTGGCGAAGGAAGGCTACGTGCTCGAACAGGGCGACGTGAACATCCTCGACGACAGCGTGGAGGACTTCGCCAAGTATCCCAACGTGGCGGCGATCTTCCTCCATCACGGCAAGCCCTGGGTGGCGGGCCAGCGCCTGGTGCAGACGCAGCTCGCGCACACGCTGGAACAGATCTCCGAGGGCGGCACCGACGCGTTCTACAAGGGCTCGATCGCGCGCAAGCTGGTCGCGGCGAGCCAGGCCAACCACGGCATCCTCTCGATGCAGGACTTCGCCGACTACACCGTGCAGTGGGACAAGCCGGTGCAGTGCGACTACCGCGGCTACACCATCGTGTCCGCGCCGCCGCCCAGCTCCGGCGGCGTCACCGTGTGCATGATCCTCAAGCTGGTCGAGCCGTACGCGCTGGGCCAATGGGGCTATGGCTCCAGCAAGAGCCTGCACTACCTGGTCGAGGCGGAACGCCGTGCCTTCGCGGATCGCAACACCTACCTCGGCGATCCCGCCTTCGTGCACAACCCGGTCGACAAGCTGCTCTCGGCCGACCACCTGGACAAGGTGCGCGCCACCATCCTGCCCGGCAAGGCCACGCCCTCGTCCGAAGTCCAGGGCAGCCTGGGCCAGCCCGAAGGCAACCACACCACGCACTACTCGGTGATGGACAAGGACGGCACCGCCGTCGCGGTGACCTACACCATCAACTACCTGTTCGGCATCCGGCAGATCGCCGGCGATACCGGCTTCTTCCTCAACGACGAGATGGACGACCTCACCGGCAAGCCCGGCGAGGCGAACGGCGCCGGGCTGGTGCAGGGCGTGATCAACCAGGTCGAGCCGGGCAAGCGCCCGCTCAGCTCGATGACGCCCACCATCGTGCTGCGCGGCGGCAAGCCGTTCATGATCACCGGCAGCCCCGGCAGCGCCACCATCATCTCGACCACGATGGAGAGCATCGTCAACGTGATCGACTACGGCATGAACCTGCAGCAGGCCATCGACGCGCCCCGCATGCACCACCAGTGGTATCCCGACGTGGTCTACGTCGAGCCCGGGCTGGTCACGCCGCAGACCCGAAAGACGCTGGAAACGATGGGCTACGCGTTGAAGACGCGCCATTCGATCGGCGCCGACGAGGCGATCATGGTCGATCCCGAAACTGGCCTGCTGGAAGGCGCCAACGACCCCAGGCGCCCCGCCGGACTCGCCGCGGGTTATTGATTCCCGCGGCGCAGGGCGTGCGGGAACTCCATCCTCCGCTTCCGCCTGCCCTGCGCTACCTTCCGCGGCTTTCCGCGTGCCTGACCTGCCCGTCGCCACGCACCACGAAGCGCTCCACGGTGAGCGCTTCCGCGCCCATCGGCCCGTAGGCGTGCAGCCGCGTGGTGGAGATGCCGATCTCGGCGCCCAGGCCCAGTTCGCCGCCGTCGCTGAAACGCGAGGAGGCGTTGACCATCACCACGGCCGAGCGGATCGCCTGCACGAAGCGTTCGGCCGCGGCTTTGTCGCGGGTGGCAATGACTTCGGTATGGTCGGAGCCGTAGCGACGGATGTGGGCGATGGCGGCGTCGAGATCGTCCACCACGCGCACGGCGAGGATCAGGGCCAGGAACTCGGCGGCGTAATCGTCGTCGGTGGCGAGTTTCACGGCGGCCACTAGTTCGCAGGTACGTGAGTCGCCACGCAGTTCCACACCGCGCTCGCGCAGCGCCTGTGCGGCACGCGGCAGGAAAGCGGCAGCCACGTCGCGATGCACCAGCAGCGTCTCCAGCGCGTTGCACACGCCGGGGCGCGAGGTCTTGCCGTCGACCAGCAGGTCCAGCGCCAGGCCTAGGTCGGCGGCGCGGTCCACATACAGATGGCACACGCCCTTGTAGTGCTTGATCACCGGCACGCGCGCGTGTTCAGCCACGAAGCGGATCAAGCCCTCGCCGCCGCGCGGGATCGCGAGGTCGACGACGTCGGCCAGTTGCAGCAGCTCGACCATGGTTTCGCGGCGCAGGTCCTCCACCAGGGTGACCGCGGCTTCCGGCAGGCCACGTACGCGCAAGGCCTCGTGCAGCGCGGCGGCGATGGCGGCGTTGGAGTGGATCGCCTCGGAGCCGCCGCGCAGGATCACCGCATTGCCCGCCTTGAGGCACAGCGCGGCGGCATCCGCGGTGACGTTGGGGCGCGCCTCGTAGATCATCGCGATCACGCCCAGCGGAATGCGCACGCGCTCCACCACGAGGCCGTTGGGGCGCGTCTCGCGACGCGTCACCAGGCCGACCGGGTCAGGCAGTCCGGCCACTTCGCGCAAGGCGGCGGCGATGCCCGCCACGCGCGCCTCGTCCAGGCGCAGGCGATCCAGCATGGCGCCCTGCACATCCTTGGCAGCGGCGGCCGCCATGTCACGTGCATTGGCGGCGAGCACGTCGGCGCAATGCGCCTCCAGCGAGGCCGCCATCTCGCGCAGCAAGGCCGCCTTGCCTTCGCTGTCCAGCGCGGCGATGGCCGGCGCCGCATCACGGCAGGCCAGTGCCCGGGATCGGATCTCGCTCATGCCTCCATACCTCCAGCGGTTTCGACGGGGATCACGGTGACCAGGTCGTCGCGGTGCACGATCTCGTGGCCGTAGGTGTAGCCCAGCGCGGCCTCGATGTCGCGGCTGTGCCGCCCGGCGAGCCGGCGCACCTCGATCGCGGCGTACTGGCTGAGGCCGCGCGCCACGGCCTTGCCGCCGGCGTCCGTGATCTCCACCAGGTCGCCGCGCTGGAACTCGCCTTCGGCGGCAACGATGCCGCCCGGCAGCAGCGAGGCGCGGCCGC